>JAFSUG010000011.1 GCA_017445385.1 Oscillospiraceae bacterium
AAAACGAAAGACTTGTCATGCCTGTAACTGTTCGGCTGAATCACGCGATTGCTGATGGTTATTTGGTCGCAAATGTATTCCGCCTTCTGGAGCAAGAAATAAAGTTGTTTGTTGGGCTTTGATTGATATATTCAAAACTGTCGAAACGGTTTGCAAGCTGATTCGGCGAGCGATAACCTAAAAAGCAAGGAGGAATTTGCATGAACACAAGCGTAATTATCGAAGTCATCGGCTACTTTGGCTCGGCATTGGTACTGGTTTCGTTTCTGATGACCTCCGTGGTCAAGCTCCGCGTGGTCAATACGATCGGCAGCGCCATCTTTGCCGTCTACGCGCTCATCATCCATTCTTACCCAACAGCGATTATGAACTTTTGCCTGGTTGCAATCAACCTGCACAACCTCTACCGCCTGCGCGGGTCGGCAAAAAAGACCTACAGCCTTGTGGAAGTGAAGCCGGACGACGCATATCTGCAGCACGTCCTTGCAAAATACAAGGCGGATATCCTCGCCTGCTTTTCCCTCGCGGACGCGAAGCCGGCGGCAACGGACACGGTTTACATCATCACCTGCGATGACGCCATCGCAGGCGTTACGTTCGGCAAGCTGGACGGCGCGGTATACGACGTTGCTTTGGACTATGCAACGCCGTCTTATCGGGACTGCTCGGTCGGCCGCTTCCTCTGCGAGCAGCTGGCTGCCTCGGGCGTAAAAGAGCTGCGCTACAGCGGCCCTTCCGAAAATCACAAGGCATACCTGAAAAGGCTGAATTACACAGAAGAAAACGGAACGTATGTCAAGCGCATCTGATCTCTTATGCGTGCAAAAAGAACCGCACCTCGTCTGGGCGTCGTAGAAAGGGTATTGATTCTTATGAAAACTGTTCGGATCACGGTCATGCGCATGGCGCGCTATGACGATCTCATCGAAGCCTACGAAAACCCGATCGAGCACGCCTGCGATCTGCGGCTCGGCGCGGTGTTCCTCTCCGAGGACGCACGGATGCCGCAGGGCTTCTGCGAAAGCGCGTGGGAAACGCTCGCGCCGTTCGTTCGGGCGCTTGCCTGCGGCGCGGAGAATTTTTACGACGGCTGGATGAAAAACAAGCGGTCGGCGATGCTTTCGTGCAACGACGGCTTCCGTCCTGTCAGTTTTTTGGTGGAAACAGCGGAATAGGAGAATATACAGATGAAAGAATTGCTTGCAATCTGCGGCTTGGACTGCGAAACGTGCCAAGCGCGCATCGCTACGATCACAAGCGACAATGCATTGCGCGAAAAAGTGGCAAAAAGCTGGTCGGAAATGAACGGCGTGGAGATCACGCCGGACATGATTAACTGCGTTGGCTGCCGCGTGGACGGCGTAAAAACGCCGTACTGCGAATCGCTCTGCCCTGTGCGCCAATGCGCGCTGAAAAAGCAGCATAGCACCTGCGGAAGCTGCGCCGCGCTGGACACCTGCGAAAAAATCGCGCCGATCCTCGGCTACAGCCCCGATGCGCGCAAGGCGCTAAAGGAAAACTAAAAGGAAAGCATTTGCCGCGGAGCATTCGTGAGGGATTGTCATATGGCATCACGGAAGGAATATCTGGATTATATTTTAGAGCAGCTTTCCGAGGCGGAGGGCATTTCCCATCGGGCAATGATGGGCGAATACGTTCTCTACGTAAACGGAAAAGTGTTCGGCGGCATCTATGACAACCGCTTTCTGATTAAGCCGACGAAAGCGGCAAAAGCGATGCTTCCGCAGGCTGCGCTGGAGCTGCCCTACCCCGGCGCAAAAGAAATGCTGCTGGTTGACAACGTGGAAAACAAGGAATTTTTAAGGGAGCTAATTGCGGCAGTTTCCGCAGAACTTGCGAAACAATGATACAAAGAGAAGAAATTTTTGCATACGTAAAGGAGCGGTACGGCGTTACGCCGGATTATCCGCTGCCGAACGCGCCGACGTTCCCCGTGATGCGCCATGCGGATAACCGAAAATGGTTCGCGCTGATCATGGACGTGCAGCGCGAAAAGCTCGGGCTTCCCGGCAGCGATCGCGTGGACATTATCAACGTGAAGCTATCCGATCCGCTGCTTGTGGACGTGCTTGCGCAGCAGCCGGGCTACCGCTACGGCTATCACATCAGCCGCGGCTGCTGGATCTCCATTTTGCTGGACGGCACGGTGCCGCCGGAGGAGATCTTCAAATGGATCGATGAAAGCTATCTCGTTACGGCTTCGAAGTATAAGAAGAAAGCGGCGCGTCCGCCGAAGGAGTGGATCATTCCCACAAACCCGAAATACTACGACGTAACGCACGCCTTTGACGGCACCGACGAGGTCCTTTGGACGCCTTCGCCCAACGTTCGGATCGGCGATACGGTTTATCTTTACGTTGCCGCGCCCGTTTCGGCGATCGTTTTTCAGTGTGCTGTTGTGGATGCAAATTTGCCGGACGATTACGAAAACCGCGCAAAGCTGAAGCTTTTGCGGCGTTATCCGCCGGAAAAGTTCCAATTTTCCGTTTTGAAAGAAGATTACGGCGTCTTCGCCGTGCGCGGTCCGCGCGGCGTGCCGCACCGATTAAGCGCCGCATTAAATCGGTAACGGAGGTATTTATGAAATACGGAGAAAGCGCGTTTGACCTTCTCTATCTGCTGACAGCGATCGGAATCGGTATCTTCCTTTGCGCGAAGGCGAAAAATCGCGCGCAGCGGCTGATGGGCATTGCCGCGCTGGTGCTTGGCATCGGCGATGCGTTCCATCTCGTGCCGCGCGTGCTGAATTACATTATCGAAGCGGATTTTACCGCCGCGCTCGGCATCGGTAAACTGGTGACATCGATCACCATGACCGTTTTCTACGTGCTGCTTTACCGAATCGGCTGCCTGTATTACGGCGAGCAGCCGCCTTATCGCGCGCAGCGGATCGTGATCTGGTCGTCCGCCGAGCGGATCATGCTTTGCCTGTTTCCGCAAAACGGCTGGCTGCAAAACGAAAGCCCTCTCCTTTGGGGCGTTGCTCGGAACGTGCCGTTTGCGGTGCTCGGCGCTGCTGTGATGCTGCTGTTTTTCCGAAACCGCAAAAACGGGGGGCCGCTTCGCCTTGTCTGGCTCTGGATCACGCTCTCGTTTGCGTTTTATCTGCCGGTTGCGTTCGGCGCAGGCTTTTTGCCGATCCTCGGTATGCTGATGCTCCCGAAAACCATCTGCTACGTTGCAATCCTCTTTGCGTTTTGCGCCGCAGCGAAAGAAAGGTGATTCCACACGGAAAACCAACTATCCGTAAAAAGCCGCGCGGAATTCCGCGCATGGCTGATGGAAAACGGCACGTCCGCGCGCGAATGCTGGGTTGTCGTCAAGCGCGGCAAGCCGGTCGATCCAAGCGTCTTCTACTATCTGGACGCGGTGGAAGAAGCGCTCTGCTTCGGCTGGATCGATTCGGTGTGGAAAAGCATTGACGGCGTAATGTGGAGCCGCTTTTCCCCAAGAAAGAAAAACAGCCCCTGGACGGAGCTGAATAAGCAGCGTGTTCGCCGGCTGGAATCGCTCGGCTTGATGACCGATGCAGGCCGCGCCGTGCTGCCGGATATGCGCTTCCGCATGGATAGCGACGTTGCCGCCGCGCTCAAAAGTGCGCGATGCTGGACGAAGTTTTGTGCCTTTCCGCCGCTTTATCAGCGAATCCGCGCCTATAACGTTGCGTTTTATAAGCAGCGAAACCCGGCGCAATATGAAAAGGCGCTTGCCCATCTGATCGCGGAAACGAAAAAAGGCAAGCGCTACGGCGAATGGAACGACTACGGCAGATTGCCGGATACGTAGGGTGCGCAAACCTCGCGTGCAAACGCCTCCCCTTGGGTGCAGCACAAAAAAAGATGCAATCGATGACTGCATCTTTTTTTATTGGAAATCTTATTCTTCCTCTGCGTCCTTCTTGGCGGCTTCGATGATCTTTGCCTGGTCCGCCTGCGGAACTTCCTCATAGCGGATGAAGGTCAGGCTGTAGGAGCCTCTGCCCTGCGTCATGGAGCGAAGGTCGATGGCGTAGCTGCTCATCTCGCCCATGGGGACTTCCGCCTCAACAACCTGCAGACCGTCGCCGGTGGGGTTCATGCCCATAACGCGGCCGCGGCGCTTATTGAGGTCGCCGATGATATCGCCCATGTAGGAATCGGGAATGTAAACCTTCAGCTCGCCGATCGGCTCAAGCAGCGTCGGCGCAGCCTTGGGGATGCCTTCCTTGTAAGCGATGCCTGCCGCGGTCTGGAACGCCATATCGGAGGAGTCGACCGGGTGGGACGAACCGAAGAACAGCGTTGCCTTCAGGTTCACCATCGGATAGCCGGCGAGAACGCCCTTCTTGATGGCGTTGCGCAGGCCCTTTTCAACCGACGGGATGAAGTTCTTCGGCACGCAGCCGCCGACGGTTTCATCCGCGAAGATCATGTCTTCGGTCTCGTCCTGATGCGAGAAGCGGATGTGAACGTCACCGAACTGGCCGTGGCCGCCGGACTGCTTCTTGTGGCGGCCCTGCTGCTCAACGGTCTTCTTGATGGTTTCGCGGTAAGCGATCTTTGCCGGAGTCAGCTCTGCTTCAACCTTGAAGCGGCCGAGCAGCTTCGAGCAGATCACGTTCAGATGGATATCGCCAACGCCGGAGAGAATCTGTTCCTTCGTTTCGGTGTTGGTTTCAACGGTGAAGGAGTTGTCCTCTTCGTTGAGGCGGGTAAGGCCGGCAGCGATCTTGTCTTCCTGACCTTTGACCTTTGCATGGACAGCCATGGAGTAGCACGGCGTATCGAACTTGATTTCCGCAATCGCGGTGGTCTTGCCGGGCTGGCCGAGCGTATCGCCGGTCTTAACGGAGGAGAGCTTCGTGAAAACGCCGATGTCGCCGCAGGCGATCGAATCGGTCTTCGTGTTGTTCTTGCCCTTCGGGAAGAACATATTGCCGAGCTTTTCGGCATCGCCCGTGCGGGCGTTATTCAGCGTCATATCGGATTTGACCGTGCCGGAAATCACCTTGAAGAAGGAGTTCTTGCCGAACTGGTCGGAAAGCGTCTTGAAAACGAAGACCATCGGGTCGCCGCTTTCATTCAGCTTGAATTCGCCGCCGTCAGCCGTGGGCATTGCCTTGCCTTCAAGCGGATTCGGGAAGTAGTTCACGATGCCGTCGAGCAGGTCGGTCGTACCGTAGCCGGAAAGCGCGCTGCCGCAGAACACGGGGGTCAGGCTGCGCTGCGCGATTGCGTCGTGCACGCCTTTTTTCAGCTCGTCCGCCGTCAGCGGCTCTTCCATCAGGACCTTCTCCATGAGCGCTTCGTCGGTCTCGGCGATCTGCTCATGCAGCGCAGCGGTGTATTCCTCGACCTTCGCCTGCGCGTCAGCCGTGAGATCCATCTTGCTGCCGTCAACCTTCTTCGCCGTGCCGGCAAGCAGATCAACAAGACCGATGGTCTTGTCGCCTTCCACGATCGGGAAGACAAGCGGAACAACCGTCATGCCGAACTGGTCGCGCAGCGCATCGCAAGTTGCGAAGAAGTTTGCGTGCTCTTCATCGAGCTTGGAAACGTAGAACGCCGCGGGAAGATCCGCATCCTTCAGCGATTTCCAGCCCTTTTCGGTGCCGACTTCCACGCCGCTCTTGGCGGTGAGGCAGATGATGCCGGCGTCTACAACGCGCAGCGACTGCACGATCTCGCCTGCGAAATCGAAAGTGCCGGGGTTGTCCAGCACGTTGATCTTGTGTTTGTTCCATTCAACCGGCAGAACCGAAGTGGAAATGGAATACTGGCGCTTGGTTTCTTCAGCGTCGAAGTCCGAAGTGGTGTTGCCGTCGGTAATTTTGCCGAGACGATCGATCGCTTTGGTCAAAAACAGCATGCTCTCGGAGAGCATCGTTTTGCCATCGCCGCCGTGTCCCAGCAGGGCTACGTTGCGGATATCCTTGGCGGTGTAACTCATGGGTGTTGACTCCTTTCATGGATCGGCGGACAGACCGCCGTATCATATCAAATCTTGGGAACTATTATACCGTTCTTTCCGAACTTTTTCAACGAAATTCCGATACCGCCCTCTTTTTTGTGCTATTTGCTGAAAAGGCGGTTTTGTTTTTGTGCTTTTTCTATATGCCTTATGTTAAAAGCATCGTGGGGATCAGCCATAATGCGTGGTAAAGCAGCAAATTCCACACGCTTGCCGCGCTATGCGCATTTGTAAGCGTCATCAGCGTCATCAGCAACAGCCCGATGATTGCGCCCAAAAGCGACAGCGCCGACGTTATGCGCGCGGCGCGCCGGAGCTTCCGCGCGCCGGCTACGGCAATCGCAAACGGGTAAAAGCCCTTTCGCCAAACGATCGCGCCGGGTTTTGCGTCCTCCGCTATGGCGGCTGCCGCTTCGCGCTGGCGGTAAGGCGGCTGCGTGATCCGCTCCTGCGGCACGCCGTATTTTGCCCCGATCATCGCCGGCGTGACCAAAACGTCGTGCGAAAGCAGCGTAAGCTGCGCGCGGTTTTCAATCAGCGCTGCAAGTCCGCTGCGCACAGCGTCCGATGCGCGGTAGGTTACGGCGAAAACGCCTGCCGCCTTGCCGTTGATCGCAAGGTAGAGCGCGCTGCTTGGCCGCACGTCCTGCGGCAGCGCGACGTTCATCGTTTTCATAAACGCCCTGCCGCCGAGCAAAACAACGTCGCCGCTGATCTCGCCGCCGAGCCCGCCTGCGTCATAAGCA
This sequence comes from Oscillospiraceae bacterium, assembly GCA_017445385.1. Taxonomy (GTDB): domain Bacteria; phylum Bacillota; class Clostridia; order Oscillospirales; family Oscillospiraceae; genus RGIG3566. The sequence continues at coordinate 6,717 of JAFSUG010000011.1, forward strand.
AGAAATTGATTTGCGTAATAGCGGCGGCTGCGCTGCTGCTCCATCGCGTCGGAAAACAGGTGCGCGGTTTCCGCGCCGGCGCTTTCCAGCAGCGCGTTCGCGTAGCCGAGGATTCTGTCCGCATCGGCGTCGCCGAGCGTCTTCACGCCGTTGAGCGAAACGTTTGCCGGCGGAAACAGATCCGTATCCGTAACGATCACGCCCGCCGATCCGCATAGGCGTTCCGCACCATTCAGTCCGCCGACAGCCGCGCCGGATTTGAAAAGCCGTTTTGACAGCCGCGCGAACGCCCGCGCATACGATAACACCGCGCCGAGCGGATACGCGCCGATCAGAAGCAAACTCCAGCTCCAGAGGAAGCTGCGCTCCGCAATCAGCGCAAACGTCGCCGCGATCACAAGCGTCAGCGCGGCGAGGATCGGCGCAAAAATATTCAAGCGGCGGTCGATGAAGTTTTCCGCAATCGTATCAGCCGCAACGCGCTGCGCGTCCGCTTCCGCGCGGATCGCGCCGCCCTGCGCCATCATAATGCCTTCTGCTGTTTCCGCGTCGGGCAGGCTTTGCGCTCTGCGCTCCGCGCGCAATCGGAGATAGCCGCCCCAGAAGCTCACCGTTAAAAGCAGCGATCCCGCCGCCCAGAATGCGCCTGCGCCGGCGATGCCGCAGATCGCAAGCACGAGCACAGTCAGCAGCAGATACGACTGCGGCGTAAACTTGCGAGGCAGGCTGATCGCGCCGCGAACCAGCTCCGGCAGCGCAAGCAGGCAGTGCGCCGCGAATATCGCCGGCGGCACGTACGCCGCAACCGGTTTCGGCAGCGCAATGCCGAAATACGCGCGCTCCGAAAATGCCGCAACCGCAGCCGTGACCGCCAGCAGCACCCATGCAGCAACAGCCAACGCCGCGTTGTAGCCGCGCATCGGAACGCGCAGCTCATGGTGAACACGCGGCGCTTTCGGCGGCTTTGTCTTCGGCGGTTTTATCCGCTTCGGCGGCAGCAGCTCGATGGTCGGCTCCAGCGGTGTTTCCGGCTCCGGCTCGGGCTCCCGCTCCGTCTTCGGCGTCCAGATCTTTACGTCGTCCGGCGCGTCTTCCGGCGGATCGGAAAATTCCGCAACGATTGCGTCAATATCGTATTCCGCCGGATCGGGCGCTGTATTCAGTTGTTCGTCCGTCCTTTGGAATTCGTCCATTTCTTCCCCTTACTGCCGCTGCCGTACCGCTTCATAAAGCAGCACCGCCGCTGCCGCCGATGCGTTGAGCGAGGAGATCTTGCCCCGCATCGGAATACTCACGCTTACGTCGCACCGCTCGGCAACCAGCCGGCTCATGCCGCTGCCTTCGTTGCCGATCACAATCGCCGCCGCGCCGCGCAGATCCGCGTCGTAGAGGGCGGTTTTCGCGTCTGCGGTCGTTCCGTAGATCCAAACGCCGCGCTGCTTCAGCGCTTCCATCGCGTTTACGAGATTCGTCACGCGCACAACCGGCATATATTCGATTGCGCCTGCAGACGCTTTCGCCGCGGTTGCCGTTAAGCCCACGCTGCGCCGCTTCGGGATGATCACGCCGTGCGCTCCGGCGCACTCCGCCGATCGGATGATCGCGCCGAGGTTGTGCGGATCGGTCAGCTCATCGCAAAGGACGATCAGCGGGGCTTCGCCGCGCGCTTCAGCAAGGGCAAACACGTCGTCAAGCGATGCGTATTCGTGCGCCGCCGCATACGCGATCACGCCCTGGTGCGCGTGCGTTTCGCTCATCTGATCGAGCTTTCTGCGGTCCACGCGCACGACCACCGCCCCCTGCTCCTTCGCCTGCGACGCAAGGTGCAGCAGCGAGCGATCGGGATCGCCGTCCGTTACAAACACTTTATCGATCCGCCGTCCGCTTTTCAGCGCTTCGGACAGCGCGTTTCTGCCTTCGAGTACCGTGCCCTCTTCCGTGGGCAGACTGCTTCGTTTCTCAGCCATAATAGCCTCCGCGCTTCATAATAATCCAAAATACATTATAACAGTTTATCCGCCGCGTTACAACTAAAAACGCGGAAATCTCCGCCGAAATTCACAGAAATTTTACAGCGCAAAGCGCCGCATTCCTTGAAGCGGCGCTTTTTTTATGGTATGATGTGAAAAATGGTTTGAATTTCTCCCACAGGAGGTTTTTATGAACGATCAAAACAACCGCAACAACGACCGCCGGCCGGAAGGACGGCAGGGCAGAACGATCCTCGTGATCCTGCTTGCCGCGCTGCTTCTGACCGTTGTTCTCAATTCCATATTCAGCTCCGTTGCAAACGCCTATCAAACGGAGATCGACTATTCCGATTTCATTGAGATGCTGGAAAACGACGAGCTGGATTCCGTGCAGTTCCAGTCCGACCGCATCATGATCCTGACGAAGGAAGAAGCGGCAAAGGAGCTGACCGCGCGGCAGACCTATTATACCGGCCTCATCGACAATCTGCCGCTGACCGGACTGACCGAGCAGCTCGAAGCGCACGGCGTTGAATACAGCGCGCACATCGAGGAAACGATGAGCCCCATCCTCTCGTTCATGCTGACGTGGGTGCTGCCGATCGCGGCGATGTATCTGCTGTTCTCGCTGCTGATGAACTCCATGTCCAAGCGCATGGGCGGCGGCGGGCTCGGCGGCATCGGCAAGAGCCACGCAAAGGTCTATATGGAAAAAGAAACCGGCGTCACGTTCGAGGACGTTGCCGGCCAGGACGAGGCAAAGGAATCGCTCGTTGAGATCATCGATTTCCTGCACAACCCGAAAAAATATACCGATATCGGCGCGAAGCTGCCCAAGGGCGCACTGCTCGTCGGTTCGCCCGGCACGGGCAAAACGCTGATCGCCAAGGCGGTTGCCGGCGAAGCGAAGGTCCCGTTTTTCTCCATCTCCGGCTCGGACTTTGTTGAAATGTTCGTGGGCGTCGGCGCAAGCCGCGTGCGCGATCTGTTTGCCGACGCGCAGAAGGTTGCGCCGTGCATCATCTTCATTGACGAGATCGACGCCATCGGCCGCACGCGCGATTCCAAATTCGGCGGCAACGACGAGCGCGAGCAAACGCTCAACCAGCTCCTCGCGGAGATCGACGGCTTCGATTCCGGCAAGGGCGTTGTGATCCTTGCGGCAACGAACCGCCCCGAAATTCTCGATAAGGCGCTGCTGCGCGCCGGTCGTTTTGACCGCCGCATTGTTGTGGACCGTCCGAACCTTGCCGGCCGCTATCAAACGCTGCGCGTGCATACGAAAAACATCAAGCTCGCGGAAGACGTAGACCTGAACAAGATCGCGCAGGCAACGGCAGGCGCCGTCGGCGCGGATCTTGCGAACCTCGTGAACGAAGCCGCGCTGCGCGCCGTGCGCCACGGCAGAAAAACGGTCAACCAGGAGGACCTGCTCACCTCGTTTGAGGTCGTCATCGCAGGTACCGAGAAAAAGGGTACCGTCCTCACCGATACGGAAAAGCGCATCGTCGCCTACCACGAGGTCGGTCATGCGCTCGTTGCCGCGATGCAGAAGCATACGCAGCCCGTTTCCAAAATCACGATCGTGCCGCATACCTCCGGCGCGCTCGGCTATACGATGCAGATGCCGGAGGAGGAAAAGTTCCTCTCCTCAAAGGAAGAGCTGCTCACCGAGCTGCAAACGCTGCTCGGCGGCCGCGCCGCGGAGCAGACGGTCTTCGGCGTGCAGACCACCGGCGCGGCGAACGATATCGAGCGCGCAACCGATCTTGCGCGCAAGATGATCACGCAGTACGGTATGTCCGATAAATTCGGGCTGATGGCGCTGTCTACCGTTTCCAATCCGTATTTGGACGGCAGCACCATGATGAATTGCGCCGATGATACCGCCGCGCAGGCGGATGCCGAGATCAAGCAGCTTCTGGAAACCTGCTACGAGCAGGCAAAAGCCGTTTTGATCGAGAACCGCGCGCTGCTCGATGAGATCGCGCTGTATCTGCTGCAGAAGGAAACGATCACCGGCGACGAGCTGATGGCGTTCGTGAATCATGATAAGCCGCAGCTTCCCGAAGGCGAAGAAGCTGCCGAAGAGAAAACCGAACAGACGGAGGAATGATCCGCGTTGGAAACGCATCATGACGGTCACCGCAAGCGGCTGCGCCAGCGCTTTCGCGATGAAGGGCTTATGCACTTTGACGATCTGAATATTTTAGAGCTGCTGCTGTTTTACGTTCTGCCGCGCGTGGATACCAACCCCATCGCGCACGCGCTGATCGACCGTTTCGGTTCGCTTCCGGCAGTGCTGGAGGCGCCTGTGGAGGATCTTGCCGCCGTTCCCGGCCTCGGCGAAAATGCCGCCGTGTTCTTGCATCTGTTTCCGGAGGTTGCAAAACGCTACCTGCGCGATTGCAACGCACCGGGAGAGATTCTCAACACGTCCGAAAAATGTGGCAAATATTTGATCCCGTATTTTTTAGCGGCGCGCAACGAGATGGTCTATCTGCTCTGCCTCGATTCCAAGTGTAAGGCGCTCGGCTGTTATCTGCTGCACGAGGGCAGCGTAAATAACGCCGCGATCTCTATGCGAAAGGTCGTTGATCTTGCGCTGCGGTGCAACGCAACGTCCGTTGTGCTCGCGCATAACCATACAAGCGGCATTGCACTGCCGTCCGTTGAAGATCGCGCAACAACGCAGGCTGTCTGGACGGCGCTGAACGCCGTGGGCATTCCGCTTGTGGATCATATCGTCGTTGCCGGAAACGACTTCGTTTCCCTCTCGGACGATGGCTTTTTCGATACGCTCCAAAACGGATATTAAAAACTGCATTGCAAGGAAGCCTTGCAATGCAGTTTTTTACGTTAAAAGCATCCGGTCGTTATCGAGCGCCTTGCCGCTTGCCTCGCGGAAGCGGTCAAGCAGATCGCTGACCGTCAGCGCTTTGCGCTGCTCGCCGGCAACGTCATAGATAATTCTGCCGCGGTCCATCATGATCGTGCGGCTGCCGAGCTCCAGTGCCGACGCCATGTTGTGCGTGATCATCAGGCAGGTGAGCTTTTGCTCGGAAACGATGCGCATCGTCAGATCAAGCACCTTTTCCGCCGTTGCGGGGTCAAGCGCCGCCGTATGCTCATCGAGCAGCAGCAGCTTCGGCGGATTGATCGTTGCCATCATCAGCGTCAGCGCCTGGCGTTGGCCGCCCGAAAGCAGCCCGACCGGCTGCTGCATACGGTCTTCGAGCCCCATTCCCAGAAGCGCGAGCTTCTCGCGGAAAAGCTTTCTGTCGCTTCGGGAGATCGGAGAGAGCCATCCGCCGTGGCCTGCGGCAAGCGCGAGGTTTTCCTCGATGCTCATGCCCGGCGCGGTGCCGCGCATCGGGTCCTGAAACAGCCGCCCGATGCTGCGCGCGCGCTGATGCTCCGGCATCAGCGTTACGTCCTTGCCGTCCAGCACGATGCTGCCGGTATCGGTCATAAAACTGCCGCAGATCGCGTTAAAGAGCGTGGATTTTCCGGCGCCGTTCGCGCCGATGATCGAGATGAAATCGCCGTCCGCAACGGAAAGGGAAAGATCGTCCAGCGCGAGCTTGGCGTTGACTGTTCCGGGGTTAAACGTTTTGGAAAGATGCGAAAGCTCCAGCATCAGCAATCACCCCGCTTTCTCGCGTGCGCGAATCTCCGTTTCAGCGCCGGGAACTGGCTGCGCAGATACGGCGCGGAAATCGCAATTACAACGATGACCGCCGAAACGAGCTTCAGCATGAAGCCCGGCATTTTCAGCCGCAGCGCAACGGTATAAACAAGCTGGAAAATCAGCGAGCCGATCACCGCGCCGATCGCGCGCAGCGGGATTTTCCCTCTGCCCGCGAACGTGCCGCCGATCAGCAGCGACGCCAGCGCAACCGTGACCATGCCCGAGCCGATGTTCACGTCAACCGACTTTTGCGACTGCGCAAGCAGGCAGCCGGAAAGCGCGGTGATCGCGCCGGAGATCACAAGCCCGACTGTGGTTGTAACGCGCGGATCGATCGAAGACGCGCGCACCATATCCGGGTTGTTGCCCGTGGCGCGGATGGAAAGTCCCATGCGCGTGCGCAGAAACAGGCTCAAAAACACAATCACAAGCGCAACCGCCGCAAGCGCGATGAAAAGCGTTGTGTAGATGCCGAGCGGCGAAGGCCCGATCAGCGCGCGAAGCTGCGTGAAAACAGTCGGCGTTTTGATCATGTTGAGCTGCGCTTTGTTGTTTGTAATCAGCAGGTTGATCGAGTATAACCCGGTATTGACGATGATGCCTGCCAGCAGGCTGTTCACGCCCATGCGCGTTTGCAGCGTCGCCGTGATAAGGCCGGAGAGCATGCCGGCGCACATCGCCGCAGGAATCGCAAGATACGGATGCCCGGAAATCGCAACCACCGCGCCCGTAACCGCGCCGAGCGTAAAGCAGCCGTCGGTGCTCAGATCGCAAACGCCGAGCATCGTGTAGCTCAGAAACAGCGACAGCACAACCAGCGCGTTTATAAGGCCGAGTTCAGCCGTTGTTTGCAGCATGGAAAAAATCGGAGGCATTCGTCTCACTTCCTTTCATTTTGCGTCATCCCCCAGCCTCCCCTCGTCAGGGGAGGCGGCTGCGGCGGAGCCGCAGCCGGAGGAGTCGTCTTGTTTTTTTCGAAACTGCTCTCTTGCGGCAGATTGTCTACCCCTCAGTCAGCTTCGCTGCCAGCTCCCCTCTCAAGGGGCGCTATTGGTGCGGTACAAGATCGAAAAATCAGAAGCTCTCCGCCGTCTGGATCGGCTGCACCTGCGTGCAGTACGGCGCAAACGCCGCGGCAATCGTATCGTAGTCGAAGCCGATCGCGTCGCAGGTTTCGGTGTTGATGGTGGCAGTGCCGTTATCGAACGTCTTTACGGGCGTTTGCGCCGGATTCAGTCCGTTCACGAGGATGTCCGCAACCATGTCCGCCGTCTCTCTGCCGAGGTTGGCGTAGTCAACGCCGTAGCCGAGGAACGCGCCGTTCAGCGCGAAGGAGTCCGCGCCGGTGTAGTGGGGGATGCCGGCTTCGGCAAACGCTTCATAGATGGAAAGCTCCGCCGTCATAACGGTGTTGTCGGTCGGGGTGAAGACCGCGTCAACGCCGTCGGTTATCAGCGTGTCGGCTGCAAGCTGCACTTCCGAAACGTTCGTGCCGGTGGCTTCCACGTAGGCAACGCCCTTTTCTTCCAGATATGCCTTCGCGTCCGCGATGGCGGTGGTGGAGGCATCCTGTCCCGCGTCATAGAGCAGGCCGATGGTCTTCGCTTCGGGGTTTGCCGCAAAAATCAGGTTGAAGATTGCCGCAGTATCGAGCGCGTCGGACGTACCGGTGACGTTTGCGCCCGGCGCATCCATCGAAGCAACCAGCTCCGTGGAGATTGGATCGGAAACAGCCGCAAAAACAACGGGGATGCCGTTTTCTTCCGTTGCCGCCTGCATCGCCATCGCAACGGGCGTCGCAACGCCAACCATCAGATCGACCTTGTCGGCAATGAAGCCGGCGATGATCTGGTTCATAACCGCAGCGTCCGCGTTGCAGTTGTCGTATTCGATTTCAAAGGTCACGCCCAGCTCTTCGCCGAGCTCGGCAAGGCGGTCTTCCACGTTCTCAACGATCTGGTTGAGCGAAGCGTCGTCAACGTAGTTGCAGATGCCGACTTTATAAACGGCGGCCTCGGTCGTTTCCGGCGTGGTGGTTTCTTCCGTTGTTTCCGGTGCTTCGCCGCAGGCTGCCAGCCCAAGCACAAGCGCGAGGATCAAGAAAATGCTCATCAGTTTTTTCATGGGAGTCTTCCTTTCTTCATCGGTTGGTTTGGTTTCATATTAAATAGTATATGCTTTTTTCTGAATTTCGTCTTTTGTTTTCGGCGCGGTGCGCCATCGCTTTGTTCTTTGCATCATAGCGTCCTCCTTTGAAAACAAAAAATCCTGCCCCTGCATTGCTGCTGGGACAGGATGAAATCCTGCGGTGCCACCCGGCTTGACGCGCCTTGCGCGCCCTCTCTTGCGTACTTGCATACGCCGGCTTTGCTCACGGAGAGCCGCTCCGTCTTACATACTCCGGCTTGCGCCGTTTCCGCTTGCCCTCGGAAGCCCATTCGGTTCCACGCTTTCTGCCGCACTCTCAGCGCCGGCGGCTCTCTGGAAGAAAGGTTTGTGAAACGTACTCACGCTTCGTCAATGGTTTACCGCATCATAGCATAGGTTTTTTGTTTTGTCAACGATTTGCGAAAAATTTTCTTGCCTTGTTTCGCTATGCGTTCCGTCGTTTTTGGCGGTTTGGCGCATCGCTTGCCGCCAAGTCCATATCTTGTGGTTTCTTATCGGCGCAAACCCAAGTACCAAGCGGCTTTGCGTCCCCGCCGCTCCATTGTCTCAAATTGAGAAAACAACGCACGATTTGAGAATTTCTCATTTTGGGCGTGAGAATTTCCATTTATTGGCATTTCGTTCGTGAAATTGCACAACCCATCTGTCGAGAAACTGGATAAAAAGCAGATAAATCGGATCAAGAGGCGCGAAACACAAAATGAGAGTTGTTTTTTTATTCTATTAGAAATAAAATAACATCGTGGAGAAAGTCCGTTTTTACGCGGACAGCGGCGCATCCGCGCCAAAAAACACCAGTTCTGCGGCAGCGTGCCGCAAGAGAGGATGATTACCGCAATGAAGAACACGCAAGCACCGCAGGAAGTCGTCGTTACCGGTACAGCGACTCCCGCACCGCGCAAAAGTCCGTTCGTTCGGAAGTTCCAGCGCGATTGGCAGCTGCATCTGCTGATGCTCCTTCCGCTGATCTGGCTGCTGATTTTCAAGTACTATCCGATGTACGGCGCGCAGATCGCCTTCCGTAACTACCGCGCGAGAGCCGGTATCTGGGGTTCCGAATGGGTTGGCCTGAAATGGTTCAAGCGCTTCTGGACTTCGCCCGATTTTGCGAAGATCCTGCTCAACACGATCATTCTTGCCGCGTATTCGCTGTTTATCACGTTCCCCCTGCCGATCATTTTCGCGCTGATGCTGAACGTGGTCCGCAACGAGAAGTTCAAGAAGTTCACCCAGACCATGACCTACATACCGCACTTTATCTCGGTCGTCGTCCTGGTTGCAATTCTGAACCAGGTCCTCAGCCCGGTCAACGGTCTGTACGGCTCGATCTACCGCCTGTTCGGCGGCGAGGGTTACCCAACGGATATCCGATCCAGCGCGTCTGCGTTCCGCCATCTGTACGTTTGGTCGGCAGTCTGGCAGCAGCTCGGCTGGAACAGTATCATTTATCTTGCTTCGCTGTCGTCCGTTTCCAACGATCTGCACGAAGCCGCGCAGCTTGACGGCGCAAGCCGCTGGAAGCGCGTGATCCACGTGGATCTGCCCACCATCATCCCGACGCTCGGCATCATGCTGATCCTCCGCTGCGGACACATCCTGTCCATCGGCTTCGAGAAGGTCTTCCTGATGCAGAACAGCCTGAACCTCACGAAGTCCGAAGTGATTTCGACTTACGTTTATAAAAAAGGTCTTCAGGATACGAACGGCTTCTCCTTCGGTACCGCCGTTGACCTGTTCAACTCGATCGTCAACTGTATCTTGCTGCTGACTGTTAACTGGATCTCCAAAAAAGCGAGCAAGGATGAAGTCAGCCTGTTCTAAGGAGGTGCGCACGAATGGCAAATAACGCAAAGGCCATTGCGGCCGCCGAAAAGAAAGTATCGAACAAGATCGGCTTGAGCCGCGAAGATAAGATCATGTATACCGTGGTCAACATCATCGTGTGCCTGCTGCTTCTCATCATCATCTATCCCGTTATTTTCGTTGTGTCCAGCTCGTTCTCGTCCGGCAACGCAGTTTCCTCCGGTCGTGTCCTGCTGTGGCCGGTTGAGCCGAGTGTCGTCGGTTACGATATCGTGTTCCATTACCGCACCGTTTGGAGCGGCTTCGCAAATACGATTTTCTATACCGTTGTCGGTACCGCATGGAACCTGTTTATGACTACGCTGGCAGCATATCCGCTGTCGCGCAGAAATTTCCAGGGCCGCGGCATCTACATGACGCTCTTCACAATCACGATGTTCTTCAGCGGCGGCGTGATTCCGCACTACCTGCTGATGGTCAAACTCGGCCTGACGAACTCCCGCTGGGCGCTCGTCATCCCCGGCGCGATCAACGTGCATAACATGATCATCATGCGCACGTTCTTCCGCAACAGCATCCCCGGCGAGCTTCAGGAAGCCGCGATGCTCGATGGCTGCAGCGATATCCGCTATCTGCTCCAGATCGTCCTTCCGCTTTCCAAGGCGGTTATGTCCGTCCTTCTGCTGTACTACGCAGTCGGCCACTGGAACGCATACTACGGCGCGTTGCTGTACCTGCGTGATGAGATGAAGTTCCCGCTGCAGCTGATCCTCCGCACGATCCTGATCGCGTCCACTTCCACCGACCTTACGCAGATCGAATCCTCGTCTGCGCAGGAAGCGGCAAAGTCCGCCGGCGAAGCGATGCGCTACGCGCTGATCGTTGTTTCGACCGCGCCGATCCTGGTTGTGTATCCGTGGATCCAGAAGTACTTCGAAAAGGGCGTTATGATCGGTTCCGTCAAGGGCTGATCCCCGAACGAAATACAGCATTACAAAACCCCACTGCTTTTGGCAGTGGGGTTTTTCAGCTTTCCGCGTAGGGCGCGATGCCCTCATTGCGCCGCGCTATTACACGTCCATTGACAAAACAGCTTCTTCCGCTTCCTGCTGCGCCGCAATTAAAATAGAAAGCGCTTTTTCTTCGTCGCCATTCTCCAGCGCATCTGTTGCATCGGCGACTCTGGCAAATAAGCGAATATAGATCGTTTTATAGTTCTGTTGCTCGTTCATTGTAATTCCTCCAAATTAAAAAAGTGCGCAGCCGAAGCCACGCACCGAAAAACACGCGGCTCGAATGCTGTCACACACACTAAACTGAACGCAAACGCTTACGCCTGTTTAATGAGCCCGTGTTTTTACCAAAGAAACACAGGCAAAGCATTTGCGATACGCAAAAAGAATATGCAGTCTCTAATTTTAGTGTATGTGACAATACCATTCTACCACACTTCTCTAAAAACGCAAGAAGCAGAGGCAGGAGCAATGCTCCTGCCTCTGCTTCATTATGCGAATTGTTCTCTTGCGGCGACGGCGAGCTGATCGCAGCGGTTGTTCTTTTCGTTCTCCGCGTGACCTTTCACCCAGTGGCAATGCACGGTGTGCGTTTCGCACAGGTCCAGCAGCTCCGCCCAAAGGTCGGGATTGAGCGCCGGCTTTTTATCTGCGCGTTTCCAGCCTCTTGCGCGCCAGCCTTTCGCCCAGCCGAGCGAAAGCGCGTCCATAACGTATTTGGAATCGGAGTAAAGCTCCACCTCGCACGGCTCTTTCAGCTCTTTCAGCGCCGAGATCACGCCCATCAGCTCCATGCGGTTGTTGGTGGTCTGCTTTTCGCCGCCGGAGAGCTCTTTTTCATGCCCTGCGTATTCCAAAATCGCGCCCCAGCCGCCCGGTCCGGGATTGCCGGAACAGGCGCCGTCGGTATAAATCGTAACAGTTTTCATAGGCGCTCCTTTTTACGGCCCCCTTGTGTAAAGGGGGGGCTATTTTGAGCAAGGATTCTCCTCGGGGAGAAGCTGCCGCGCGGAGCGAGACTGATGCGCGGTTGATTTGGTCTCTTGCGTAGGGCGCGATGCCCCCATCGCGCCGCGAAAGCTCGCTGCCGGTTTGCAGCCATTCGGCGGCATGAGGGCATGCCGCCCTACGGCGCGGTTGAATTGATAATTGACAGTGGAAAGTTGAAAATTGGTTTGCTATTGCACTGGATCGGCTTTTTGGGAAGGTGCATTTTTCATTTTCAACTGTCATGTTTCAATTGGTTTCCACCTCATCCGGCGCTTCGCGCCGCCTTCTCCTCAAGGAGAAGGCTTTGGGCGGCGCAGTCTCGCTGGCGCGGTGCAGATTTATGCTTCCGGCGTTTCCGCTTCGGGCGCAGGTTCTTCCGCTTCCTCTTCGGTGTGCTCCACCTTTTCCATGGCGATGATGCGTCCTGCCTCCAGGCGCATCACATGAACGCCCTTCGTATCGCGCTTGTAAACGTTGATGCTCTCAACGGGCATGCGGATAATCACGCCCGTATCGGCAATCAGCATCACGTCTTCATTGCCGGAAACAACGCGGATGCCGGCAACGTCGCCGGTCTGCTCGGAGAGGTTATAGTTTTTCAGACCCTTGCCGCCGCGGTTCTGCGGCTGACGGGTGCCGTCTTCCGCTTTGCGGAGGTATTCCGTAAGCTCGGTGCGCTTGCCGAAGCCCTGCTCCGTAACGGTAAGCAGCTGCGCGCCTTCTTCATACAGCTCCGCGCCCACAACGCGGTCGCCATCGTCGAGCGTGATGGCGCGAACGCCGCCGGCGTCGCGTCCGGTCGGGCGGACGTCCGTTTCGCGGAAGCAGATCGCCATGCCCTTCGCCGTTGCGAGGATCACAGACGCGCTGCCGTCCGTGCGGAACACGGAAACGAGCTCGTCGCCCTCGTCGAGCGAGATCGCGCGGATGCCGGTGGTGCGGATCGTATCGATCGCGCTGAGCTGCAGCCGCTTGACCTGGCCGAGCTTCGTAACCATAACGAGATATTCCTGATCGCTGAAGCCGGGCGTAAGCACCATCGAGGAAACCTTTTCCTCCGGCTGCAGGGGCAGAACGTTGATCGCTGCCGTGCCCTTCGCCGTGCGCGAAGCCTCCGGGATGCGGTAGCCCTTGCGGCTGATAACTCTGCCCTTATCGGTGAAGAACAGAATCAGATCATGGCTCGATGCAACGTACAGGCTGACGATCCAGTCCTCTTCCTTGAGCGTCTGTCCGGAGATGCCGCGGCCGCCGCGGTTCTGCGTGCGGTAGGTATCGGCGGCAAGGCGCTTGATGTAGCCGGCGTGGCTCAGCGTGTAGCAGCAGAGCTTTTCTTCGATCAGGTCTTCGTCCTCGATGTCGTCCTCCGCTTCGGCAATCTCCGTCTTGCGGTCGTCGCCGTATTTGTCGCGCAGGGCGGCAAGTTCGTCTTTCAGCACCTGCTTGACCATTTCGGGGCTGGCAAGCAGCTCGCGGTAATAGGCAATCTTCTTTTCCAGCTCTTCATATTCCGCCTGGAGCTTCTCGCGGTCGAGTCCCTGCAGCTGTTTCAGCCGCATATCGAGGATCGCCTGCGCCTGTACTTCGGAAAGCCCGAAGCGCTCCATCAGATTTTCTTTCGCGTCATCGTAGCTTTCGCGGATGATCTTGATGACTTCATCAATATTATCCTGGGCAATCAGCAAGCCTTCCAGCAGATGCGCGCGCTCCAGCGCTTTTTTCAGATCGTACTGCGTGCGGCGGACGATGACCTCTTCCTGGAACGTGAGATACTCATCGAGCATCTGCCGCAGCGTTAAAACGCGCGGCTGCGTCTGATCGTTCACGAGCGCGAGCATGATCACGGAGAACGTCACCTGCATCTGCGTCTGCGCGTAGAGATGGTTCAGCACGACTTGCGGATTCGCGTCGCGCTTGAGCTCGATGACGACGCGCATACCGTTGCGGTCGCTCTCATCGCGCAGGTCGGAAATGCCTTCCAGGCGCTTTTCCTTGACCTGGTCCACGATGGATTTTACAAGCAGGCTCTTGTTGACCTGGTAGGGCAGCTCGGAAATGACGATGCGCGTTCTGCCGTCCTTGCCGAATTCCTCAAATTCGGCGCGCGCACGAACGCGGATGTGGCCGCGTCCCGTTTCGTATGCCTTTTTGATGCCGCTTCTGCCCATGATGATGCCCTTGGTGGGGAAGTCCGGGCCCTGAATATGCTGCATCAGATCGGCAAGCGTTGCTTCCGGATCGTCCAGAATGCAGATTGCCGCGTCGATCACTTCGCGCAGGTTATGCGGCGGAATGTTCGTCGTCATGCCGACGGCGATGCCGCTCGAACCGTTTACAAGCAGGTTCGGGAAGCGGCTGGGCAGGACGCGCGGCTCTTTGCGGCTCTCGTCAAAGTTCGGGTCCCAGTTGACCGTTTCCTTGTCGATGTCGCGGAGCATCTCGTCCGCCATGCGGCTCAGCCGCGCTTCCGTATAACGGTATGCCGCAGGGGGGTCGCCGTCCACGGAGCCGAAGTTGCCGTGGCCGTCGATGAGCATATAGCGCATCGAGAAATCCTGCCCGAGCCGGACAAGCGCGTCGTAAACGCTGGCGTCGCCGTGCGGATGGTATTTGCCGAGCACGTCGCCGACGGCGGTCGCGCACTTTTTATACGGATTGGAATGCGTGAGTCCGCTTTCAAACATGGAATAGAGGATGCGCCGATGCACCGGCTTGAGACCGTCGCGCACGTCGGGCAATGCGCGTCCGACGATAACCGACATCGCATAGTCGATGTAGCTGGTCTGCATTTCCTTGACCAGCTCGGATTCGGTGATCACCTGATCGGGAAAGGCGATATCCTCCGGTTTATAGCTTCTGTTATGTGCCATACTTTTTCTCCTCTTTGCAGAGTTTCTGCATGATTGCCGCTTTGCGTGCCTCCCCTTGTCAGGGGAGGTTGCATTTGCTTCAGCAAATGCCGGTGGGGTAGTCTGTTTCTACCCCTCAGTCAGCTTCGCTGACAGCTCCCCTCTCAAGGGGAGCCGATCCGGTGCGCTCCAAAACCAAAGCGTTTATCCATTCGCACACGCCGCGGAAATTCTGATCAATTTTGCGATTGCTGATTCTTATAACTTTTAGTCCTGATTCTTCAAGCGATGCTGTTCTTTGCTGATCCTTCCGCTTTTCTTCCGGCTGATAATGTCCGCTTCCATCCAGCTCTAATACCAGTTTTGCCTTTGCGCAATAAAAATCCGCAATAAATGAGCCGAGCGGTTTTTGCCGGTAAAAGCGAACCGGGTATGTTCTCAAAAACTCGTACCACAGCCGCCGTTCCCACGGCGTTGCATTTTTACGCAGCATTCTTGCAAGCGGAATATTCTCTTTTTGATATTGCTTCAACTTAAACGTCCAGGTTGACGACGTATCTTGCGTTCGTTTCGATCCACTGGCGGCGCGGCTCAACCTCTTCGCCCATCAGCAGCGAGAAGATCTTGTCCGCCTCGATGGCGTCGCCCATCGTGATGCGGCGCAGCGTGCGCTTTTCGGGATCCATCGTCGTTTCCCAAAGCTCTTCCTTGTTCATTTCGCCAAGGCCCTTGTAGCGCGAGATGTCGATCTTCGCGTTGGGGTTGTCGCCGCGCATCTCCGCGCTGATCTGATCGCGCTCGGCGTCGGAGTAGGCAACACGCTGCGTTTTGCCGCGCGTGAGCTTATACAGCGGCGGAACGGCGGAATAAACGTAGCCGTTTTCAATCAGCGGCCGCATATAGCGGAAGAAGAACGTTAAAAGCAGCGTGCGGATGTGGCTGCCGTCAACGTCGGCATCCGCCATGATGATGATTTTATGGTAGCGCAGCTTTTCCAGATTGAATTCATCGCCGATGCCTGCGCCGAGCGCCGTAATAACCGGCGCGAGTTTGTCGTTTTTATAGATCTTGTCCGCGCGCGCTTTTTCAACGTTCAGCATCTTGCCCCACATGGCAAGCACCGCCTGGAAGCGCGAATCGCGGCCCTGGTTTGCAGAGCCTGCCGCGCTGTCGCCCTCGACGATGTAAATTTCGCAGAGCGCGGGATCTTTTTCGTTGCAGTCCTTCAGCTTTTCGGGCATACCGCCGGACTCAAGCCCCGTCTTGTTGCGCACGGCTTCTCTTGCCTTGCGCGCGGCTTCCCGCGCGCGGTTTGCCGTAAGCGCTTTTTCAAGGATCGCCTTCGCCGTTGCGGGATGCTCCTCAAAGTATTCCGTCAGCTTCGCGCCGACAACGTTATCCGTCAGCGTGCGGATATAGGCGTTGCCGAGCTTCGCTTTCGTCTGTCCTTCAAACTGCGCGTCCGTCAGCTTGACGGAAATGACCGCCGTGAGGCCTTCGCGGCAGTCCTCGCCGGAAACCTTCTCTTCGCCCTTGAGCATACCGCTCTTCGCGCCGTATGCGTTCAGCACGCGCGTGAGCGCGGTTTTGAAGCCGGTTTCGTGCATACCGCCTTCGGGCGTATGGATGTCGTTGGCAAACGATACGAGCAGCTCGTTATACCCGTCGTTATACTGCAGCGCGATCTCCGCGGTCGCATCGTCCTTGCTGCCCTGCATATAAATGACGTCTTCATGCAGCGCGGTCTTGTTTTTGCCGAGCCACGTTACGTATTCGCGGATGCCGCCCTCGTAGCGCATGGATTCAAAGCGCTGAATCTCGTCTTTATCCGCCGATTCCGCGCGGTCGTCCCTGATCGTGATGCGAAGTCCCGCGTTCAAAAACGCCTGCTCACGCATGCGCGTATGGAGCGTTTCATAGTCGTAATGCACGGTATCGAACATTTCCGGATCCGGCGCAAAGGTGACCTCGGTGCCGGTTTTATCCGTCTTGCCGACGATTTTCATCTCCTGCGTGATATGACCGCGCGAGAACTTCATTTCATATATCTCGCCGTTTTTGTAGACGCGGACGGTCAGCCATTCGGAAAGCGCGTTGACAACCGACGCGCCAACGCCGTGCAGACCGCCGGATACCTTGTATCCGCCGCCGCCGAACTTGCCGCCTGCGTGCAGAACCGTGAAGACGACTTCCAGCGCAGGCCGTCCTGTCTGCGGCTGGATATCTACGGGGATGCCGCGGCCGTTATCGGTAACGGTGATCGTATTGCCCTCGTTGATCGTAACCGTGATCTCCGTGCAATAGCCGGCAAGGGCTTCGTCGATGGAGTTGTCCACGATTTCATAAACCAGGTGGTGCAGTCCGCTTGCGGAAGTCGAGCCGATGTACATACCCGGCCGCTTGCGGACGGCTTCGAGTCCTTCCAAAACCTGAATTTGTTCCGCGCCGTATTCCTGCTCTACAGCGCCTGCGCTCAAAATTTCGTCAGCCATGAGCCTCTCCTTTTTCCATGCGTTTTTGTAACGTCGTTACGCCGAATTGCGAAAGCCAAACGCGATCGAGCCCCATCTCACGGGTCAGGATCATCGTTTTCGGCAGCTCGTCCGTGATCGGGACGACCTCGCCGTTTTCCTCCGCGCGGCGCAAAAATTCCCTTGTTTTATAAGACCAAGACGCATTGTCCAGATCAAAGATCGCAATGATCGTTTCGGACCGCAGCGACATATCGCCGCCAATCGGAATATACATAGGCGTTTTCCTCTACTGTTTTCTCACAGAGCCGTTTTCTACGAGGAACGTCTCTCCAAGATCGGTCAGCCGGTCGGTTTCGCAGCAGGAGATAAACACCTGTCCGCCGCCGAGCCGGTTCAGTAAAAAATCCTGCCGGGTGCCGTCCAGCTCGGAAAGCACGTCATCCAGCAGTAAAACGGGCTCTTCTCCCGTCTGCTCGCGCAGGATCTCCCGCTCGGCAAGCTTTAAGGAGATCGCCGCAGTGCGTGTCTGTCCCTGCGAGGCGAAGCTCTTGAGGCTGATGCCGTTGATCTCCGCGTCGAAATCATCGCGGTGCGGTCCGGTTAAGCATTGGCAGCTATCCAGCTCCGCCTGCCAGTGATCTGTTAAATGCGCGCGGAGCTGCTGATAAAGCGTTTCGGGATCGGCAGACGGGTCTTTCACCGTGGAAACGGTTTGATAGCGCAGCGCAAGCGCTTCCTTCTCGCCGGAAAAGTCCCGGTGGAACGACGGCGCGTAAGCGCAAAGGCGCTCCATATACCATGCTCTGCGCGATATGATCTCCGCGCCGAAGCGGCAAAGCCGCTCGTTGAAATCGGGCAGCAGCTCCATCAGCGACGGCTGCGCGAAGCGGTCTTTGAGAATGCGGCTTTTGTGCTCCAAAAGCTTTGTGTATTCCGAAAGCGCGTGCTCGTATGCCGGAAAAAGCTGGCAGAGCGCCTGATCCAGCAAATGCCGCCTTGCGCTTGCACCGGATTTTAGAATCTGCAGATCGCCGGGGCTGAATAAAACAGCCGCTAAATTTCCGGAAAATTCGGAAAACGTCCTCTTTTTTACGCTGTTTACGAAAAGCTGCCGCTTTTTTCTGCCGGAAAACAGCACCGCGCGCAGCTCGACCGTTCGGTCAAACGCGGTGACTTTCGCGCTGAAATCGGCAAATTCCTTGCCGAAGCCGATCAGCTCGGCTTCCTTGCGCGTTCGAAAGCTGCGTCCGGACGCCAAGTATAAAACGGCTTCCAGCAGATTCGTTTTTCCGTGGCCGTTGTCGCCGAGCAGCAGGTTTACGCCGCTGCCGAACGAAACGGAAGCGTCTTCATAGTTCCGAAAGCCGCGCAGCGTGATCTCTTCAAGCTTCATTCGCAACCATCCAAGTTTTGCCGTTATAGCAGACCGTATCGCCCGGGCGCAGCTTTTTTCCGCGCATTTGGCAGACTTCGCCGTTCACCTGAACCTGTCCGTCTAAAATCAGCAGCTTTGCCACGCCGCCCGTATCAGCTTCGCCGCAAAATTTCAAAAAGTCCTGCAGCTTGATAAATTCCGTATGGATCGCAACGGGTTGCGGCTGTTTTTTTGCAGTAATCTGAACTTTCATATCAGTTTTCTTTCTTGATTCTCACCGGCAGGATGAGATAAGTAAACTTTTCGCTGTCGTCCGTCGGTTTCATGACGATCGGACTGATGTCATTCGTCAGCTCCAGCGCAACCTCCTGCGTCGGAACCTGGCGCAGCGCCTCGAGCAGGAAACGGCAGTTGAAGCCGATCTCCAGATCGCCGCCGTCGCCTGCAAGCGGGCAGCTATCTTGCGCCGTGCCGATCACGGTTGCCGTTTTCAGCGAAAGCGTGTCTTTGCCGAATACGCAATGCGCCGGCGCTTTGAATTTTTCGGAAACAACGAGGCTGACGCGTTCAACCGCCTGAGAAAGCAGCTGTACGTCCGCCGTCATAGTGATGGTCGGCTTTGTTGCAAGGACCTTGCGCCAATCCATAAATTCGCCTTCCAATACGCGGCAGACAAGCGTTGCATCGCCAACAGAGAACAAAATATGCCGCTGATCCAAAGAAAGCGCAGCCGGCTCGTCGGTATCGCCGAGCAGCTTTTCAACCTCGCGCAGAGCCGGCGCGGGAACAACGATCTTCATGTTTTTTTCGTAAGGCGTTTCCGAGTGATATTTGCGCAGCGCGAGCCGATAACCGTCGATTGCGACTGCGGTAACGTCGCTTCCTTCGATTTCAAACAGAACGCCCGTATGGATCGGGCGCGACGCGCCTTCACTTACGGAAAACAGCGTGCCGGAAATCATATCGCGCAGCTCTCTCTGTGGAAGGGAAACCGCTTCTTCCAAAGAAACTGCCGGCAGCTCCGGATAATCGTCCGCTTTTTCCGCGGAAATCTGGAACGCGGAAATACCGCAGGTAATGGAAACTCTCAAATCGTCGCTGACTTCAATCGTGACGATATCGTCCGGCAGACGGCGCACAATATCAAACAGCAAACGCGCCGGAAGGATGCATTCGCCTGCCTGCTTGATCTCAGCAGGGACGCGAACCTTGATACCCGTTTCCAGATTATAGCCGGTCAGATAGAGATCGAATTCCGCCTGAACGAGAATGCCCTCCAAAACAGAAAGCGGACTCTTCGGCGAAACCGTTCTCGAAGCAACGGAGATCGCAGAGACGAGAATGCTCTTTTCACAGGAAAATTTTATCAACATGGCGTGACGCTCCTTTCGTGAAATGCCTTCTTTCTAAAAGAAAGAAAGAATAAGATCGTAATCGTAAGTAGTATCGTGGAATTTGTGGAAAAAGCGGAAAAGAAAGGAAAATAAAAGGCTTTTCCGATCCACAGGGGACTGTGGAAAGCAGGATATTTTATAAACAGGTTTCAAAGAGAAATTTGATAAACAGGGGTTTCCACAGGCGCAGTATCAACTATCAACCGAAAGCTGTTTATAATCTGCGCTCGATATTTGCCTGAATATCTCGGATATTATCCTGCATACCGGAATTGCGGTCATCGAGCAGCGTGCGTATTTTTTGGCAGCCGTAAATGATCGTGGAATGATCGCGGTTGAGCTCTCTGCCGATCTCCAGCGTGGAGGCGTTTGCCATCGTTTGCAGCAGATACATTGCAACCTGCCGCGCCTCGGAAACCGTTTTCGTTTTGCTGTTTCCGCGCAGCATGGATTCATCGAGCGAATAGAAGTTGCAAACCTCTGAAATAATCAGTGCCGGCGTGGGCATCGCCTTGCCTTCCGGCTTGATGTTTTTCAGCATCCGCTTCGCAAGCGCAAGATCAATCGGCTGATGATCGAGCAGCCATGCCTGCCGCATCATATTGACCGCGCCTTCCAGCCGGCGCACGTCGGTTGTTATATTTTCGGCGAGGAAGGAGCAGACTTCGTTCGGAAATTCCAAACCGGACTGCTCGGCGTTGTTGCGGAGGATCGCCATGCGCGTTTCAAAATCGGGCGGCGAGATTTCCGTCGGCATACCCCATGAAAAGCGCGTGAGCAGCCGCTCGTCTAATTTATTCATCTCGTATGCCGGACGGTCCGCCGTCATAACGATCTGCTTATTGTGGCTGTAGAGATCGTCAAAGGTATGGAAGTATTCCTCCTGCGTGGATTCCTTGCCGGCGATGAACTGAATATCGTCCACCAGCAGCAGGTCCGCCGTGCGGTATTTTTCGCGGAACTGCGCGTTCGTTTTCTTTTGGATGGAGTTGATCAGCTCGTTTGTAAATTGCTCCGCCTTCACGTAAACAACGTTGAAATCGGGATGCTTCTTCTGCACCTCGCTTGCGATTGCAAAAAGCAGATGCGTTTTGCCGAGGCCGGACGGGCCATAGATAAACAGGGGATTATAGCCCTTGTCACCGGCGGGGTTGTTCGCAACGGCAAGCGCAGCCGCGTGCGCGAAGCGGTTGGATGAGCCAACAACGAATTTTTCAAACGTAAAATTCGGATTGAAGGAAAGAAAGCTCTGCTTTTGCTGCTTTCCGCGGAACTCACCGAGCTGGCTGTCGCCCAAAACGAGCAGCTCGATATCCTTATCGAACAATTCCTTCATCGCGGAGGTCACGTAGTGGCCGTTTTTCGTAATCATTTCCTTGCGGAAATCGGACGGCGAATACAGCACGAGGCGGCTGTCCGTGCATTCGAGAACCTCCACGTCGTCAAACCAGGTTGAAACAACGAGCGGTGTCAGCCGCGTTTCCAAATTCGCCAAAATCCTTGCCCAAATGAAAGCGGAAGAGTACATAAAAATGCTCCTTTTTTCGGCAGGGTATACTTCCCTCAATTTTACGCTACCATTATAGCATAAAATCCCATCTCAGGCAAGAAAAATCGCCCGTTTTTCTTTCAAAAACAGGCGATTTTTTTCGGATTTTCAGAGCAAGAAACGGAGCGAAAGAATCACTCCGTTTCCGTCATTTGCAGGTACGCTTCCTCCGCTTCCCGCTGCGCGTTGATCAGGATGGAAAGCGCCTTCTCTTCGTTGCCGTTTTCCGGCGTTTCCGCCGCGTCGGCGAGCTTGCCGAACAGAAAGAAATAAAGGTCCTTGTAATCCATATTGCTCCTCCCAAATAAAAAAGTGCGCAGCCGAAGCTACGCACCGAAAAACGCCGCTCCGATTGCTGCAACACAACCCACGAAACCACAAACCAAACGGATGCGAACGCGGAAAGGAGCCGCATTTTTACCAATAGTAAAAATGCGCGCATCCAGTTGGTTTTATTCAAATATAAATCGCGTGGGTGTGTTGCAAGTTCATTGTACCATACTTCTCTGAAAATGCAAGCGGCGCAAAAAAGCACCGTCCGCAGAGCGGATGGTGCTTTTTTAGAATCAGCCGAAGACCTTGATCAGGAAGCCTGCGGCGATTGCCGAGCCGATCACGCCTGCCACGTTCGGGCCCATGGCGTGCATCAGCAGGAAGTTTTTCGGGTTTGCTTTCTGCCCTTCCATCTGGCTGACGCGCGCCGCCATCGGAACGGCGGAAACGCCTGCCGAGCCGATCAGCGGATTGATCTTGCCGCCGGAGAGCTTATACATCAGCTTGCCGACGAGCAGACCGCCGACCGTGGAGAAGCAGAAGGCGATCAGACCGAGCAGAACGATGCCGAGCGTCTGCAGCGTCAGGAAGCGGCTTGCAACCGTCGTTGCGCCGACGGAAATGCCGAGGAACAGCGTTACGATGTTCATCAGCGCGTTCTGCGCCGTATCGGAAAGGCGATCCGTTACGCCCGTTTCGCGCAGCAGATTGCCGAACATCAAGCTGCCGATCAGCGGCGCTGTGGACGGCAGCAGCAGGATCACGAAGCCGGCTACAACGATCGGGAAAACGATCTTTTCCGTTTTGGAAACCTCACGAAGCTGCGTCATCACAACGGAGCGTTCCTTTTTCGTTGTGAGCGCCTTCATGATCGGCGGCTGGATCATCGGGATCAGCGCCATATAGCTGTATGCCGCGATGGCGATCGCGCCGAGCAGCTCCGGGGCAAGCAGCGTTGCGGTTAAGATGGCGGTCGGTCCGTCCGCGCCGCCGATGATGCCGATGGCTGCCGCCTGGTTGCCGGTGAAGCCCAGCAGGATCGCGCCGAAAAACGCGAAGAATACGCCGAACTGCGCCGCCGCGCCAAGGAAAAACGTTTTCGGGTTTGCAATCAGCGGACCGAAATCCGTCATCGCGCCAACGCCGATAAAGATCAGGCACGGATAGAGACCTGCTTTTACGCCGATATAGAGAATGTCCAGCAGGCCGCCGGTTGCGAGGATATGACCGAAGTCATGATAGAATTCGCTTGCCGGATCGAGGAAATTATCCCAGAGATCGAGCGAATAAAGACCTGCGCCGGGCAGATTGGTTAGCAGACAGCCGAACGCAATGCCCACGAGCAGCAGCGGCTCGAATTTTTTCTTGATGCCGAGGTACAGCAGTACGCAGGCAACGGCGATCATGATGAGGTTTTTCCATCCGCCGTCCGCGAAAAACAGGCCGAAGCCCGAATCCTGCCAAAGTCCGGCAAGGGTTTTTAAGACGTCCATACCGTGCCTCCCTTAAGCCAGAACCACCAGCGGCGCGCCGGTATCCACCGTGCTGCCCTTTGCGGCAACAACCTGCGCAACCTTGCCGTCGCGCGGCGCGAGGATCTCGTTTTCCATCTTCATCGCTTCGAGAACCACAAGCAGATCGCCGGATTTCACGCTCTGCCCTTCGGTAACGGCAACGTTCAAAATCGTGCCGGGCATCGGCGCGGCAACGGTTTCGCCCTGCGCGGTCACCGCCGGAGCTGCGGAAGTTGCAGGCGCGGCAGCCGGAGCTGCGGGCGCAGCCGGCGCTGCCGGAGCGGCAGGGGCAAACGCCTCGTATTCGTCCTTGAGCATCGCCTCGCCCTGCTCAACTTCTACTTCATAGGTACGGTTACCCAACGTAATTTTGTAAATCATTCGCCCTCAACCTCCTTGATGGATTTGAAACGAAGCTCGTTTAGGGGCTTGCCGAGCTTGTCTGCAACGATTGCCATCAGCATCGCCGCCGTTTTCGGCTCTACGTTATGGAGCTTCAGCTCGCCTGCTGCGCCGGGCGCAGGTTCGGCATCTTTCGCTTCGGGTGCGGTCTTCGCGGGCGCAGCCTTTACGCCGCGCTTCATGATCGCGCCGACGATCACAACAACGCCGACCAGCAGCAAAATGCCGAAAAAGACAATCGCGTAGCCCATTACGGCGGTCACGGCGGCATCGCCGAGCGCCATGGGCGTTCCGGAAACCTGTGTTGTCATATCAGTTCACCTCGGTGATTGTATAGCGGACGACGTTCTCTTCCTTTTCCTTGCGCGCCTTGAAGAAGGCCTCCGCCTGGTTCGGGAAGCAGATGTAGCTCATCAGGTCTTCCTCCGAGCGGGCAAGATCGCCGAGCGCGGCTTTTGCCTGGGTGAAATCGCTGCCGTCGCGCTTGGAATCTTCGATGCGGCAGTCTACGGGCTTGCCGTCGCCGAGGATGCGCTTTTGCAGCGCCTCGCTCACGGGCGCAGGCGCGATGCCGTATTCGCCCTTAAAATAGTTCTGGATTTCCTTGGAAATCTGCTTATACCGCTCGCCGAGCAGCACGTTCGTAACCGCCTGGTTGCCAACCATTTGGCTCAGCGGCGTTACGAGCGGCGGATAGCCGAGGTCCTTGCGAACCGCCGGAATCTCCGCAAGCGCCTGCTCGAATTTGTCCAGCGCGTGCATATCGGTGAGGTTTGCGATCATGTTCGAAAGCATACCGCCCGGTACTTTATAAACGAGCGCTTCGGCATCCGTTGCCATGGACGTGGGGTTGAGCGTGCCGTTTTCGATATACTTCTGCTTGATGGGCTTGAAGAAGCGGTTGACCTCGTTGATCACGTCTTCGTTCAGCCCCGTCTTCACGCCGGACTGCTCCAGCGCGTAGAAAAGCGTTTCCGTTGCCGGCTGCGACGTGCCGCCTGAGAAGCAGGAGGTTGCGGTGTCGATCACGTCAACGCCGCTTTCCACCGCCTTCAGCACGGTCATATATGCCATGCCGGTTGTGCTGTGGGTGTGCAGGACGACGGGGGTATCGCCAAGCGCATCCTTGATGCCCTTGATCAGATGCTCTGCTTCGCTCGGGGACATCGTGCCCGCCATATCCTTCAGGCAGATCGTATCGAAGCCCATAGCTTTGAGCTCCTTGCACATCTGCACGTATTTTTCAACGGTGTGGACGGGGCTCTGCGTAAAGGAAATGCAGCCGGAAGCCGTCTTTCCGTTTGCCTTCACCGCCTTCAGCGCCGTTTCGATGTTGCGGAAGTCGTTGAGCGCGTCGAAAATGCGGAAAACGTCGATGCCGTTTTTCGCGGAAAGCTCCACGAATTTTTCAACAACGTCGTCGTGATAATGCTTATAGCCGAGCAGGTTCTGACCGCGCATCAGCATTTGCAGCTTCGTATTGGGCATGCTCTTGCGGATTTTGCGCAGCCGCTCCCAGGGGTCTTCCTGCAAATAGCGCAGGCAGGAATCAAACGTTGCGCCGCCCCAGCACTCTACCGAGTAGTAGCCGGCACGGTCCATCGTCGGCAGGATATCGGCAAAGTCCTCGTAGCGCATCCGCGTCGCCATCAGTGATTGGTTCGCGTCGCGGAGGATCGTTTCCGTAAATTTCACTTGTTTTGACATAGTTGCCTCCAAAAGTTCTATATATGAAACATAGATATGTAGGGCGTACAAAATCCCTGTTTTGTGCGCCACAGAAAGACGGCGGCGGGAACACCCCGCCGCCGATATTTATTAGAGCTGCGGTCCGGCAGCAACAACTTCCGGACTCATTTTGTCGTACTTCTTGAAGTTCTCAATGAAGGACTTCGCAAGTTCTTTTGCCTTGGCTTCGTATGCGGTCTTGTCTTCCCAGGTGTTGCCGACGATCAGCAGATCGGAGGGTACGCCCTCGATGGCGGTGGGAACTTCCATGCCGAAATACGGGTCCTTCACGAATTCGGACTTCTCGATCTCGCCGGTGAGCGCGGCAGTGACCATTGCGCGCGTGTAAGCGAGCTTCATGCGCTTGCCGGTGCCGTTCCAGCCGGTGTTGACGAGGTAAACCTTCGCGCCGGATTTCTCAACTTTTTCAGCCAGCATTGCCGCGTACTTGGACGGATCCAGCGGCAGGAACGGCTCGCCGAAGCATGTGGAGAAGGTGGGAACGGGCGAAGTGATGCCGATTTCGGTGCCGGCGAGCTTGGAGGTGAAGCCGGAAACGAAATAGTACATCGCCTGGTTCTTGTTGAGCTTGGAGATCGGGGGCAGAACGCCGTAAGCGTCGGCGGTCAGGAAGATGACCGTCTTGGGAACGCTGCTGGACATGCCGGAAAGCTCCGCGTTGTTGATGTACTCAACCGGGTAGCCAACGCGGCTGTTTTCTGCGAGGGAAGCATCGTCAAAGTCAAACTCGCGGGTTTCTTCGTCCATAACGACGTTCTCAACCAGCGCGCCGAACTTGATGGCGTTGTAGATGTCGGGTTCCTTCTCCGCGGAGAGGTTGATGCACTTTGCATAGCAGCCGCCCTCGAAGTTGAAAACGGAATCGTCCGACCAGCCGTGCTCATCATCGCCGATGAGGTTGCGGTTCGGGTCGGCGGAAAGGGTGGTCTTGCCCGTGCCGGACAGACCGAAGAACACGGCGCTGTCGCCGTCTTTGCCGATGTTGGCGGAGCAGTGCATCGGGAAAACGCCCTGCTTCGGCAGCTCGTAGTTCATAACGGAGAAGACGGACTTCTTGATCTCGCCGGCATACTGCGTGCCGCAGATCACGACCATCTTATATTCATAGTCTACCAGGATGGCAGCCTCGCTGCGCGTACCGTCGATTTCCGGGATGCACTTGAAGCCGGGCGCCGCGATGATCGTATAATCCGCGGCGAAGGATTCAAGCTGCTTGTCGGTGGGGCGGCGGAGCAGCTGATGAATGAACAGGTTCTGGCTTGCCAGCTCGTTGATGATGCGGAAAGACTTCGTATATTTCGGGTCTGCGCCTGCAAAACCATCGAAAATGAAGATTTCCTTATTCTGCAGATAAGCGAGCACTTTCGCCTTGATCGCTTCGTAGGTTTCGCGCGCGATCGGGCGGTTCACCTTGCCCCATGCGATGTCGTCATGCACGGCGGGGGTGTCAACGATGAACTTGTCGTTTGCGCTGCGGCCGGTGTATTTGCCGGTCTTCACAACGAGCGCGCCGGTGTTGGAGAGCTTGCCCTCGCCGCGCGCAAGTGCGCGTTCGGTCAGCTCAGCAACGGTCAGATTGCGGTAGATCGCTTTCGCGTTGATGATACCGAGTTTTTCCAGACCATAGGTTTCCATAGAAGTTCCTCCTATCAATCGTCCGGTGGACGAGTCATTATACATTCGGTGAAATACAACTTTCACCACGTAGCAGTATAACATAATTCCCGTCTATTATCTATTGTGGATTTTATTTTTTTCGTTTTTTGTGAAAGATGACGAACCGAACCGGAAAAACGGGCGAAAAAAAGATGCTGCTTTGTTACCTATATGCATAAAAATCGTGCCGTTTTCGCAAAAAATGTGCGCGTTGACCGTAACGGCGATAGCGCAAAAAAGGTGTTGCCCGGTTTTGGGCAACACGAAGGCGGTTTTTCGCTAAGGGAGAGGGGGAAGGACGATGCGATATCAAAAAAATTTGATTGCTTATATTTTGAAAAACGAAATACCATCTGCAACGCAGACAGAAGCGCCAACCTTTTCCGAGTTGTATTCCGACTGCGCGCAGGCAAAAATGCAATACCTGTTTTCGCAAAGTGGGCAGCAGCTTTATCTTGCGCTGAAGGAGCAGCCAGACACCGCAAAACAGTTGGCTGTCGCGCAGGTGGAAAATCTGTTTAATGCTTGCAGAAAACCGTATGCCGCATATTGCGTTTGCGCTGTTTTGACAGGGGCAACGGGCGATGCCTTTGCAAAGAAAAAGACCGCGTCGGGAAGCGATCTCGTAAAGCGTTTTGCAGAGCTTCTTGCGGATTGTGTCGCATGGTATGAGAGGCAAAAAGAAGCGTTCCTTACGCGTGTGCTCGATGCGGTTTCAACCGCCGATCATCTCAACAATGAACAACTGCAGCAAATGATTCGCCTCTTTGAAACCGGAAGTGGCAGTCTGCTGGATCGAGGCTACCGCATGAAGCTGCATGCACGGCTGGCAGGCATGGAAAACGCAGGTTTGCAGCGCTATCGCTACCGTAGCGAAAGCGGCGAAAAAACATGCGCGGCGTGTGCTGCCTTGGACGGAAAGGAATTTGCTATTGCTGATGCCGAAGAAGGCATCAATTTTCCGCTGTTGCATCCAAACTGCCGCTGCTGGATTGAAGCGCCGGAAGCGGCGGAGCTTCCGTTGGAAGGTGATGTGAGGCTGCTTACGCCGGATATGTGGACGCAAGTGCTGCTGCTGTTTGGCGAGTCTGCGGCGGTGCTGCTCGGTGGGGAGCTCGGCGTGGCCGCAGCTGCCGCGGCGGAAACATGGAAAGCGATTTTTGCAGAGAGTGTCGAGAGTTATTATGCCGGCTTCGATACCGTCACCGTGAACGGCAGGGAATATCGCATCAACCGCAAGACCTTTACGGCTGTTGCCGCAGACGAAAACGGGAACCTGTTGGTTCCGGAGAATGCAAAACCGTATGACGAGGCGCTGCTGAAGCTGATGCGACAGCGCGACGCCCTGCCAAAGGGCGATTCGCAACGTGAAGAAATCGAAAAGCAGATATGGGAACTTGCAGAAAGCAGGGCCGATGAGATTTCCATTAATCCGGACAACCCGTTTCAATTCTACGTTGTCGATACGGACGTCACGGAAAAACTGGACAGCTTTATGGCGCAGGCGGAACAGACCTATGCGGAGATGCACAAGAGAAGCTTTTTTGTAAACATAGAAGATTTTGTTGCGTTGGTAAATAACGGAAAGCCTATGGATTTGAAACGACAGCCCGGATGGGAAAAGCCAAACTATATTTATCATGGCGAAATCATCCAACAAGACGACATCGGCAACATTAATTACGGCTATTTCGGCACGTTTTGTAACTTTCCGCAATTGATCCTTCTGTTTGGGGCAGGTAGCAGACAAGGCATTGACGTGTTCAACCGTGAAAAAAGAATCCCTACGGAGTTTTGGCTGACATTATTCGATGATCCGCGCGATACGCTGCGAGTGTTGCAGGGCATACAGATTTATAATAGCAGACACTAATACGGATGGACTTCGTAATAGTACCAGTGACTGCAAATCTGTTCCTCGTAAACCCACTCTCCGTTTAAGTCGCGGCGAATACCCCTGTCATAGAAATAGACATTCGGATACTCTTTGTGTCTATTGATTCCAAAAGTGCGCTTATAATCCGAATACACATAACCGAATTCGACCCAGCCGTCAGGCTCGCCGATTATATCATAGCAAACGTATAATCCGCCATTGTGGTCCAGTTCGTTTTTGTTTTTAAGCACATAGGCAAAAATCTCATCGCGCATTTCTTCGCGCCGGGATTCCTGCTGCCTGCAGCCGGAAAGCAGAAAGAACACGGCGAGAAAAGCGGCAAATCCACAGATGCGCCGCAGTACCTTTTCGTTCATACCTCGGTCTCCTTTATACGCGATTGTTTTTTCAGTATAGCACATTTATAAAGGGTTGGAAAGCGGTGGAGTTATTGCCGCAAGGGCACATACCAAAAAAGCAGCCGAGCGGCTGCTTTTTTGGTATGCCCGACACGATTCGAACATGCGAAATCATCCAACAAGACGACATCGGCAACATTAATTACGGCTATTTCGGCACGTTTTGTAACTTTCCGCAATTGATCCTTCTGTTTGGGGCAGGCAGCAGACAAGGCATTGACGCGTTCAACCGTGAAAAAAGAATCCCTACGGAGTTTTGGCTGACATTATTCGATGATCCGCGCGATACGCTGCGAGTGTTGCAGGGCATACAGATATATCACCAAACACATTAACCGTCGTGAATTTCGAAATAGTACCAGTTTTCACAAATTTTTTCATCGTATTGCCAATCGCCGGTGCGGTCTTGAATGCGCTGCCCATTCGCGCCGATTAACCAACCAAACGAAAGGTTATCGTCGCCGTACGCGCGATTGTAGTCTTTTGAATCGTTATAGTAGTACCCATAGGTTACGAGATTGTCAAACGAACTTTCTTCTTTATATACCGTGCGTTCGTGCGGGAGCGTTTCTTTGTTTTCCTGCACATAAGCAAAGACCTCTGCGCGCATCTGCGCACGTTCGACACGTCCGGACACCTCACCATACAGAAGTATGAACGGGAGCAACACAACGAAAAGCACAGCGGCAATGATATTCAACAGCGCGTCCCAAACGACAGAAAAACCTTGGTTTATCGCAGCTTGTAACTGCAGCAGCCAATCAAACATAACGGTCTCCTTTATACGCGATTGTTTTTTCAGTATAGCACATTTATAAAGGATTGGAAAGCGGTGGAGTTATTGCCGCAATGGCACATATCAAAAAAGCAGCCGAGCGGCTGCTTTTTTGGTATGCCCGACACGATTCGAACGTGCGACCTTCAGAGTCGGAGTCTGACGCTCTATCCAGCTGAGCTACGGGCACTTATGCAGCGCTATTATAGCAGACGGCGCAGGCAAAGTAAAGCAAAAGTTGTATTTTCCGCGCGAATATGGTATGATGAAAAAAACGCGAGAAAGAGAGTGTTTGCCATGAACGAGATCCTGAAATTCCGCACCTCGTTTGGAGGGTTTCACCGCGGCGACGTTGCCGAATATATTGAGCGCACGGCGCAAAAACACAATGAGGCGCTGAAGCAGCTCCGGCAAGCGCTTGACGCGGCGGAGGAAAAAGCCGCCGAAGCGGAAAAAGAACGCGATTCGATTAAGGCGATCCTGCAGCGGCTGGAAGATGCCTACGAGGAAGCAAAAGCAACGCTTACGGAAGAATAATACAAAAAACGGGCAGTGAATGCCCGTTTTTTCTGCGAAATCGCGGTTGCTTTTTGGCGAAAAAGGGAGTATAACCTATTTTGTATTTTAATCCGGAGGCGTTATTTCTGATGGCAATTCTTTTATCCATGTCCGTTGCGGCGCTGGCCGGCCTGTTTTTAACGCGGTTGCTGCGGCCGCTGCGTCTGCCGGACGTGACCGCGTATATTATCGCCGGCATTCTGGTTGGACCTTACTGCCTCGGCAGCCTCGGCGTTCCGGGACTCGGCTTCGCGCCGGGCGATACGGAAAAGCTCTCGCTGATCTGTGACGTTGCGCTCGGCTTTATCGCGTTTTCCATCGGCAACGAGATGCGCGTCAGCCAGCTCAGGCATACCGGCAAGCAGGCAACGTTTATCGGCATCGTGCAGGCGCTCGTTGCCGCCGCGCTCGTTGATGTTGCGCTGCTCGCGCTGCACCATTGGTTCCCGAACCTGCTCTCCGTGCAGCAGGCGATCGTCCTCGGCTCGATCGCTACGGCAACCGCCCCTGCCGCAACGCTGATGGTTGTGCGGCAGTATAAGGCGAAAGGTCCGCTCACGAATCTGCTGCTGCTCGTCGTCGCGCTCGATGATGCGGTCGGTCTGATCGTGTTCGCCGCTTCGTTCGGCATCGCAAAGTCGATGCTCTCCGGCAGCGCGGATCTCGCCGCGATTTTGCTCAATCCGCTGATCGAGATCACAGCCTCCCTTGCGCTCGGCGCGCTGATGGGCGGCGTGCTCACGCTTGCGGAAAAGGCGTTCCATTCCAATACGAACCGTATGAGCCTCAGCATTATTTTCGTGCTGGTTACCGTTGCGCTCTCGAAGCTGGAAATTCCGCTCGACGCGGTGCGCATCGCGTTCTCGCCGCTGCTGGTTTGCATGATGCTCGGTACGGTCTTCTGCAATATCTGCGTGCTTTCGTCCGATCTCATGGAGCGCACCGACCGCTGGACTGCGCCGCTGTTTACGCTGTTTTTCGTTATAAGCGGCGCGGAGCTGAACGTAACGGCTTCCGGCGGCGTGCTGCTGGTTGGCGCTGTGTATATCGTTGCGCGTTCGCTGGGCAAATACTTCGGCGCTTACAGCAGCGCGCGTCTGATGAAAGCCTCGCCGGGTATTTATATGAATCTTGGCATCACGCTCCTGCCGCAGGCAGGCGTTGCGCTCGGCATGTGCCGCACGGCAATGGCGCTCGGCGCGCAGGGCGAACTGATCCGCGACGTGGTTCTGTTCTCGGTGCTCGTGTATGAGCTTGTAGGCCCTCCGCTTACAAAGCGCGCGCTGTGCGCCGCAGGCGAAATCATTCCGCAGAGCGAAGCGGTCAAAAACCGCCGCAAGGCGAAGCTCGAAGCGGCAAAACGCGAAAGAGAAATGTGATAACGAAAACCGGAGCGATCATCGCTCCGGTTTTTTATATTCCGCTTCCGTTCATATGATGCACAGCTTCAATCATTCCGTAGGGCGCGATGACCCATCGCGCCGCAAAGTGCCGATAAGATTTGCAGCGCTTCGGCGGCATGAGTCATGCCGCCCTACGCTGTATTTGCCGGTTTTGCCGCAGGGAGCGGCATTCCTGAATGATGCAGGGCATATACATCCTTGAGGTGATTTTATGCAGATCCACATTGTGCGGCAGGGGGAAACGGTTACGTCCATCGCCGCGCAGTACGGCGTGGAGCCGGGGATCATTACGCGCTATAACGGGCTGCAGCCGCCGTATTTTCTCGCCGTCGGGCAGGCGCTTGCGATTTTTTTCCCGCTGCAAACGGCAATCGTTCAGAGCGGAGATACGCTCTATTCGCTCGCCGCGCGGTACGGCGCGAGCATTTTGGAGCTGTTTCGGCTCAATCCGCAGCTCGGCGGCAGCGCGCTTTTGCGCCCGGGCGAAACGATCGTGCTTGCGCTGGAGCGGCAGCCGATCCGCGAAACGCAGCTTTACGGCTACGCCTATCCGTTCGCAAATCCGCAGGTTTTGGGCGGAATACTGCCGTACAGCCGCTATTTTGTTCCGTTTACCTATGGAATTGGCGCAGACGGCGGCTTGCTCGCGCTCGATGATGAGGCGCTGCTGCTCCTTGCACGGCAGTATGACGTTACGCCGCTGCTCCATCTATCCACGCTCACGGAGGACGGCTCGTTTTCCTCCGAACGCGCGGCGCGGCTGCTGGGCGCGGCGGAGCGCTGGCAGACGGTTGCAGATGCGGTCTTTTCGCAGATTGAAATGCGCGGCTACGGCGGCTTAGACGTGGATTTCGAGTTTTTGGGCGCGGAAAACGCCGAGGCGTATGCGCAATTTCTCGGTTTTCTCCGTCCGCAGGTGAACGCGCGCAACATGGAGCTGTTTGCCGCGCTTGCGCCGAAAACGTCCGGCGATCAGAAAGGCGTGCTCTACGAGGGGCACGACTACGGCGCTATCGCCGAAAACACCGACGCGGTGCTGCTGATGACCTACGAATGGGGTTACACCTATGGGCCGCCGCTTGCGGTATCGCCGCTGCCATCGGTGAAGCGCGTTCTGGACTACGCGGTTACGCAGATTCCGCCGGAGAAAATCTTTATGGGTTTTTCCAACTACGGCTACGATTGGCCGCTGCCGTACCGGCGCGGCGAAACGCGCGCACGGTCGATCTCGAACGTGTATGCCGCGGCGCTCGCGGCATCGGTTGGCGCGGAGATCGAATTTGATGAAACGGCGCAGGCGCCGTTTTTCCGCTATACGGCGGAGGACGGCATTGCGCACGAGGTCTGGTTCGAGGATGCGCGAAGCTGCATGGCGCGGCTGCCGCTCGTTGCGCAGTACGGTTTTCGCGGCGTGGGCGTTTGGAATTATATGCGGCCGTTCCCGGTTTTGTTTGCGCTGGCGTATTGGATGTTCGACATATAATCGGTTGAATTGGTTACCATAATATGCTATAATCAAGCCATAACAAATGAAGAAGGGAAGCGCAGAAGCATGATTATTGGCGAGTTTTGCGACGTTTATCCGCCTCAACTCGATGGCGTCGGAATGGTCGTTGACGCATACTGCAGAACGTTTGAAAACCTGGGGGACACCTGTTATTACATCGCGCCGGAGGCGGACGTACCTGCGCCGGAGGGCTATCCGGTTTTGAATTACGCCGGACTGCCGATGCCGAAAGAGGCGTATCACGTCGGCTTGCCGGAGGTTGACCTTGCGTTCCAGAAAACGCTGCGCGGCGTGGAGCTGGACATCGTCCACGCGCACAGCCCGTTTTCCGCCGGCCATTTCGGCGCGGCGGTTGCGTTTCGGAGGCGCATTCCGCTGATCACAACGTTCCATTCGAAGTATTACGATGATTTTCTCAAGAAAACCGGCAGCGAAACGCTGGCGAAGATCGGCGTAAAGTACATTCTCAACTTCTATGAGAAATGCGATGAGGTCTGGGCGGTCAACGAGGCAACCGGTCAGGTGCTTTCGGACTACGGCTATTCGGGCAAGATTCAGGTCATGCCGAACGGCACGAATCTCTGGTACCCCACCGATGCAGACCGCAAGGCGGCGGAGGAGCGGTTCCATCTCGGAAGCGGTCCGGTGTTTCTGTTCGTTGGGCAGCACAATTTCAAAAAGAACACGCGCCATATTTTAGAGGCGGTGAAGCTTTTCTCCGAAACGCATAAGGACTTTCGTATGGTCTTTGCCGGTCAGGGGCCGGACGCGGAGGCGATGAAAGCGCTTGCAAAGCAGCTCGGCGTGGACGGCGTAACGCAGTTCGTCGGGCATATCATGGACCGTAAGGTCATCATGGGGCTTTACGCAAGGGCGGATCTGCTCGTGTTCCCGTCGCTGTATGATAACGCGCCGATGGTTGTGCGCGAGGCGGCGGCTGCCGGAACGCCGGCGCTGCTGATCCGCGGCTCGTGCGCGGCGGAGGGCGTAACGGACGGCGAAAACGGCTACCTTGTGGAAGATACGCCGGAAGCGATTGCCGCAGGCATGGCGCGCGCGGCGCAGACCGGCGCGGCTGTTGGCGAAAAGGCGCGGCAGACAATCCCGCTCGCGTGGGACAGCGTTATCGTAAAAGCGCGTGAACGCTATGAAAACCTCGCGGAAAAGTACCGCACGGGCGAGCTGACGCGAAAGAGCGACTGGTTCTTCTCGCTCACCGATAAAGCGATCGATTGGCTGAAAGAAGATATTTAATGCATAAAAAATCCACGGCTTGGCCGTGGATTTTTTTATTGCTTATTCTTCGGGGGCGAACTGGTCTTTGCCAACGCCGCAGAGCTCGCAGGCGAAATCTTCGGGAAGATCTTCCCATTTCGTGCCCTGCTCGTCTTCGTCATAAACCCAGCCGCATACCTGGCATACGTATTTCATAGTTATACCTCCTCTGTGGGTGCGGCCGCCTTGGGGTTGGGGCCGTATTGGTTGTCTTCGGGCTGGCTGTCCTTGCAGAACCATACGAGCAGAATGATCTGACCGACGAGCGGAATGAAGTTCAGGAACCAGAAACCGCCTGCCTTGCCGATGTCATGCAGACGACGCCAGGAAACCGCAAGCGTCGGAATGAGAACCGCAAGCGACCAAATGGAGCTCAGCGGATTGGCGGAGCCCTCTCCGCCGATTGCAGCGCCAATCGCGCCGATCAATGCGGAGACGATGCAATTAAACAGGAAGAAGTACCAATATTCGCTGCGGCGCGCACGGCCGGAGAACGTTGCGTATTTTGTAAATACGCTCTTGACTGCTTCTACAAACGTCATAGAAAAACCCTCTTTCTTGATTTTACCCAGCCATCAGTTCGCTAATGGCGTCGAGTACTTTGTCGTGGCAGCCGCCGCAGCCGGTGGAGCAGTTTGTGAGCTTCTGAATCTCTTCAAACTCTTTTTCCACATCCGGCAGCGTGGCGTGCTGATGCAGCGCGCGCTCGATATCCGCCATGGATACCTGCTTGCAGTGGCAGATGATTTCGTTCGCCGCGTAAGTCATAATCGTTTACCTCTTATAACTTCTCAAAGACCATGGTTGCCTGAATGCGGTCGCCGCCGCCAAAACCCGAGCTGTGTGCCGATGCAGTTGTAATTGTGTGCAGACGGTAACCCTTAGCAGCTTGCTCGTTAATGACGGCTTCCAGCTCTCCTAAATTCTTCGATGTTGTGCCGATAAATTTTTCTTTTAGCGTAACTTGTAAAACAACATACTGCGGCATGATAGAACCTCCTAATTACAGGCCCAGCTTTTTTGCAAGCTCGTCGAGCTTGGACTTCATTTCGTCCTGCTTCTTCTGGATCTCGTCATTCAGCAGCTCCGCCGCGAAGTAACGCTCCAGCAGACCCTTGAGCGCCTTGCCGTGACGGGCTTCGTCTTTTGCCATCTCGTGGACGGTATCGTGGATCGCGTCAAGGCCGTTCTTCTTTGCGCACATGGCAAGATCGAACTTGCCCTGCACTGCGCCGAACTCGCAGTCAACGCGCCATGCGAGGTTCTTCTTGGTGGAATTGGTCATATTGGGCTCAAGATCGGTGCCGAGCAGCTCTGCGAACTTTGCCGCGTGCTCTGCTTCTTCCCAAGCTGCCTTTTCCCAGTACAGGCCGATTTCCGGATAACCCTCGCGGTGCGCGATACGCGCCATGCAGAGGTACATGCCGACTTCGCTGCATTCGCCGGCGAAGTTGGACTTCAGCTGCTCAAAGATGTAAGCTTTGTCTTCCGCGCTGACGTCGGGGTTGTTCTTTACGGTTTTGTCGTAGATGCCGAGCTCATGCTCTGCCGCGAGCTTCGCGTTTTCCTGCATCTCGGTGAACTTGGAGCCGGAAACGTGGCAAACGGGGCAGGATTCGGGGGGCGTATCGCCTTCGTGGACATAACCGCAAACGGGACATACAAATTTCTTCATAGGGGAATACCTCCTTATATAATGATTCTTCTCTGCTTATGTTACCGCGAAATGGAAAAAAAAGCAACTGTGAAAATATTTTCGAACAAATATTCTAAAAGTCCAATAATTCGGACGGTAAATCTGCTACCGTATCGTTGCCGGCGGCGGAGCGTTTTCGCTGCCGGAGCGACCGAAAAAAGCTTGAAAGCTGCTCCGCGCAGAGCGCCTCCAAAACGCCGGAAACAACCTCCGGCTTATGGTTGTATGGCAGATCGAACAGCCGGATCACGCTTTCACACGAGCCTGCTTTTGCGTCCTTTGCGCCGTAAACCACGCGCGGAATCCGCGCGTTGATGATCGCCCCTGCGCACATGGGACAAGGCTCCAGCGTTACGTAGAGCGTGCACTGCCAAAGCCGCCAGCCGCCGAGCGTTTCGCATGCCGCGCTGATTGCCTCCAGCTCGGCGTGCGCAAGCGCGGACTTGCCGGTTTCGCGGCGGTTTCTGCCGGTGCCTACGATGCGATCGCCCAGCGTGATCACGCAGCCGACGGGAACCTCTCCTTCGTCCGCTGCCTGCTTTGCGAGCGCAAGCGCCTGCCGCATATATGCTTCATCGGTCATGCGCGATCCCTCCCTCGTTATCGTATCATTGAAGCGCAAATTGGTCAAGAAAGGATGAGAACTTTGGAAAAGGAACTGTATCGAATTGAATTTGCCGAACGTATTCCGCTCTATATCTGCCGCGAATGCGGCGGTGAGGTGTTTCATGGCGAGGTTTATTATGACGTGGCAGGGCGGCTGATCTGCCGCGACTGTCTGCCGCATTTTGCGCGCCGCTATTTCGGCGGCTGCCGCCGTGTGCTGAAAACGCCGGAGGGCTGCCGATGACGCTATATGAGCTTGCCCCGGAATATCGGGCTTCGGCGGAGCGGCTGCGGCTTCGGCTGCGCGAGCTTCGCTGCGCCGTGCGCAGTGAGGCGGACGAGCAGGCGCGGTTTCATCTGAAGCGGCGCATCCAGACGCTTACGGAAATGCTCACGCAGATGAATGATCTTGCGGAGCTGACGGCGCACTATTATGAAAGGAGCTATCACCGCAATGCAAAATATCGCCTCTGACGGCTATCTCGGACCGCGCCTGCCGCGCGAGGTGCAGCTGCGGCGCGTGAAGGCGGTGGTAGAGCAGGAGCTTACGCCCTGCCAAAGGCGCGTTGTGCAGGCGGTGTATTTTGAAAACCGCAAGGCGTGCGACGTTGCGCGCGATCTCGGCGTAAACAAATCCACTGTCAGCCGGACGCTGCGCCGTGCGCGCGAGCGCATCCGGCGTTGCCTGCGGTATTAGTGTAACTACAGATCGATTCCGTCCTCGGCTCTGACTTGTCCTTTGCCGCTGTAAATTCGCCGCCAAAACTTGAAATACACAAAGTATTCCTGCGTTTTCTCAGCTTTTTACAACGACAAAATCCTGCGTCAGAGCGCTCAACGGAATCAACCCGTGGTTACAAAAAAGCAATCCAAAAACAGGCAATCCGCAAAGCGGATCGCCTGTTTTTCATACTGCCGCCAAAATGTGGCGATTTCGCAGATCGGGATCGGAGATGGAATCGTTTACGGAGTAGGCATGCTTTTCAAGGTCGCCGCAGATCGCCTTTGTTAGATTCTGCGCTTGCAGAACGTCGATCACGGTTGATGCGATTGCCTCAATCATAAACTGCTTTTCCTCGGCGAGCTCGCCGTCCGCTGCGGAGGTGAGGAGCTGGCAGAGGGGATCGGCAAGCGTATGGAGCTGCGGCAGCTCGCGCATGGCGCGCGGCGCCCATTTATAATAGGGCTGATACCGCTTTTCCAGCAAAAATGCCGCGCTGATCGCGCTTTTCACAAATTCCGATACGGCAAGCTGCGCCGCGAACGGTTCGCCGTGCTGCAGGCAGCGGACGTAGTTATACTGCCCTGCCTGCGCCATCAGAAGAAGCTGCCCGGCAAGCTTTTTGCGCCGCACGTCCTCCGGAAAATAGGCGAGCTTTTCGCGGATATGCGTCAGCGCGCCCGTATCATCGCGCAGGACGATACCGTTCGTTGCCTCTAAAAGAAGCTGCTCCGGCGTTGTGATCCACTGCGCCGCCGTGAGATCGCCGGTTGCTGTTCCGAGCTTTTCCGAGAAGTATTCCTTCAGCCGGAAAACGCCGGTTCGGCTGCCGCCCACGGGGTCGAGTCCGCCGCGATTCACGCCGCCGTATTCCTTCGGCAGCTTGGCGTAGGCGCGCTCGAGCAGAAACGCCGTTCGGCGGTCTACCGTGTCTTCATCCGGCAGGAAGATCCCGAAGCCGGGGGCAAAGTCGTGATCGCGCGAGATTTCATCGTCGTAGCCGAGGTTTTCGCTGCCTGCGCCGAAAATTGCAACAGCCATCGGAATATCGGGAAATTCCGCGAGCATCGCTTTGCCGTATTCCTCATAAAAACCGTGGGAGAGCTCAAGTCCGTTCAAGGATTTCCCTCACTTTCTTTTGCAGGTCCGCTTCTTGCAGGAAGCAGCCGTAATAACCGAATACCGGCGCGCATTTTTCGCAGACGAAGGCATAGTAGCCGTCGCGCGGCGCTTCCTCGTCGCAAAGGCAATCGTAGGCGCGGTCGAGCAGTTCCTGCACCTGCTTTTCCGCATCGAGCCCCTGCTCGGCGGAAAGCGTATCGGCAAGGTTCAGGCAGGTCATTGCAATCTCCGGCTTGCCGCCGGGTACGTGCGCCATAACGGAGAGCGCTTTTTCATACGATTCGCGCGCTTCGGGATAGCGGTGCAGCGCCGTGAGCGTTAAGCCGAGGTTGTTATACAGCGCGCCGAGCCGCTTATCCGTTTTCGGGAGCGACGATTCGTAGATCGGCAGCGCCTTTTGAAACCATCCGATTGCCTGTTCCGGCATATCGAAATTCTGATAGACGGTCGCCGTATTGACGTATGCCGTTCCGGCGCTGATGCTGCCTGCGTTATCGAGCTTGTCTACCAGTGCTACGGCTTTTGCCGCGTGCGCAATCGCCTGCTCTTTTTTGCCGGTTTTGCGGTAGAAGCCCATCAGCTCGTTCTGCAGCGAAAACTGACCGCGCAAATCGCCGTTTTGCTCCGCCTCCGCAAGCCAGTAATGCAGATGGCGCTCGGCGGCAGCAAAGTCCTTGAAATGGAAATAATCGTCCAGTTTTTCGAGTATCCGCCCGATCGGTACGGGCTCCGCGCCCTGCTGCATACAGAGCAGGCATGTCGGTTCTTCATAATCTGCCGGGTGAAGGGGTTCGTTTGCCATAGCGATCACTCCTTATTTCCCTGCGCTGATGCATACGCGCGGACGACCGTTTGCGCAAGCTTCAGCGGATCTTCGCCGTCTGCCAGCTTTGCGCAGAGCATCGGCGTTTTGCCGGCGGAAAACGAGAGCTTTCCGCGCAGTCCTTTTTGATTGCATACGGCGGAAATCGCCGCAAAATCCATGATATACGGCGTCAGCCAAAGGCAGCCGTCGCGCTGCCGGATCTCGCTGATCTGGGCGCGGCTTGCCTCCGCGCGCAGCAGCGCAATATCGATCAGATTCAGCACGCCCTTCGGCGGATCGCCAAAACGGTCCACGATCTCATCGAGCAGCTCATCCGCGTCCGCCTGCGTGCGGACGAGTGCCATGCGCCGGTAGAGGTCCATCCGCTGCTCGGGCGCAGGGACGTAGTCCTGCGCGATGTTTGCCGTAACGGTTAAATCGGCGGTGCAGTCCGGCTCTTTCGGGCGCTCCTCGCCCTTTTCCTCTAAAACGGCGTCTTCTAAAAGTTTGAGGTACATCTCGTAGCCAACGGAGAGAATATGCCCCGATTGCTCCGCGCCGAGCAGATCGCCTGCGCCGCGGATTTCCAGATCGCGCATTGCAATCTTGAAGCCGGAGCCGAACTCCGCGTATTCTCGGATCGCTTCCAGCCGCTTTTCCGCAACCTCGGTCAGCACCTTGCCGCGCCGGAAGGTCAGATACGCAAAGGCGCGGCGACTGCTGCGCCCAACGCGGCCGCGCAGCTGATGGAGCTGCGCAAGACCGAGCCGGTCCGCGTCTTCGATGATCAGCGTGTTGACGTTTGGAATGTCAATGCCTGTTTCGATGATGGTTGTGCAGACGAGGATTTTGATTTCGCCGTCCACCATGCGCTGCATCACGTCCGAAAGCTCTTCTTCGCTCATCTTGCCGTGCGCCACGCCGACTTCCACGCCGCCGAGCCGCTTTTTGATCGCTGCCGCCGTTTCTTCAATCGTCTCCGTGCGGTTGTGCAGGTAGTAAACCTGCCCGCCGCGCTCCAGCTCGCGCCGCATGGCATCGTCCAAAATGGGATCGGCGTGCTCCAATACGAAGGTTTGCACCGGGTAGCGATCCTGCGGCGGCTGCTCAATCGTGGACATATCGCGCAGACCGGAAAGCGCCATGTTCAGCGTGCGCGGAATGGGCGTTGCCGAAAGCGTCAGCACGTCCACGCCCACGGACATTTCCTTCAGCCGCTCTTTATGCGTCACGCCGAAGCGCTGTTCCTCGTCAACCACGAGCAGACCGAGATTTTTGAATTTGACTGTTTTTTGCAGCAGCTTATGCGTGCCGATCACAAGGTCGATTTTGCCCGATTCGAGCCCGGAAAGCGTTTGCTTCACCTGCTTTGGCGTTTGGAAACGGCTTAAAACCGCAATCTCAACCGGATAGCCGCGGAAGCGGTTTATCGTTGTTGCGTAATGCTGCTGCGCAAGCACGGTTGTTGGAACGAGGATCGCCGCCTGCTTGCCGTCAAGGATTGCCTTCATGATCGCGCGGAGCGCAACCTCCGTCTTGCCGAAGCCGACGTCGCCGCAGAGCAGCCGATCCATCGGCGCAGGCGATTCCATATCGCGCTTGATCTCGGCGATTGCGCGGATCTGATCGTCCGTTTCCGCGTAGGGGAAGGCGTCTTCAAATTCCTGCTGCCATGGCGTATCGGCGGAAAACGCAAAGCCGGGCAGCCGCTTGCGCTGCGCATAGAGCTGGATCAGCCCTGCGGCAAGCTCCTTTGCCGCCGATTTCGCGCGCGCTTTCGTCTTTTGCCAGCCGTCACCGCCGAGCTTGTTCAGCCGAACGCCGCCCTCTTCGCCGCCGCCCACGTATTTCGTGATCGCGCCGAGCTGCGTTGCCGGAATAAACAGAACATCCGTTCCCTGATAAGCGATGCGGATATAGTCTTTAATTACGCCGTCGGATTTGATCTGCTCGATGCCCGTATAGCGCCCGATGCCGTAATGCTCGTGCACAACGTAGTCGCCCGGGTGCAGATCGGTAAACGATTGCAGCTTCTGGCCTGCAGGCTTCGCTTTCGCGCGCCTGCCGCGGCGCGGCTGCGCCTCGGCCATAAGCTGCCCTTCCGTTAAGATTGCAAGGCGCAGCGTTGGATATTCCAAGCCTGCCGGCAGAGAACCGTCCGTCAGAACGACCTGCCCCGGCTCGGGCAATTCGGTAAGCGTTTGCGCAATTACGGCGTTTACGCCGCGCGCGGAAAGCGCCTCCTGCAAAATTTCCGCCCTGCGCCGCCCGCCGCAAAGCACAAGCGTTGCATAGCCGGTTGTCTGATAGTGCCGCGCATCGTCCGCCGCCGTATCCAGGCTGCCGCCGTAGGAGGGCAGCTGCTTGCACGTGAACGAGAGCAGCTCCTTCGGCGGACGCGCCTCGGGGTATTTCGATGCGAGAAACGCATCGAAATAAACGGTGGGCTTTTCCGCGAACGCTTCGCAAAGCTCGTCAAACGAGCGCGTATAATCGCAAAGCTCGCCGGCAAGCAGCCCCGATTGCAGGCAGCTATCCAGCTCCAGACCGAGGTCGTCCTGCGACGCCTTCGATGCGCGCGACAAATTGCCGTGGTCGCAGAGCATCACGGCTGCGCCCTGCGGCAGATAGTCCGCCGCGCAGGCAAATTCGGGATAGATCAGCGCCATATAGCGGTCCGCCGCAGGGAGCGGCAGATCGGCTTCGAGCCGCTCTTTATCCGCAGTGATCGTTTCGATCAGCTTTTCATGCGGATGCTTGCGCCGTTTCTGCCGCGCAAGCAGCGCGTCAAGATCGGCGATCAGTCCGTCTTTGCCGCCTTGGTGCAGCCCCGGCTGCGTTTCCGCTGCCGGAAGGAGCAAAATTTCATCTAAGTTTTCCGTGCGCCGCTGCGTGGCGGGATCGAAAAAGCCCATGCAGTCGATCTCGTCGCCGAAGAATTCCACGCGCACGGGGAGATCCTCCGCCGGGGAGTAAACGTCTAAAATGCCGCCGCGCAGCGCAAACTGCCCTGCGCCTTCCACAAGGCTTGTGCGGCGGTAGCCGCAGGCGGTCAGCCTTTCAAGCAGCGCGGAAATTTGGCAGAATGCGCCCGTTTTCAGCCGGATTGCCGCGCTGCGGAGGTTTTCCGGCGGAATCGTGCGCTGGCAGAGCGCGCCGATGGGCGCAATCAGGCGCGGCAGTTTGCCGCATGCGAGCGCATGGAGCAGCCGAAGCCGCTGGTGATCCCATCCGCGGCTGACGGCGGAGGCGTCATAGAGCGAAAGTTCACGCTGCGGCAAAATGGGAAACTCCTCGCCGAGAAACGCCTTCAGCTCGCCCTGCAGCCGCGTTGCCGCGATCTCATCCTGGCAGACGAGCAGGGCTGCGCCCTCCGTTTCCTGCAGCAGTGATGCGATCAGATGGGTACGGCAAAGCTGCGCAGCGCCGGAAACGCCGACGGCGTTTCCCTTTTTCAGCTGCGCGGAAAGCGTTCTGTATTCCGGCATCGCGCGCACGGCGCGCAAGAGAAGTTCCATAAATTCCTCCGCAACGTGGGAGCGGGGGTGCCGGAAAACCGACACCCCTGTTCACGTTTTTTACAGTCCGTTAAATTTGCTTGCCGCTGCCGCGCAGCCGTCTTTTAAGATGACTTCTACGGCGGATACGGCGTGATCCAAAGCGGAATCGATCAGCTTGCTCTCCTGCGCGGAGGGCTTTGAAAGAACCCAGTCCTTCAGATCGTAGTCCGGGTGCGGCTTTTCGCCAACCCCGATTTTTACGCGCGGGAACGCTTGGCTGCCCAGCGCGGAAATGATGGATTTCAGCCCGTTATGGCCGCCGGCGGAGCCTTCGGCGCGGATGCGGACTTTTCCGGGCGGCAGCGAAATATCATCGAACAGCACCAAAATGCGCTCGGGCGGAATCTTATAAAAAGCTGCCGCCGGCTGCACGGATAGGCCCGATGCGTTCATAAAGGTCTGCGGTTTCATCAGCAGCACCTTTTCGCCGCCGATCGTTGCCTGCGCGGTCATTGCGCGAAAGCGCACACGGTTGACTTTCGCGCCGAGCTGCTCGGCAAGGCGATCCAATGCGAGAAATCCGGCGTTATGGCGCGTTCGGTCGTACTGGCTGCCGGGGTTACCAAGCCCTACGATCAGCCAATTGACGGATGAACGAAACAGCATCAGAACATGACCGACAGCGACGATTCGTCATACGTCCGCTGGATTGCCTCGGCGAACATCGGCGAAACGTCCAGAACCTTGATCTTGCCGGTTGCCAGCGCTTTTTCGCTAATGGGGATTGTGTTGAGCAGCGCCAGCTCCTTGA
This sequence comes from Oscillospiraceae bacterium, assembly GCA_017445385.1. Lineage (GTDB taxonomy): Bacteria > Bacillota > Clostridia > Oscillospirales > Oscillospiraceae > RGIG3566. The sequence continues at coordinate 50,662 of JAFSUG010000011.1, forward strand.
TTGGGCTGTCCACAAGGCGGTCAAGCGCCGGACCAGAGAGCACGCCGTGCGATGCGCAGGCGTAAACTTCCGTTGCGCCGCCGACTTCGCTGATTGCCTTTGCCGCGTTACAGAGGCTGCCCGCGGTATCGACCATATCGTCAAAGAGGATACACTTTTTGCCGGAAACGTCGCCGATGACGTTCATAACTTCGCACTGGTTCGCCTTTTCGCGGCGCTTATCCACGATGGCAAGACCCATACCCATCTTGTTGGCGAAAGCGCGTGCGCGCGAAACGCTGCCAACGTCCGGGGAAACGACGACCATCTGCTCGGGATGCTCGAACTTGCCGAGATAGTAGTCAACGAAGACGGGATTTCCCAGCAGGTTATCCACGGGGATATCAAAGAAGCCCTGGATCTGCGCCGCGTGCAGGTCCATTGTAAGGACGCGGTCTGCGCCGGCGGCAACGATCATGTTTGCAACGAGCTTTGCGGAGATGGGATCGCGGCCTTTTGCCTTGCGGTCCTGCCGCGCGTAGCCGAAGTACGGCATAACTGCGGTGATGCGGCCTGCAGAAGCGCGCTTGCAGGCGTCGATCATAATCAGAAGCTCCATCAGATTGTTGTTGACGGGCTTGCAGGTGGACTGAACGATGAAAACGTCGCTGCCGCGAACGGTTTCGTTGATCGTAACGGAAACCTCGCCGTCGGCGAAGGTGGTTACGCTGCAGTCACCCATCGGCAAGCCGAGCGTCCGGCAGACGCCTTCGGCAAATGCCGGATTCGCGTTTGCGCTGAAAACTTTGACATCTTTACCGTGTGCAATCATGGTCGTGTACCTCTCTATGTAAAATTTTATTATTTCTGCTCTTTCACTTTGTGGTTGGCAGCCCAATCCTTTTTGATGGTCTGGCGCGCGCGCGCAATGGCGAGCGCGTTATCCGGAACGTCGTCGGTAATGGTGGAGCCGGCGGCGGTATACGCGCCGGAGCCGAGCGTGACCGGCGCAACGAGGTTGGAGTTGCAGCCGATGAAGCAGTTGTCGCCGATGAGCGTGCGGTGCTTTTTCGCGCGGTCGTAGTTGACGGTGACCGTTCCGCAGCCGAAGTTCACGTTCTTGCCGACGTCGCTGTCGCCCACGTAGGTCAGATGCGAGATCTTCGTACCGTCGCCGATCGTGGAGTTCTTCACCTCTACGAAGTCGCCCACGCGGCAGTGGCTTCCGATCACGGTGCCGGGGCGGACGTAGGCGTAAGGTCCGACGGTGGTTTCGTAGCCGACGATCGCATCGTACAGGTGCGATGCCTTGACCGACGCGCCGTCATCGACCTTGGTATCTTCCAAATAGGTGTTCGGACCGATCGTGCAGTTTTGCCCGATTACGGTGCGTCCGCGCAGGATCGTACCCGGCAGCAAAACCGTGCCCGCGCCCACGAAAACGTCGGGATCGACGTAGCAATTATCGAAATCCCAAATCTCAACGCCGTTTTCCGCAAGGCGCGTTAAAATGTCGCGGCGCAGTACCGGCTGCCATGCGGCAAGGTCGGTTGCGGTGTGGATGGAGTAGAAGCCGTCGCGGTCGGAGAGGGCTTTGCCCTTTTCGCCGAGGAAATCGTTAAAGCCGTCGTGGCGGTCGATTGCGTCCATCAGCGCGCGGCGGCCTACGAGATACGCGCCGGAGGCAACCGGCGGCTTGCTGAAATCGGGCGCAGCCGAGCCCGGCAGGCGCATGACCGGCGCGGTCAGAACGAGAACCTCGGAATCGGCATCGTCCGCCGTGGAGAGAAACACGTGGAGCTGATCAGAGGTGTCGGGACCGGAGGAGAACGTTACGTTCGCTTCTTCCGGGAAGCAGGCGCGCGCGCTTTCGATCAGCGTGTCCTTCGCAGCCAAAAAGAAACGCTCACATCCGCCTGCGGCAAGTTCCGCCGCAAGCCATGAGAGCATGGGACGACCCATGACGTTTTGCAGCATCAAGGGCCGGTTATATCCTGTTTTCGCGGTATCATCGGTCAAAAAAATAACCGCGGATCGCTGAGCCATAACAGATCACGTCCTTTCAAGACCTTCTCTTTCAGTTAGATTATACCAAATAAATATGCCTTTGTACAGGGCTATTTTCAAAGGAAAGACACTTGTCAAGCGGTAAAAAATAGTATAGAATGTACAATTGAAGTTATTTCCGTATCGCAAGGAGGAACTGCTATGCACTGGTCAGAAAAAATCGCGCAGGAGGTCGTCCGGCGCAACCCCGATAAGGACGAGTACGTCTGCGCGGCAGGCATCAGCCCGTCCGGTTCCATTCATATCGGCAATTTCCGCGACGTTGCTACGAGCTATTTCGTTGCGCGCGCGCTCAAAAAGATGGGCAAAAAATCGCGGCTGCTCTTCTCCTGGGATGAATACGATCGCTGCCGCAAGATCCCGGTCAACGTGCGCGAGGTCGTTGGCGACAGCTACGATAAATACATCGGCTGCCCGTACGTAGACATTCCCGATCCCTGGGGCTGCTGCGCAAACTACGCCGAGCATTTCGAGCGCGAGTTCCTCGCATCGATGGAGCGCTTCGGCATCGAGCTGGACTGCCGCTATCAGGCGCAGATGTACCGCTCGGGCAAGTACCGCGATGATATTATCGAGTCGCTCAAAAAGCGCGGTGAGATCTTTGAGATCCTCGATTCGTTCAAAACGAAGGAAGCCGGCAAGAGCGAGCAGGAGCTGAAAGCCGAGCATGACGCGGAGAAGGCGAAATACTATCCGGCTACGATCTTCTGCCCGGAATGCGGCACGGACTTTACAACGATCGACAGCCTTTCCGATGATTTCGTTGCGGAGTTCTCCTGCCGCTGCGGCTACCACGGCACGTTCGATTTCAAAACCGAAACGAACTGCAAGCTGGCGTGGAAGGTCGATTGGCCGATGCGCTGGCGCTATGAGGGCGTCGATTTCGAACCGGGCGGCAAGGACCATGCCGCGCCCACCGGCTCTTATAACAACGCGAAGGTTGTATCAAAGAAGATTTTCGGCCATGAAGCGCCGCTGTTCCAGGGGTATGAGTTCATCGGCATCAAGGGCATGACGGGCAAAATGTCCGGCTCCACCGGCCTGAACCTCACGCCCGATACGCTGCTGAAGCTCTATGAGCCGGAGATCATCCTTTGGCTCTATTCCAAAACCGAGCCGACGCGCGCGTTCGACTTCTGCTTTGACGACGGCATTTTGAAGCAGTACTTCGAATTTGACCGTATGCTCACAAGCGTGCGCGAGGGCAAGGCGGATGCGCTGACGCAGGCGACAATGTATAATTGCACGGTGGAGGGCCACACGGTGCAGACCGTTCCGATGAGCCTGCTCGTGCAGATGGGCAGCGTTGTGGATTTCAACGTGCCGATGCTGGAAACGGTGTTTGAAAAGATCGGAACGCCGTATAAATACGCCGATTTCGCCGACCGTCTGGAGCGCGCGAAATTCTGGCTGGAGCAGTGCGCGCCCGACCAGGTCAACCGCCTGGAGAAAAAGCGCAACTGGGCGGTTTATAACGAGCTTTCCAATGAGGAAAAAGAGGAAATCCGCCGCCTGCATGATTATCTCGCAGCTACGAACGATTCGCTCGATGAACTCAATACCGCCATCTATGCGATCCCTGCCGAGCTTTACGGCTTGGAAAAGGGCAGCAAGGAGCTGAAAGAGAAGCAGTCCGCGTTCTTCCGCAACGTGTATCGCCTGCTGCTCGGCAGAGAGAAAGGACCGCGCCTGTATCTGTTCCTGTATGCAATCGAGCGCGACCGTTATCTGGGTCTTCTGGACTTCTCCTATCCGATGACGGAGGAAGAGGCAAAGCAGCCCGAGCCGGAAGAAACGGAAGTCAAGCCCGAAAAGGTCTACGGCGATCCCGATCCGGTGCAGCCGGTGAAGGACGAGATTGATATTGATTTCTTTGATAAGCTGGATCTGCGCGTCTGCAAGATCGTAAAATGCGCGGAGATCCGCAAGAGCGCAAACTGCCTCAAGCTCACGCTGGACGATGGCTTGGAGGGCAGAGTGATCGTCTCCTCGATCAAGCACGATTATACGCCTGAGGAGCTGATCGGCAAAAAGATTATCGTTGTTGCAAACCTCAAGCCCACGCGCATCACGGGCGTAACGAGCCAGGGTATGCTGCTCGCCGGCACGAACAATGCCTGCGGCTGCAAGGTGATTTTTGTGGACGATGCGATTCCCGTAGGAACGCAGATCAAATAGAAAGAAGGCAAAAAATGCAAGTTTCAGCAGTGCTCTCCATCACGGGCATTCCGTTTTTAATGCATACGATCTTCTTGATCTCCGCCGTCGGCTACGGTCTCGGCAGAATCAAGGTCGGCGGCGTCAGCCTCGGCACGGCGGGCGTATTCATCGTTGCGCTGCTCTACGGCTGCTTCTTCTACGTTTCGCTGAAGGATCAGCTCGTTGCAGGCGAAGCGTCCTACGTCACCTCCGCGCTGAAGATCGTTGAAAACGTCGGTCTGATCCTGTTCGTTACGGCGGTCGGCTTCATCGCGGGACCCAGCTTCGTGAGCAATTTCAAAAAGAACTTTACGTCTTATATCCTGCTCGGTCTTGTGATCATTCTTGCCGGCGGCTTAACGTGCGTTGCCTGCATCTTCATCGGCCGCAATTTCTCGGACCTCAACAACCAGGAGCTCACCGCCATGCTGGTCGGTCTGCTCTCCGGCAGCCTGACATCCACCCCGGCGTTCTCCGCCGCGAAGGCAACCGTTGCCGAGGAGCTGGAAAGCATCGTTTCCGTGGGTCACGGCATCGCTTACCTGTTCGGCGTTGTGGGCGTCGTTCTGTTCGTGCAGCTGATGCCGAAGCTCCTCAAGGCGGATATGGCGGAAGAGCGCAAGCTGATGCGCGTCGGCGCAACCGAGCCGCGCAAGCTGCCCGAGGGGCTGATGGAATTTGATCCCTTCGGCTTTATGCCGTTCGCGCTTGCCGCGCTGCTGGGCCTTCTGATCGGCAATATCAAAATCGGCAACTTCTCGCTCACAACAACCGGCGGCTGCTTGCTGATGGGTCTTGTGTTCGGTCACTTCGGCAGAATCGGCAAGGTCTCCTTCACGCCGAAGGATTCCACGCTGAAGGTCTTCCGCGAGCTCGGTCTGATGCTGTTTCTGATCGGCGCAGGCGTTGCCGGCGGCGAAGCGTTCGTCCGGTATTTCGATGCGCTCTACTTCGTTTACGGCATCGTCATGACGATCATCCCGATGATCGTCGGCTTCATCCTCGCAAAGCGCGTGATGAAGCTGAGTCTGCTCAATAACCTCGGCTCGATTACCGGCGGCATGACCTCCACCCCTGCGCTCGGCACGCTGATCAACGTTGCCGGAACGGACGACGTTGCAAACGCTTATGCCGCAACGTATCCCATCGCGCTGATTTCGGTGGTGCTGATCTCGCAGCTCATCATCCTCTGGTTCTCATAAAAAGCAGAAAAAGACCATGCTGCAAGCATGGTCTTTTTTTATGGCTTCGGCAGAATTTTGGAAAATCCAATCAGTAGCGGCGCGGCGAGCGCGGAAAGCGCTGCCGTGAGCGCCCAGCCCGAACCGGGCAGCGGCGTGAGCATGAACCATTTTCCAAGCAGTGCTGTGCCCAGCACAAGCGCAAGGCAGAGCCCTGCGATCAGAATGCGGCGCAGCGGTGTCAGCGGCAGCGATACACGCACAACCGTTAAAATGCCCACGATTGCTGCGGCAATCGTGCAAACCGTTCCGATCTCGTTTTGCGTGAGTTGCAGCGCGGGAGCAATCGCCACCGCCGCGAGGCAGAGTATCAGATCGGCAAGCGCCGAGGGCAGCGCGCGCAGCGCGGCAACGTGCAAAAACCGCCCGGTGATGCGCTGCTCATCCGGCTCTAACGCAAGGAAAAAGCCGGGGATGCCGATCGTAAGCGAGCTGACGAACGTCATGCGCACCGCCGTAAACGGATACGGCACAAGCACGAGCAGCGTCAGCAGCGAGAACGCGAACGAGAAAAGGTTTTTCACAAGGAACAGCGATGCGCTTCGGCAGAGATTGCCCACAACGCGTCGTCCCTCCGCCGCAACGAGCGGCATCACGGAAAAGTCGCTTTCCAGCAGCACAAGATCGCTGACGCGGCTTGCCGCATCGCTGCCCGATGCCATCGCAACGGCGCAGTCCGCCTCCTTCAGCGCGAGCACGTCGTTTACGCCGTCGCCCGTCATGGCAACGGTGTGGCCGCGCTGCTTGAGCGCGCGGATGAGCTGCTGCTTGCGCACCGGGGTTACGCGCCCGAAAACCGTATAGCGTTCAACGGCGGTGGGCAATTCGTCTTCCGAGAGCGTCCGCGCGTCCACTGCGTTTTCCGCGCCCTCAATCCCGGCGGCGATTGCCGCGGCGGACGCCGTAAGCGGACTGTCGCCGGAGATGACCTTGATCGCAACGCCGCGCGAGCGGAACTCGGCAAACGTCGCTTTTGCGGACGGGCGGACGGTATCTTCCAAGCGGATCAGCGCCATCGGCGCAACGTTCGTGCCATCCAAATTGCCTTTTGCAAGCAGGATCGTGCGCCGCCGATCGCTGCCGAACGAATGCAAAAGCACGTCCGGCGCGCCGAGCAGCCACGTTTCGCCATCTGAGAATTCCGCGCCGCTGAATTTGCGCGCGGAGGAAAACGGCAGCGCGCGCACGGTCTGCCGGCTGCCTTTTGCGCCGAAATAATCGCGCAGCGCGCAGGCGGTTGCGTTTTCGTCGCCCGTTGCGGCGAGCAGGTCGGAAACGACCGTTCCGATCTCAAAACCATCCTGTAAAATTTCCACGTCGCAAACGGAGAGGTCGCCCGTTGTGATCGTGCCCGTTTTGTCTACGCAAAGCACGTCTACGCGCGAAAGCGTTTCCACGCAGCTCAGCTCGCGCGTTAAAACCTTCTTTTCCGCAAGGCGGATCACCGCGCCGCTCAGCGCGATGCTCGTTAATAAATAAAGCCCCTCCGGGATCAGCCCGATCAGCGCGCCGACTGCCGAAACGATGCCGCTTTCAAAGCCGCGCCCGAGCCAAACGCACTCCTTCACGGCAAGGAGCGTTCCGAACGGAACGATCAAAATGCCCACCCAGTGCAGCAGCCGCTGCAGATCGCGCATCATTTCCGGCTGCTTGCGCCTTGTATGTTTCCTTGCGGCAACGGTCAGCTTCGATGCGTGCGACTGCGCGCCTACGGCGGTGAGCCGCGCCGTAACGGTTCCGGAGGTGACGAAGCTGCCGGAGAGCAGCGGATCGCCCGGGTTTTTCGGAAGCTCGTCCGCTTCGCCCGTTACGAGCGATTCATTCACCGTGCAGCTTCCAAGCACCACCTGCGCGTCCGCGCAGATCTGATCGCCCGCGCTAAAGCGCACGATGTCATCGCGCACAAGCGCGTTTGTCGGAAGCCGGAGCTGATCGCCGCCGCGGATGACCGTACATTCCGGCATGTCCAGCAGCGAGAGGCGGTCAAGCGTTTTCTTGCTGCGCAGCTCCTGCACGATGCCGATTGTTGTATTGAACAGCACAACGCCGAGAAAGAGCAGGTTGTTCCATGCGCCGGCGGCGATCAGCAGCGCGGCGAACAGGAAAAACAGCCCGTTGAAGAACGTAAAAACGTTTTCCGCAACGATCTGCGCCGCCGTTTTGCCCGGAGATTTCGGCGGCGTATTGCCGTAACCGGCAGCAAGCCGCTCCGCTGCCTGGGCGTTTGATAGCCCGGCTGCCGGATCGGCTTGCAGGATCGGTATTTGTTTTTCTGCCGTTTGTCTCATAATTTACTCCGCTGCCGGAAGCGACAGCCGCACGTCCGTGCCTTCGCCGAAGACCGATTCGATGCGGATGCTGCCGTTATGCAGATTCAGAATTTCCTGCGCGATGGAAAGGCCGAGGCCCGTGCCGCCGGACTGGCGCGAACGCGCCTTGTCCACGCGGTAGAACCGCTCGTAAAGGTGGGGCAGATCCTTTTCGGGGATGCCGATGCCGTTGTCCGAAACGAGGACGAACAGGTTTTTGCCGTCCCGCCCTGCGCTCACGCGGATTTTGCCGCCGTCCGGCGTATATTTGATTGCGTTGGAAACCACGTTCATAACCACCTGCTCGATCCGCTCCTGGTCGCCGGATACGGGCAGCTCGTCGCCCTCGTCCAGCGCAAGCGTGAGCGTGTGGCGGTGATTCTCCGCGTCGATGCGTTCCGCCTCGCAAACGTGCTGCACGGCTTCTTTGAGCGAAAAGCGCGTGAACGTCATTTCCATCTTGCCGTAGTCGAATTTGCTCAGCGTTAAAAGGTCCTGCACGATGCGCGTCATGCGGTCGGCTTCGTTCACGATCACGCCGAGGAATTTATTGCGCATCTCTTCGGGCAGATCGCTGCCGGAGGAGATGATCGTTTCCGCGTAGGATTTCACGTTCGTCAGTGGTGTGCGCAGCTCATGGCTGACGTTCGCAACGAATTCGCGCCGCGTCTGGTCGTTTCTGCGCTGCTCGGTTACGTCGTGAATGACGACGAGCACGCCGCCGTGCGCCTGCTCGGTTGCAAACGGCGCCATAAACAGCTCCAGCTCCCGGTCGCCTACGTGCTTTTCGCATTCGAAGAAGTCCGGGCGCTTCAGCGCCATGATGTCCGCAAAATTCGCCTCTTCGCCGAACAGCTCGCCGAACGTGACTGCCGGATCGAGATTGCGCGAAAGCATCTGCGTCGCAGCCGGGTTATAGTGGATCATGCGCCCTGCCGGGCTGAACGCGGTCACGCCGTCGGTCATCGTTAAAAACAGCGTGGAGAGCTTCGTCCGCTCGTTTTCAACCTCCGTCAGCGTGCTTTGCAGCACGCGCGCCATATCGTTGAAGTTGCGCGTCAGCGTGCCGATCTCATCGTGGCTGGAAACCTCTAATTTTTGCGAAAAGTCGCCGGCTGCGACCTGCCGCGTGCCGATTGTCAGCGCGCGGATGGGCGTAATCAGAATGCGGCTGAGCAGGAACGCCAGAACGATGCAGATCGCAACGCCCAGCGCAAGCGACCGCAGCACGATCGTAAGCACTTCGCCCGTCAGATCGTCCACCGTTGCGCGGTTATCGAGAATGTATACGATGTAAGTACCCTTCGCCGTTTCCACCGGCACGGCAAGATCCATATACCGCGCGGAAACGGAGCTGCCTTCGCCAACCTCGCCGTTCATCGCGGAAAGCAGGTTGTTGGTGGTTGCAACCTCGGTTTCATCGGAGGAGCTTGCAAGCACCTTGCCGTTTTCATCGAGAATATAAACGTTGCGCGTCGCAATATCGATGCCAAGATCGCTCTGCGCCATCAGCATTTCCTTCAGCTGTGCCGGCGGATCGTCCGATTCCTCGGCAACCGCGCGGAGATTTCGCTGGAAATCCTGCGAGAAGGTCTGCTCCATGCTGTCATAGAAGCGGTCGATATAGAATCGGCTCACGCCGCTGATCAAAAACGCGCCGACAACCGCCATCAGCGCCAAAATCAGCAGCACCATAATGATGACGAGCTTCGTTCTGAGCGAGTTTACGCGCCCCATGGCTCAGCCTCCTTTCCTCCGGCTTACGCGGCGGTTACGTTCCGTCGCCAAAGTAATAGCCCACGCCGCGGCGTGTCATAATGTACTCGGGATTGCCGGGATCGTCCTCGATCTTTTCGCGCAGACGGCGCACCATAACGTCAACTGTTCGCGTATCGCCGAAGTAATCGTAGTTCCAGACCTTTTCCATCAGCGATTCTCTGGAGTAAACCGTGCCCGGCGAGCGCATCAAAAAGCGCAGCAGCTCAAATTCCTTCTGCGTCAGCGCGATGGGCGTTCCGTCCTTGGAAACGCTGTAGCCGGTTTCGTCCAGCGCAAGCTTGCCTGCCGTGCGGACGACGCCCGGCGCGGTATCGAGCGCGCGGCGGCGAATGTTCGCCCGAACGCGCGCCAACAGCTCGCGCATGGAAAACGGCTTTGTAATATAGTCGTCCGCGCCGGTTTCAAGGCCCATGACCTTATCGGCTTCCTCCTCGCGCGCGGTCAGCATCAGGATCGGAACGGTCCTGCCCTGCTGGCGCAGCGTTCGGCAAACGTCAAAGCCGTTCATCTTCGGCAGCATCACGTCCAGCAAGATCAGATCGGGGTCTTTTTCCTGCGCCAGATGCAGTCCCGTTTCGCCGTCGAGCGCTTCGAGCGTGTCGTAGCCCTCGTGCTGCAGATTGAATTTCAGAATTTCAACAATCGCTTCTTCGTCTTCGATAATCAGTACGGTTTTTCCCATGCTTGTTACTCCTTTCGGCGTAGTCCTTTCGGGAAATGATTTTTCAGTATGCCGCCGGAGCCCTTCGCCCAGCCGAGCGAAAGTCCGTCGGCGGTGATCAGCGTCCAGCCGCTTTGCCCTCCGGCAATCGCCTCGCCGCGCAGGTATGATGCGATCTCCGCGCTGTCTGCCGGAAAATCCGCCGTCCGCGAAGCCGTTTGCAGCCAAAGCGCAAGCGCGTGGTCCGGCAGGGCGTAGCCCTTGCGCGCCTGCCCGAGCGCAAGCCCTGCACGCAGCACCTTCAGCCCGGAAAGCTCCGGCGTTTCCGTTGGCGCGAGATACCAGTTTTCGCCAAAGGAAAGCGGGATTCCATCCGGCAGGTCTGCGCCAAGCTCGGCGAGCAAGGCGGTCAGTTCCTTCGGCAGCGATGCTTCGCGCGAAAAGGGAAGCGCGCTCCTTGCTCCGCCGCGTTTTTCAAGTACGGCGGCAAAATGCCCCGCGCCGCGCAGCTTATGCGGCCAAAGGCGATAGGTGCGCTCCAATCCCGGAGCGGGTGCTTCTACCCATTCCGGCCTGCCCGGCGCAAACAGCGGCAGCCGCTCGGGCAGGAAAAAATCCGGGTGCGATTTCAGAAAACGGGAGATCACGCCCTCGTTTTCCTCCGGGGAAAACGTGCAGGTGGAATAAACGAGCCGCCCTCCGCCAGCAAGCATCGCCGCCGCGTGGCAGAGGATTTCATATTGCCGCTCAGCGCACATGGAAACGGTATCGTCGCTCCAATCTTCCGCCGCCGCCGGCTCTTTCAGGAACATTCCCTCGCCGGAGCAGGGCGCGTCTACCAAAATGCGGTCGAACCATTCGGGAAAGCGCCCGGCAAGCTTCGCCGGCGCTTCGTTCAGCACGATTGCGTTTGCGATGCCCATGCGCTCCACGTTGCGCGATAGGATTTTCGCGCGCTGCGGATGGATTTCGTTTGCGATCAGAATGCCGCTGCCTGCAAGCTTCGCTGCGATCTGCGTCGTCTTTCCGCCCGGCGCGGCGCATAGATCCAAAACGCGCTGACCGGGCTTCGCGTCCAGCAGCTCCGCCGGCGCCATCGCGCTCGGCTCCTGCAGATAGTATGCCCCGGCGTCGTGATAAGCAGACAGGCCCGGCCGCGTATCGGGATCATAGTAAAAGCCCGTTTCCGCCCATGGTACGGGCGCGAGATGAAACTTGGATAAATCGGCGCGCTTTTTCGGATTGACGCGCAGCCCCACGCTGCGCGGCTGCGAAAACGACGCGGCAAAGTCCGCGTACTCCGCGCCGAGCAGACGGCGAAACTTTTCGGAAAATGCCTCGGGGATCATTCCGCCGCCTCCCTCTCAAAATTTGCCAAGTATATTATAGAGGATTTTTGCGGAAATGAAAAGAGGGAAAAAAGCGGTTGACAAACGGTTTTTTTTCTCGTATAATCAACGTTGCGCTGAGACGCTGGTATAGCTCAGTTGGTAGAGCAGCTGATTTGTAATCAGCAGGTCGGGGGTTCGAGTCCGTCTACCAGCTCCATCGTCGGCGCATCAGCGAACTGAAGATGGGGGAATTCCCGAGTGGCCAAAGGGGGCAGACTGTAAATCTGTTGTCAGTGACTTCGGTGGTTCGAATCCACCTTCCCCCACCAACAAAGAAGCACCGCGAATAGCGGTGCTTCTGTGTTGGTATGGGTGTAAAGAAGGTGGATTCGAAAGGCGGCTCTTGGCGGCGTGCCGGTGGCACGCCGCAACCGCCGTGGCTTTTCCGCAGAAAAGCGAATCCACCTTTCCCCACCATTAAAGGACGACAGGTTTGATAGAAACTGCCGTCCTTTAATCATTTTAAACGTCAATTTTGGGCGGATTTGACCGCTATGTCCCGGTGTTTTGGCGCGCCCAGTTTTGGCGTGTTGGAGTCTGCCACTCCATACGAAAGAGCAGAGCTGGGTGCTTCTATGCTTTTCCGCAAGAAAAAATTGCATTTCAAAGCGAACAAGCCGCCAGACAAGGTGAACGATTGTCGGACAAAGTGAGCGATTCCCTCAGAAAACGCTTACATTTTTGTCAAATGGTTTCGTGGCATCTGATTTTATGATATAATCAGTGTGCGAATATTAATTCTGCGTCCAGAAACCATCTATACTTCAATTCTTGGAGAAGCAATTATGGCTGAACATATGGAAAAGAAGACCTTAGAATCTGAATATCCCGAAGTCGCAAAAGAATGGCATCCAAGTAAAAATGGAGATTTATCCCCGAAAGACGTTACTCCAAAATCTGGACGTAAGGTTTGGTGGCTCGGGAAATGTGGTCATGAATGGCAAGCTACCATTAGCCATCGGACAGATGGTCAGAATTGCCCGATATGCAGTAATCACCAACTGCTTACTGGATTCAATGATTTAGCAACAAGGTTTCCGAGGCTGTCAGAAGAATGGCACCCTAATAAAAACGGGCCGTTAACTCCGGGCGATGTGTTTCCGATGTCAAACAGAAAAGTATGGTGGCGTTGTAAAAAAGGTCATGAATGGCAGGTTGCAATATCGTGCAGGACAAAAGGCAACAATGGTTGCCCCATATGTAGTGGATATGTAATTCAACCTAGAATTAATGATCTACTGACAATTAATCCTGTGCTAGCAGCACAGTGGGACTACGAAAGAAATAACATCTCTCCCACTACAGTTTCTCCAAACACACATAAAAAAGTATGGTGGATTTGTCCCGAATGCGGCAACAGATGGAAAGCAGATATTCATCACCGGAATTCTGGCGTTGGCTGTCCAGCTTGTGCTACAAAGAAGGCCCATTCAAAGATTAACCAAAATGCACTTGCCTCGAAAGCTTCTTTGGCTGTACAATACCCAGCCCTTTCGTTAGAATGGAATTTTGAAAAGAACGGGACTCTATTGCCAACAGACGTTCTTCCATACAGCAACAAAAAAGCTTGGTGGCGATGTAAGAAAGGCCATGAGTGGGAAGCCGTCATTTCAAGTAGGACTAATGGAGCTGGATGTCCGTATTGTGACATTGAACGTAAATCCTCTTTTCCAGAACAAGCAATATTCTACTATTTTTCAAAAATCTTTGATGCAAAAAGTCGCTGTAAGATTGAGGGTAAAGAGCTTGATATATTTATCCCGTCAAAAAATGTTGGAATCGAATATGATGGGAAATATTATCATCATTCGGATGATTCAAAAGACAAGGACTTGAAGAAAACTCGGTTTTTTGTCGAAAGGGGAATCCGGGTCATTCGAGTAATCGAAGGTCAATTAAATTTAGTTGATAATGATGTTGTAACATATAAACACGATGCAAAATACTCAGAATTGCCGTGGGCGATTAACGCGGTTGGGCAACTAATGGGATTGAGCGATCTAATTGATGTTAATTTAAACCGTGACCAGTTTCTCATTTTTGAACAGTATATCCAGCTAGAGAAAGAAAACAGCTTAGAAGTTCGATATCCCAGCATAGCCAAACAATGGCATCCAGCAAAAAATGGAACGCTGATGCCATCACAAGTGTCATTCGGGAGCCAAAAAAGAGTGTGGTGGTTGGGTGAATGTGGCCACGAGTGGCAAAGCACTATATCAAGTCGAACATATGGTCATTCTGGATGTCCAGTTTGCAGCGGAAAGCTTATAGTGTCTGGAATTAATGATTTACTCTCGAAAGTCCCTGAACTCGCAGTGGAATGGGATTATGAAAAAAATGCTGGATTGGTCCCATCTTCAATTTCTCCATTTTCGCATAAGAAGGTTTGGTGGACTTGTTCAAAATGTAAGCATAGTTGGCAAGCTGTAATTAAAAATAGATTTTACGGAGCGCATTGCCCTGCTTGCTCAAAGGAAAACCGAAAAAAGCATGATTAGCAACCCGCTCACCGTTATCGAAGCGACACAGCATGGCTTCCGACGAGCGTTTAAATAGCACGGTGAACAATGTTAATTGCAAGATAGGTTAGCAGGATTGGGAATACGCCTTCTTTAATTGTGTTATTTAGCACTCAAAGTAAACTTGAAATTAGGCGTTGTTTATGTTACGATTGTGGAAGATTGTAGGAGGTTTAAATGAACAACAGGAAAGCGATCAAGCGCTATAATAACGAGATAGTGTTTTATCAAATGAACTATCCATATGTCGTGAGTGCCTTTTTAAGAGAAATGTACATGGGAATCGAGCGTGGATACTCGGAGTTCACTCTAGTTTCTGCTGATCCAATGATTACCGTATATCCTAACGCTTGCTTGCCAATTTCCTCTCTAATTGAATTCTATAAGAAAAAAGGTATCGTATTCACTTATGACTTTGACCCCAACAGCTACCTAAACAACTGTGGGTTCGCCTCCCCTTATATTCTTGATTCAAAAGAGATTGCCGACTTAGATAGTCCTTTTGACAGAATTATAAAATATGATAGTCCCTCACAAGTTGCAGCATTTACTCAAAAGTGCGTTGATAATATTAGCCATCAAGTAGTTTGCGAGGAGGGGATCTTTCCCAGCCTCATTTGGTGTATTAATGAAGTTATGGACAATGTTCTTGTGCATAGTAAAGAAGAATATGGTTATGTTTTAGCTCAATTTCATCCATCAACAAAGCATATTGCCATTTGCGTTGCAGATACAGGCATCGGGATATACAATTCTCTAAGAAAGAGTAAACACCGACCTTCAAGAGCCATTGACGCGCTATCTCTTTCTATTCAAGAGGGAGTTGGTGATGGAGCCGGGCAAGGAAATGGGTTATTTGGACTATATCAGATTATAACTGAAAATGGAGGGCGTTTGAGTTTAACATCTGGCCCCGCATCACTGATGTTGAGCGCAGGAAAAGAGCTCAAGAAATATGATGACATACCATATTTGAATAAAGACAATCAATGCACGATCGTTGATTTCCAATTAGACCTTAACAAAAAGGTAGACATTAATACGGCGTTTTCGACTATTGGAGGCTTTGATGGTTTCGATATAAGAATAGATGACATGCTCCAAGAAGATGATGCATTATTATACGATGTGTTTTCTAATTGCGAAGGCACCGCTACACGCGAAGCAGGAAAGCTTCTTAGAAACGATGTGATTAATACAATTAAACGAACAAATAATAGAATTGTGCTTGACTTTTCAAATGTCAAATCTGCAAGTTCATCTTTTTTAGATGAGTTTTTAGCGAAGTTGGTACTAGATTTAGGTATCATCACATTCTGTCAAACGGTAAAACTAACAGGAATGGATGATACGATAAAATATCTTTCTGAGAGATCTATGTATATGCGCATTTTCCAAGAATGGGGAAGAAGAGAAATCCCCGCTGCGGAAGAGCACCGTTTTGGGACGAGATAGACTAATTACACAAATGATGGTTCATTCTCATTTGCCTATGCTATGTATCAATGCACCCCCCGATTGCACAACATGCCCCTGTGGTCAGATCTTGCACCCCCTCGGAGGATTCTATCAAACCTGACTACTTTTCCCCAAAACGCACCATCCTTTTGGATGGTGCGTTTTTGCGTGATGGGTGTAAAGAAGGTGGATTCGAAAGGGCCGTCCAAGCAAACATGCCGGTGGCATGTTTGCCGGCCCGTGGCTTTTCCGCAGAAAAGCGAATCCACCTCTGCCAATAACGAGATGTTCCCGAGCAGGCGCAAAACGGAAGGTGGATTCGAAAGGCGGCTCTTGGCGGCGTGCCGGACATTGATCCGTTTTTTCAGGCGAAAAAGGCTGGCAAAACGGGCCGGATGTGATACAATGGACGCGGCAGGAGGTGATCGCGTGAAAACGGTTGCGGAATTGCTGCAAATGCTCTCAATGCCGCAGGAGTGCGTGCAGACGCTTTGCGCGTGCGAAACGGCGCTGCATAAAAATGCCGAGGCGGAGTTTGCGTCCGCGCTTTCCTACTATTTGAGCGGCGAGGCGGACAGACCGACGGCGCAGGCGCTTTTATCGGCGCTTCGTGAAAAATCGGGGCAGTGCGGCTGCAGCTCGGATATGGTTGTGGTACTCTCGGCTTTTGTGCGGCTGGAGGCAGTGTATGAAAAGCTGGGGCTTTCGCACGCGCTTTACGAAAACGCCTGCCGCGACGCACGCTGCAAGCTCTTGGAATGCTATCAGCTCCACGGCGTTTGGGGAACATTTGCGCCCTTGTGGTTTTTGCGCTGGTTTGTGCCAAGCCGCTTTGCGCTGGGCAGAATGCAATTTCAAAAGGCGGCGCTGACGATGCCCGGCGTGGAAAAGGTTGTTTTTGACGGTTTGCCAAACGGCAGAGTTGTGGAAATTACGGAGGGCGCGCCGGTGATTCAGATGCACGTTCCCTCAACGGGAGAGCCGATCACGGATGCGCTGCGGATGGACGCATACAGGCAGGCGTATGCTTTTTATGCTGCCGAGCGCAAGGACGGTTTTTTGCTGTTTTCCTGCAAAAGCTGGCTGCTATACGAAAAACAGAGGGAGTTCCTGCCCGAAAAAAGCAACATTTTGCGCTTTATGGACGATTTTTATATATTACAGACGCCGGTTTTTGCGCCTTGCGGCGACCTCTGGCGCATTTTTATGGTGCCCAACGAAACGCCGTATGAAGCCTTGCCGGAGGATACCTCGCTGCGGCTGGCGTATAAAAAGCATCTGCTCGCGGGCGGGGAGCCGGTTCAGCAGCTTGGGCTGTTTTTGTTTGACGGAAGCACAATCTACAATCAGGCAACGATGATCGAAAAACCGCTCGCATGAGCGGTTTTTTGATCGCTTGAAGGCGCGGATTTAACGGCTTCCATTATTTGGCGGTGTATGTTATACTGTTTCTGCCAATATTTAAAGAAAAGAGGCGTATGTATGAAAATTGTTGAGAAGTACAAAAGCGTCAGCCTGATTGTTCGCATCCTCTGCGGACTTGTGATCGGCGCGGTGCTTGGCCTGCTCGTGAAAAACCTGAGCGTTGTTCCGCTGCTCGGCACGCTGTTTGTCGGCGCGCTGAAGGCGATTGCGCCGGTACTGGTTTTCGTTTTGGTGATCTCTGCGCTTGCGCAGGGCAATTCCAAGCTTGACCGACGCTTTGGCCTGGTGCTGGCGCTGTATATGATCAGCACGCTGCTTGCCTCGATCGTGGGCGTTGTGGGAAGCTTTTTGTTTCCGCAGACGCTCGTCCTCACCGAAGCCGCCGAGGGCGCGGCTTCCGCGCCGACCGGCGTTGGCGAGGTGCTTTCGAACCTGCTGCAGAACATGGTAACGAACCCCGTCAAGGCGATTGCCGAGGGCAACTATATCGGCATTCTGTTCTGGGCTGCCGCAATCGGGCTTGCGGCGAAGAAGCTCGCAGGCGACGGCACGAAGAAGGTTCTGAAGGATTTTTCGGACGTGATCTCGCGCATCGTGCGCGCAATCATCGAGCTTGCGCCGTTCGGCATTCTCGGTCTCGTTTATACGAACGTTGCAACGAACGGCCTTTCCATTTTTACTGACTACGGCAGGCTGCTTGCGCTGCTCGTTGGCTGTATGGCGGCGGTTGCGCTGATCGTAGATCCGCTGCTGGCTGCAATCGTGCTGCGCCGCAATCCCTATCCGCTCGTTTGGCGCTGCCTGAAAAATTCAGGCATCACCGCGTTTTTCACGCGCTCGTCTGCCGCGAATATCCCGGTGAATATGGAGCTTTGCGAGAAGCTCGGGCTTGACCCCGATATGTACGCCGTTTCGATCCCTCTCGGCGCAACGATCAACATGGACGGCGCGGCGATCACGATTGCCGTTATGTCGCTCGCTGCGGCAAATACGGTGGGCGTTCAGGTTTCGTTTGCAACGGCGCTGCTGCTTGCGTTCGTTTCCACGCTTGCCGCATGCGGCGCATCGGGCGTTGCCGGCGGTTCGCTGCTGCTGATCCCGATGGCATGCGCGCTGTTCGGCGTAAGCGCCGACGTTGCCATGCAGGTTGTTGCGGTCGGCTTCATTGTCGGTGTTGTGCAGGATTCGGTGGAAACCGCGCTCAACTCCTCCGGCGACGTGATGTTCGCCGCCACCGCGGAATACGCGCAGTGGAAAAAAGAGGGCAAACCGCTGCCGAAGTTCCTCGGCGGAACGATGGAAACGGAAATCTGAAAAACAGAAAAATACCGATCTGCTTTGCGGCAGATCGGTATTCTTTACTGCGGGTTCATCATCGGCGGCGTCTGCCCGTCCGGAGGCTGTGGAGCCTCACCGCCCTGCGGCGGCTCATATGACTCACCGCCCTGCGGCGGTTCGGGCGCTTCGCCGCCCTGCGGAAGATCCGGCGGAGCTTGCTCCGAATCGGGCTGCTCCGGCGCGTTTTCCGGCGGATCATTCGTTTCCGCCTGCGGCTCTGCCGGAGGCGATTGCGTCTCCATGGGAACGTTCGGAGCGGTGGTTTGCGCCGGCTCGGATGGCGTTTCGGGCGCGGCTTGCGGCGCATCTTCGGGCATCGTCACTTCCGGCGGTGCAGGCGCAAATTCCGGCGGCTGCCCATGATCGCGCACATAGCCGAATTTGCCGATGCTCACGTGCTGCTTGCGTGCCTCGTCGCGCTCGGCGCGGCTGGCTTCCGCGATAAAGATCGGATGCCCGCTGCCGATGGAACGCTCAACCGCGCCGGTCAGCTCTTCCGTTTGCTGCTTGCTGCCCGATACAACGCCAACGATTACGGTATCGTCCTCGTTTTCCAGATAGCCGCCGCTTTGCAGCTGCGCAACTGTATGATCCAGCGCATCGGCTGCGTTCATGTTTTTCAGCTCGGGGGCAAGCTTCTCGGCAAGCTGCGCCGCGTCATCGCTGACGGCCTCCACGGCAATCACTCTGCCGAAATGGTTGATCGTCAGCTCCACGGCGGAATCGGCAACATCCAGCGAAACATAGGCGCTTGCGGACGCGCCCATATAGCCGAGCGTGCCGCTTGTGATTGCCAGCGCAATCGCCGCGGCAACCGCACTGCGGATAATTCGCTTCGTCCGCTTTTGGGGAAGTGTGAGCACTTTCGGATCCAGCTCCACCGTTTCGCCGACTTCGCCGGGCAAGGTTGTTTTTTGAATCGTGCCGTCGTCACAAAGCACGGCGGCATATTTGCCGCGACGCTCTAATATAACAGCTTTCATCGTGCCGCCTCCTTTGCCGTATCCTGCCGGATAAACGCCAGATATTCCGCCAAAATCGGAAAATCGCCGTCTAAAATCTCCGCTGCTGCGATTATATATTTGCGATGACGCTCCAAAATTTTGCGGACAACGCCGCTTTGCTCGGCAAGCGGCTTAATCGGCAGCAGCCGCTTCAGGCGCATTTGCGCCATCAGGATCACGCTTGCAATCAGCGTGCGAATCGCTTTGCCGCAGCCTTGCTTCGTCTTTTCCGATTTCGGCGAGGACTGCGCAAGATCAAAAAACGAAAAACCGTACTGCTGCAAAACCGCCTGCATCTGCGCGATCTCCTCGCGTGTCCGGCTTGCCGTATCGTCTGCATCAGCCGCCGTCTTTTGGCGGATTTGCCGCTGCAGCGCAGGATCGTCTTCATCGGACCCGTCGGCAAACGCCATTGGCGTTACGCTCGTTTCGCTGCTGTGGCGGCTCTCGGCTCTGAGATGATCCAGCAGCCGACGCCGAATCACGAGCGCGGCAAACGCGCGAAAAGAACCTTTTTCCGTTTCGTAGCTCTGTACCGCCTCGGAAAACGCCAGCAGTGAAACCGACCATTCGTCGTCGCTGTCGGTTATATAGCGGTGCGTGACCTCCGACGCGGTGCGCAGCATCCATGCGCGGTTGCTGTCAACCAGCTCACCGAAGACCGCTTCATCCGTTTTTGCCGCAAGCACGGCTTGCTCCAGTTCGTTCATCGCTGCGCTCCTTTTCCTCGTTTTTTTCAATATAGCATTATTTCGCGGAATCGGCAAGCGGCAGCTTTCGTATCATCGGCGCGGGCAATGCCCGCGCCGATGATGGTTTCCAGACTTAACGCCCCGTCGGGCGGAAGTTCATGCCGCCCATATTGCCGGGCATGGCGCCCATATCGCCGGGAGCACCGCCCATGTTGCCTGGCATCGCGCCCATATTCTCTGCGCCTGCAACGCCGGAGGCATTGTTCAGCACAAACGAATCGGAGATATACAGCGCGCCGTCATAGTCGATACCGGCGTCACCGCCGCCGCTGGCGCTGCGGATCGTTGCGCTGCCGCTGACGAGGTTGACATTGCCGTTGGAATCGAAGCCGTCGCTGCCTGCGGTGATGGTAACATCGCCGCCGAGGACGTTGACGGAATAGTCCAGAACGCCTTCGTAAACGCCGTCGCCGTTCGCCGCGTTCACGCCGTCGTCCGTTGCGGAAAGAACGATCTTGCCGCCGCCGATGTTCACAACAGTGCCCTCGATTGCTTCAACGCTCTCGGAAACGGTCAGGTTCGGACCTGCGCCGTCTTTGCCGATCGTGAGAATGTGGTCGGCGTGGATGCCGTCGTCGCCTGCGCTTACGGTAACCGTGCCGCCGAGGATCGCAACGTCGTAGTTGCCGTTGATGCCATCGTTCGCAGCGGTGATTGCAACATTCGCATTGATTACAAGGCTGCTGTCATCGCCGGCCTTGATGCCGTTTTTCGCGTTGCCTGCAAGCGTCAGCTTGCCGTCGCCGGCTATATAAACGATGGAATTAGCCTTCGCTTTGATCGCCGCGCCGTCAAACGCATCGGCTACCGCGCTGTCGGTGGAGGTTTCGTCCGCCGGATCTTCGTTATCTGTCAGCTTTACGCTGCCGGAGATCACAAGCTGCACCTGCGATTCCTTATTGACCGAAAGCGGCGCGCCGGAAGAGCTGGTCAGATCCAGGTCTTTCAGCACCAGTACAACGCCGGTCGTGCCTTTTTTCACGGTGACGCTGCCCTCTGCAGCAGTGCCGGTTACGATATAGGTGCCGGGCTCGGTGATCTTAACGCTTGCGGACTCGGAAACATTGTAAACGGTTGCGTTTTCATAGTCCGGCGCAAGCGACATTGCGCTGTTTTCAGTGATGCCTTCAACGATCTCCGACGCGCTGTCCGCCGAGGACTGGATCGCTTGGTTCTGCGGATCCATTATCTGCTGATTATCCGGCATCACCTGAGCGTTCTGCTGATTTTCGGGCATTTCGGGACGTTCGCCGCTCGGCTGATTCTGCATCTGCGGCATCTGCTGATTACCCGGCATCATCTGAGCGTTCTGCTGATTTTCGGGCATTTCGGGACGTTCGCCGCTCGGCTGATTCTGCATTTGCGGCATCTGCTGACCCGGCATCATCTGAGCGTTCTGCTGATTTTCGGGCATTTCGGGACGTTCGCCGCTCGGCTGATTCTGCATCTGCGGCATCTGCTGACCCGGCATCATCTGAGCGCTCTGCTGGTTTTCGGGCATTTCGGGACGTTCGCCGCTCGGCTGATTCTGCATTTGCGGCATTTGCCGACCCGGCATCATCTGCGGACAACCAAAGCTTTGCTGCTGACCGCTCATCCAACGGTGCATCGCTTCTCCCACCCCGGAAGCGGCCTGCATTGCAGGCGGCTGACGCCATCCGCCTTCCGCCGCGCCGAATGCGGCGCATCCGATTGCAAGCGCAACGCACAGCCCGGTGGCTGCCGTGACCTTCCAAATTTTTTTCTTCATGGTATAAACCGCCTTTCTGATTTTTTTCGGGAAGTTTGGAGAAGACGCGGGTGCGTTCCCTTGCCTTCTGCTATATAATTCGATGCGGCGGAGCAAAATAATGGGGTCGCCGGAAAAATTTTTTGGAAGGCGCATAACATTTACAAAACGAAAGGCTTGTGATATCTTAAAATTGACAGAAAGACGGAAGGTGAACGCTATGGACTATCGCGGATTTCAGCAGCGCTATGCGCCGCGCGAAGCGGAGCTGCGCGAATATTATATGGAGCTTTACCACAGTGAGGAATGCTTTGACGCGTTCGTGCAGATGCTGCGCGGCGCGTTCGGCACGCGTGCGCAAGCGCTGCGCGCGCAGGATCGCGCCCGGGCAAAGAAGCCGGATTGGTACAGCCATCTTGTCGGCATGCAGCTTTACGTGGACGCGTTCGCCGGCGATTTGGAGGGCGTTCGGAAAAAGCTGGATTATATCGAAGAATGCGGCGTGAATTATCTGCATCTGATGCCGTTGCTCGAAAGCCCGGAGGATCGCAGCGACGGCGGCTATGCCGTTTCGGATTTCCGCCGCGTACAGCCGAAGCTCGGCACAATCGAGCAGCTCGCCGCGCTTGCTGCCGATTGCAGAAGCCGCAATATCGCGCTCTGCATGGATCTTGTTATGAACCACACGAGCGAGGATCACGAATGGGCAAAGCGCGCGAAAGCGGGCGATCCCGAATACCAGGCGCGGTATTTCTTCTATGACAACTGGGATATTCCGAACCAGTATGAGCAGACCGTTCCGCAGGTTTTCCCGACGACCGCGCCGGGCAACTTCACGTGGTGCGACGAGGCCGGGAAAGTCGTTATGACGATGTTTTACCCCTTCCAGTGGGATCTGAACTACGCAAATCCCGCCGTTTTGCAGGAGATGACGGAAAACCTGCTGTTTCTCTGCAACTGCGGTGTTGACGTGATCCGGCTCGATGCGGTGCCGTATATCTGGAAGCGGCTCGGAACAACCTGCCGCAATCTGCCGGAGGTGCATACGCTGCTGCGTGTTTTGCGCCTTTCGTGCGAGATCGTCTGCCCGGGCGTATTGCTGCTGGGCGAGGTAGTTATGGAACCGAGCAAGGTCACGCCGTATTTCGGAACGGTTGAAAAGCCGCAGTGCCACATGCTCTATAACGTAACGACGATGGCAAGCACATGGCATACCGTTGCAACGAAGGACGTGCGCCTGCTGCGCCATCAGCTCCGGCAGGTGTTTGCGCTGCCGAAGGAATATACGTTCCTCAACTATCTCCGCTGCCACGACGATATCGGCTGGGGTCTGGACTACGGCTATCTTGCGCAGTTCGGCATCGGCGAAGTGAGCCACAAGCGGTTTCTCAACGATTATCTTACCGGCAAATGGGAAGGCAGTCCGGCGCGCGGCGAAACGTACAACGATGATCCGCGCCTCGGAGATGCGCGCCTTTGCGGAACGACCGCTTCGCTCTGCGGCGTGGAGGCGGCGCGCTACGAGCGTGACGATGCGAAGCTCGATTGGGCGCTTCGGCTCGATGAGATGCTCCATGCGTATCTCTTTACGCTCAGCGGCATCCCGATCCTCTACAGCGGCGATGAGATCGCAAGCGAAAACGACTATACATACCACGACGATCCGCAAAAGTGGGACGACAGCCGCTGGCTGCACCGGGGTAAGCTGAACTGGGCGGCGGCGGAAAACCGCACCGATCCCGAAACGCCCGAAGGGCGGCTCTTCACCGCGCTGCGGCGGCTTGAAACGCTGCGAAAAGACCACCGCGTGTTTTCCGGCGGCGCGGACGTCTGGATCATGGAAACGGGCAGCGATCAGGTGCTTGGCATCGGGCGGTATTACAAGGGCGAAAAGCTCGCTGCGCTGTTCAATTTCTCCGAATCGGAGCAGACGGTCTGCCTCGATGAACTCGGCGAATTTACGAATCTGATCACGGGTCAGCCGCAGGATAAAACGGCGGTGCGCATTCCGTCCGGCGGATTTGCGTGGCTGCTGTGTGATTTTGAAGGAGAAAACAAATGAAAAAACTGATTTTTCTCGATATCGACGGTACGCTGACCGTTCCCGGCAGCAATACGCCGCCGGAAAGCGCGCTGGAAGCGGTGCGCAAGGCGCAGAAAAACGGCCACAAGGTTTTCCTCTGCACGGGGCGCAACCCCGATATGCTCTCGCCCGTGCTTGCCTACGGGTTTGACGGCGCGGTTGCGTGCGCCGGCGGCTACGTATTTGCCGGCGACCACGTTTTGTACGATTGCCCGATGACGGCGGCGCAGCGCGATTTGGCGATGAAGCTGCTGCAGGAAAACGGCGTTTTCCGCACGATCGAGGCGGTGGACGCAACGTTCGGCGATGAGAATCTATCGGAATTTCTCGCCAACGCGGACGATAACAATTCCGAGCTCGTCCGCTGGCGCAAGGCGCTTGCGGAAAAGCTGAACATCCGCCCGATGGCGCAGTATGACGGCAGACCGATCTATAAGATGGTCTTCATGTGCAACGACCGGGCGCAGCTGCAGCCGGCGATGGACGCGATGGGCGCGGAATTTGATTTCGTGATGCAGACGATCGCGGCGCACGCCTGCCTCAACGGCGAGATGATCAACCGCAAGTTCGATAAGGGCACGGGCGTTCGCTGCGTTGCCGACGCGCTCGGCTTCGATCTTGCCGATACGATCGGCTTCGGCGACAGCATGAACGATCTTGCGATGACGAAAACCGTTGCGATCAGCTACTGCATGGAAAACGGCAGTCCCGACCTCAAAGCGGTGAGCGACCGCATCTGCCCGGCAGTGGAAAACGACGGTCTTGCGATCGCGTTTGCCGAATTGGGACTGATCTAAATTTTGTGAAAAACGCAAAAAAGCCCTTTACATATTTCACCTTATCATGTAAAATATGACTATAAATAAGCGGTCGCCAAAGGCGGCCGCTGTTTAAGGAAAGGGGATAAACAACATGGCTCTTGACTATCGCAAATGCGCGGAAGAGATTTTCTCCCACCTCGGCGGCAGAGAAAATATCATCAGCGCGGCGCACTGCGCAACCCGGCTCCGCCTTGTAATTGCGGACAACAGCAAGCTCGACGTGGAAGCTCTGGAGGAAGTTGAGGGCGTAAAAGGCCTGTTCAATTCCAACGGTCAGCTTCAGCTCATCATCGGTACCGGCACGGTAAATAAGGTTTACGACGAGTTCCTCGCTGTAACCGGCATGACCGCCGCTACGAAAGATGAAGTCAAAGCCGCCGCGGCATCGAAAATGCCCTGGTGGAAAAAGATCCTGAAAACCCCTGGCGACGTTTTCGTTCCCATTCTGCCGGCAATCGTTGCTTCCGGCCTGATGATGGGTATCGTGGAAGCGATCCCGAAATTCTGGCCGGCGTTCGGCGCAACCGATTGGTTCTCGTTCCTCGATCTCGTTGCAAACACCGCGTTTGCGCTGCTGCCGGTTCTGGTTGCGATCAGCGCCGCGCGCGTCTTCGGCGGAAACATCTTCCTCGGCGCGGTCATCGGTCTGATGATGGTGCATCCGGCGCTCATCAACGCCTGGACCGTCGGCGGTATGACCGATATTCCCACATGGCACCTATGGTTCTTTAACGTGCAGCAAGTCGGCTACCAAGGTCACGTCATACCGGTCATATTGGCGGTTTTGCTGATGTCCAAACTGGAAAAGCTGCTGCATAAGACCGTTCCGGAAATGATCGACCTGTTCGTAACGCCGCTCGTTACCGTGGTTGTGACCTCGTTTGTCACCTTCACGGTCATCGGCCCGATCTTCTCCATCGTTGAGAACTGGGTCCTCGACGGCGCAAAGTGGCTCATCACCATCGGCTACGGCGCAGGCGCTGCCGTTATGGGCGCGATCTACCCGTTCACCGTTGTTATGGGTCTGCACCATATGTATAACGTCATCGAGGCCGGTATGCTCGCCTCCACCGGCGTCAACACCTGGATGCCCATCGCAACTGCCGCGAACTTCGCGCAGTTCGGCGCTTGCCTTGCCGTTGCAGTCAAGTGCCGCAATCAGAAACTGAAATCCGTTGCGCTGCCCTCTTCGCTCTCCGCGTCCCTGGGCATCACGGAGCCGGCGATCTTCGGCGTGAACTTCCGTTTCATGAAGCCGTTTATCTGCGGCATGATCGGCGGCGCTGCCGGCGCGCTGTTTGCGCAGCTTCCGTTCGTCCATGGTTATGACATGGCGGGCAACGTTGTCGCCTTCGGCGCAACGACCTACGGTGTTACCGGCATCCCCGGTATCCCGGCAATCAACAATATCCCGATGTATCTGATCGAGCTCGCGATTGCGGCGGGCGTTGCCTTCGCGCTTACGATGATCGTTTGGAAAGAAGACGAGCAGCCCAAGGCGAAGAAAGAAGCTCCGGCGGAAGAAGCCATCGAAGCGCCTACCGCTTCCGTGATCCGCTGCGCAGCCGGCACCGTTCTGCAGCCGGTTCAGGGCAAGGTCATCGCGCGTGACGCGATCCCCGATGAAACGTTCGCAGCCGGCATCCTCGGCGACGGCGTTGGCATCGAGCCGACCGAAGGCATCGTAGTTGCGCCGTTTGACGGCGTGGTTTCCACAGTCATGGACAGCAAGCACGCCGTCACGCTCGAAGCCAACGGCATGGAGCTGCTGATCCACGTCGGCGTGAACACCGTCAATATGCAGGGCGATGGCTTTACCGCCTTCGTTGCAGACGGCGAAACCGTCAAGGCAGGGCAGAAGCTGCTCGCGTTTGACAGCGCGAAGATCAAAGCCGCCGGCTACAGCGATACCGTTGCGGTTCTGCTTACGAATTCCGATGATATGGAAAACGTATCTTGCGGTCTTGCGTAATTAGGAGGATAAACAACAAATGAAATCTTTTTCTTACACGATCACCGATCCCGTCGGGATCCACGCGCGTCCGGCAGGTCTGCTTGTGAAAGCGGTCAAGGAATTTGCCGGCAGCACCATTACGATCGCCAAGGGCGATAAGTCGGTCAATGCGCTGAAGCTCATGGGCCTTATGCAGATGGGCATCAAGCAGGGCGACGCCGTAACCGTTTCCGTTGAAGGCGGCGATGAAGACGCGGTTTGCGCCGCGATGGAAGCGTTCTTCAAAGCGAATCTGTAAAGATATGAGAAAGATGCGGCTGCCCCTTGCGACAGCCGTATCTTTTTTCGGGAAAGGATAAATACTATGATTACAATTCAGGGTAAAGGCGTATCCACCGGCGTAGCCGTCGGCCCGCTTTATTTCTACCGCCGCGCGGATCTGACGATCCGCCGCACGGAAGTTGCGGATAAAGAGGCGGAGTGGGCGCGCTTCAAGGCGGCGCAGGCAAAGGCGATCGAGCAGCTCGGCGAGCTTGCCGAAAAGGCTAGAGCCGAAGCCGGCGACGAGGCGGCAATGCTGTTTGAAACGCATCAGATGATGGCGGAAGACCTCGATTACGAAGAGGCGATCGAAAACGGCATCAAAGGCGAAGGCATCAACGCCGAAGCGGTCGTTTCCGAAACGGGTGAACAGTTCGCCGCCATGTTCTCCGCGATGGACGATGCCTATATGCAGGCGCGCAGCGCGGACGTGAAGGACGTTTCCGGGCGTATCGTTTCGATCCTGCTCGGCGCGGTGCAGGGCGGCATTGATTCCCCGGTGCCGGTCGTGCTGGCGGCGGACGATCTCGCGCCCAGCGAAACCGTGCAGCTTGATAAGAGCAAGATCCTCGGCTTCGTAACGTCTTACGGCTCCGGCTCGAGCCATACGGCGATCCTCGCGCGGACGATGGGCATTCCGGCGATCATCGGCGTAGGCGATCAGGTGAAGCCGGAATACGAGGGCAGAGAAGTTATCGTAGACGGCGGAACGGGCGAAGTGGTCGTCGATCCCGACGACGCAACGCGCCAGGCGCTGCTTGCAAAGCGCGAGCAGCTTCTTAAGCGCCAGGCGCTTTTGGAGCAGCTCAAGGGCAAACCCAACGTTACGAAGGATGGGCAGACCGTCCGCGTTTACTGCAACATCGGCAACCCCGAAGACGTGCATACCGTTCTGGAAAACGACGGCGGCGGCGTAGGCCTGTTCCGCAGCGAATTCCTCTATCTGGAATGCGATGATTATCCCACTGAGGATTATCAGTTTGAGGCGTATAAGAAAGTCCTGTCCGATATGGGCGATAAGGAAGTTGTTATCCGCACGCTCGATATCGGCGCGGATAAGCAGATTGATTACTTCAATCTGCCGAAAGAGGAGAACCCGGCAATGGGCAACCGCGCGCTGCGCATCTGCCTGAACCGCCCGGAGATCTTCCGCACACAGCTTCGCGCGCTCTACCGCGCTTCGGCTTACGGCCACCTTTGCATCATGTTCCCGATGGTCACCTCCGTCTGGGAAGTGAAAGAGGCAAAGAAAATGTGCGAGCAGGTCAAAAAAGAGCTGACCGCCGAGGGCATCCCCTTTGCCGAGGACGTGCAGCTCGGCATCATGATCGAAACGCCGGCAGCCGCCGTAATGAGCGACCGTCTTGCGAAAGAAGTGGACTTCTTCTCCTGCGGCACGAACGATCTGACGCAGTATACCCTCGCCTGTGACCGCCAGAATAACGACCTCGGCAGATTCTTCAATCCGCATCACCCTTCGGTGCTGCGCCTGCTGAAGATGGTTGCCGATAACGCCCATAAGAACGGCATCTGGGTTGGCATCTGCGGCGAGCTCGGCGCAGACCTTGAGCTGACGGAAACGTTCCTCTCCATCGGTATCGATGAACTTTCCGTTTCTCCGCGCGCAGTGCTTCCGCTGCGGCAGAAGATCCGCGAAACGGACGTGCGCCAGTGCCGCGAGAAACTGGTAAACGATCTTTTAAGCGACCAAACGCAGATTTGAGGGTGATCTCATGGCAAAAACAGATGTTGTTGCGCTCGGCGAGCTGCTGATTGATTTTACGCAAAACGGCGTCAGCGAGCAGGGAAACCTGCTCTTTGAGGCGAATCCGGGCGGCGCGCCGGCAAACGTGCTTGCCATGCTGCGCAAGCTGGATAAATCCTGCGCGTTTATCGGAAAAGTCGGGCGCGACAGCTTCGGCGATCTTCTGGAAAAGACTGTCCGCGAAGCCGGCGTAGATACGCGCGCGCTTCGCCGCGATGATGCGATCCCTACAACGCTTGCCGTTGTGCATACGCTGCCCGGCGGCGATCGGGATTTCAGCTTCTACCGCAAGCCCGGCGCGGACGTTCTGCTTTCGGAAAACGAGCTGGATGAAGATCTGCTGAACAACTGCCGGATCTTCCACTTCGGTACGCTTTCGCTCACTGCCGAGCCGTGCCGCAGCGCAACGCGCAAAGCGTATACGCTTGCGAAAGCGGCAGGCGCGCTGATTTCATTCGATCCCAATTTGCGGCCGCCGCTCTGGGACGATATGGACGAGGCAAAGCGGCAGATCGAATGGGGCCTTGCGCGCTGCGATATTCTGAAGATTGCGGATAACGAGCTGGAATTTATGACGGGTAAAACCGATTTCGATGAAGGCGCGGCGATCCTGCGCGAAAAGTTCCCGAATATTCGCGTTTTTAACGTGACTGCCGGCGCGGATGGCAGCTATAGCTATTATGGCGATCTGCGCGTGTTCGAGCCAGCGTGCAAGCTCGGCGGCACTATTGAAACAACCGGCGCCGGCGATACGTTCTGCGCGTGCGTTCTGAACTACGTTTTAGAGCACGGCATCGAAGGGCTCGGTGCGCAGAATCTGACGGAAATGCTGCGCTTCGCAAATACCGCGGCATATCTCGTAACAACCAAAAAAGGCGCGATCCGGTCTATGCCGAGCCGCGATCAGGTGGAAAATCTCACTGGAGGCAATTTCTCATGAAAAAAGTATGTTTGTTCGCTGTTATATTTGCCCTGCTGCTGACGGCGTGCGGCACGCCTGCCGCCGAAACGCAAGCGGACGCGCAGATCGAAACCGTTACGGGACCGAACGCAGCCGACTTTGTTGGCGCATGGCAGGACCGCGTGAGCCAGCGCGCCACGATGAACCTACTTGAGCAGGAATATATGTCCGCTTATACCGCAACGATCTCCTGGGGCAGCAGCGCAACCGAAACAACGGTCTGGACGCTTCCCTGCGCTTACGATGAGCAAACGCATACGCTGACGTATACCGGCGGCACGAAGGAGAATCTCACCTTCAGCGAAGACGGCGCGGAAACGGCGGAAACCGTTTGGAATGACAGCGAAGGAACGCTCCGCATCAATGATGACGGCGAGATCGAATGGGCGGACAGCCGCGAGGAAGCCGCGCCGAGCGTGCGCTTCGTCCGCGTTTACAGCGAAACGCCCTCGCAGGAAGCGTTTGTGGAGGAATATTTCCATGTGATCGGCGGCGTTGAGCAGGGCACGGCAGGCGCCTCGCTGAAGCTGGATCGCGCGGCGTATGACGCGATGGATTTTGCGAACCGCTATCAGCTTTGGAACGCTGATATTCCGGCTCTGCGCGATGCAATGCTCGCCGCGTGGGAGAGTATGAGCGATGAAGAGCGCAGCGCGTTTGACGCGAACTTCATCGACGTTGTCCGGCAGATCGACCTTGCGCTTGACGACTACGAAGGCATCAAGACCGAATTTGAAGACGCCGGCATCGGCGATGCGATGCAGTCGCTTTTGGAAGACCCGTTCGCCTGCGAATCATGGCGCACGCTCTGCGCCCACACGCTCACAATGGGCAACTCCGAGGGCTGAGGAAAAACAAAAACCGCGCCGAAACAATTCTTGTTTCGGCGCGGTTTTTTGCAAAAAAACAAGTTTTGACTCTACGTTCGGATCATGCTATAATTCTGCTTTGCGCGGAGCGCGAAACCCGGAAAAAGAGATGACACCGCATGACCGAACAGACAACGAAAACAAACGAGATCGCAGCGTTTCTGAAAAAGAACGCTGTTATGGTGACCGCGCTGCTTTTGGCGATCGCAACAAGCTGCGTTGTGCCGGTAGACCGAGCATATCTCTGCTACTTTGATCTCAAAACGCTTACTTGTCTGTTCTGCGTGCTTGCGGTTGTCTGCGCGCTGAAAAACATTCGGTTTTTCTATATGCTCGCGCGGAAAGTGGTGCATTTTTTCAAAAATGCGCGGCTGAGCATTCTCGCGCTCGTTTATATCACGTTCATCGGCTCGATGCTGATTGCAAACGATATGGCGCTGCTCACGTTTCTGCCGCTTGGGTATCTAGTGCTGAAAACAACCGGCAAGGAAAAGTACATGGCGTTTACGTTCATCATGCAGAACATCGCCGCCAATCTCGGCGGTATGCTCACGCCGTTCGGCAATCCGCAAAACCTCTATCTTTATACGAAATTCTCAATTCCGAACGGCGAATTCGTCGGGATCATGGCGCCGCCGTTTGCGCTCTCGGTGATTCTGATTACGCTCTGCTGTATCCTGTTCGTGAAGCCGGAGCCGCTTTCGATCGACGATGCGGAGATCAAGCTCGATCCCGTGCGCACGGCGATTTATCTCGCGCTGTTTGCGCTTTCGATGGTGATCGTATTCCGCGTGATCCCGTTCTGGATCGGGCTGATCGTGATCCCGCTTGCGCTGCTGATTCTCGATCGCAAGGCGCTTGCGATGGTGGATTATCCGCTGCTGCTTACGTTCGTGTTCTTCTTCGTTTTTGCCGGAAATATGGCGCGGATCGAGCCGGTACGCGCGTTTTTCTCTGCGCTTTTGGAGAAAAATACGCTCGTCGTCAGCGCGCTCTGCTGCCAGTGCATCAGCAACGTGCCCTCCGCGATTTTGCTTTCGCAGTTTACGATGAACTACCCCGAGCTGCTCGTCGGCGTGAACATCGGCGGCGTGGGCACGCTGATCGCGTCGCTTGCAAGTCTGATTACCTTCCGCGAATACGTGAAGCACAACCCCGGAAAAGCATGGCGCTATATCGCCGAGTTTTCAGCGTTCAACTTTGCGTTTTTGTTCGTTTTGATACTGTTTATGCAATTTTGCGTATAAAAAAGAACCACTTGGAGTGGTTCTTTTTTTATGGTTAAATACTGGCTGCCTTGCGGAGGCGGAGCAGGTAGAACGCAAGCAGCCCTGCCGCAAAAGCGATGCCGATGGGATAGCTGACGGACGCGCTGAGGCGGAAGCCCTCCGGCGCCATCAGAATATAGGTCATGCTGACGGCGGACATAAACGTTGCCGGAATCGCCGCGATCAGCGAAGCGGCTTTTTTTCGATGCGTTTTGATGAGGTACGCCGCCGCAACCCACAGCGCGATCATCGCAAGCGTTTGATTGCTCCAGGAGAAGTAGCGCCAAAGCACGTTGAAATCGAGCTGCGTCAGCACCGCGCCGGCCGCGAGCAGCGGCAGCGTGATGAGCAGGCGGTTGCGGATCTGCTTCTGATCGAGCCCCGTGATCTCGGCGAGGATCAATCTTGCCGAACGGAACGCCGTATCGCCGGAGGTGATCGGGCAGGCGATCACGCCCACGATTGCAAGCACACCGCCGACCGGACCGAGCATCCACGTTGAAACGTCGTAGACGACGCCCGATTGCCCGAGGTTCGTCAGCGCCGCCTGCAGGCCGCCGGTTGCGCCGTAGAAGGCAACGCCGCCCGCCGCCCATACAAGCGCGATGATCGATTCGGTGAGCATTGCGCCGTAGAAGACTTTTCTGCCGTCCTTTTCCGAGCGGATGCATTTCGATACCATCGGCGACTGTGTGGCATGGAAGCCGGAGATTGCGCCGCAAGCCACGGTTACGAACATGAACGGCCAGATGGGCAGTCCTTCCGGATGAAGGTTTTGCAGCGAAATTTCCGGAACGGTATAGCCGCCGAAGATCACGCCGCCGAGGATGCCGCCTGCCATGATCAGCAGCACCGCGCCGAATACGGGATAGAGCTTGCCGATGATCTTATCGATGGGCAGCAGCGTTGCAAGAACGTAATAGATCAAAATGACAACGATCCAAAACGTAACGTTCAGCGTATCCGGCGTGAGCCGCGCAAGCAGCGATGCCGGAGAATTGACGAAGACCGTGCCGGTGAGGATCAGCAGCAGAACCGAAAAGATGCGCATGATCCATTTTGCGCCGCTGCCGAGGTAGATGCCGCTGAGCTCGGCGATCGATGCGCCGTCGTGCCGCTCGGAGATCATGCCGGAGAGATAATCGTGAACGCCGCCGGCGAGCACGGAGCCGAAGACGATCCAAAGGAACACAACAGGCCCGAAGCAGGCGCCCATCAGCGCGCCGAAGATCGGCCCCGTGCCGGCGATGTTGAGCAGCTGCACCAAAAACGCTTTCCATGTAGGCATCGGCATGAAGTCCACGCCGTCGCTGCGCGTAAACGCCGGGGTTTTTCGGTCGTCCGGCGCAAAGACCTTTTCGACCACCTTGCCATAGAGAAAATATCCCACGATGAGGACCGCGAAGGATAAACAGAGAGAAATCATTTCATTCGCCTTCCTAAATGCGGCTGCGCCGCGTTTTTAATAATTATAGCATTCTTGCCGTCGCTGCGCAACGCGCTAAATTTGTTTGGACTGTGCGTATTTTCGGGGAGAAACGCCGGCGTGCCTGCGAAAACAGCGGCAAAAATACGCCTCATCGTAAAAACCGAGCGTTTCGGCAATATCGCGCATCGTCAGTTCTGTGGATTCCAGCAGGTATTTTGCCTGGTTGATGCGGATGTTCATGCGGTATTGGCTCGGCGATTCGCCGTATGCCTTGCGGAACAGACTCCGAAAACCGCTTTCACTGATGCCGAGTGTTCTGGCGATGTGTGCAATCGAGAGGTCGCCGCCCTCCGAGAGCAGCTCCAGCGCCTTTTTCATCTGCCGCTCCGTTTGCGAAACGGTGCGGTTTTTTGCGTCTTTTATAACGTTTTCCAGCAGCGTGAGGAGAAATCCGTTCAATCCGAACGCGCCGATCTGATTTTTTACGCGTTTTTCCATTGCCTGCTCAAACAGCTCCAGGTATTCCCGGTTCTGCGCGTGAAACAGGCGCGAGGGTACGTTCGGCGCGGTTTCCGAAAGCGGAAACGATGTTTCGAAATTGATCAGATAATCGCGTGTTTCGCCGAATTCCGGGCGGACGATCGCCTCGTAATGGCAGCCTTTTGGGAGAAAAACAAAATCACCCGGCGCCGCCGTAAGTACGCTTTCGCCGAAGGAAAACGCAATTTTGCCCTGCGTAACGAAGAGAAATCCGTTATCCGGCCGCGGTTTTTCGCGGTAGCTGTAAGTCCGGGAATTCCAGTACTGATAGGAAAAAAGCGTAACGGAATACCGGTTCTCCGGAGAGAAGCAGTCGCCGATCTCACTACGGTCCATAAACACACCGCCTTTCAGATCGGCTTCAGTTTAGCACATTTTAGCGAAAAATACAATTTGTTTATTGAAAAATCACTTATAATTCCTGCGCGGCGTTGTTATAGTGGGTATATAAGGTACAAAAAAATAGGACAAAATCTGTTTCCGGAGGTTGTTTCCATGCCAATACAATACTTTTCGGATGCTGAGCGCTCTTTCTACAGCCGCCCTGTTTATCCCACCGAGCCGATGGGCGAGATCGAAAAGCTGACGGTTGCCGATGCGCCGACCGCGCGGAATTTCATGGGCTTCGGCGTTGCGATCACGGCTTCCTCCTGCTACATTTTGAGCCAAATGGAGCCGGCGGAGCGGACTGCGCTGCTCAAAAGCATCTATACGAAAGAGGGGCTGAACCTCTCGATCGGCAGAGTGAGCATCGGCGCAAGCGATTATTCGCCCGAGCTTTACTCCTACGATGATACGCCCGGCGATCTTGCGCTGGAACATTTCTCCGTTGCGCGCGATGAGGCGTACGTTATTCCGATGATTAAGGAGATTCTTGCGATCCGCCCGGATCTGCATCTGCTTGCGTCGCCGTGGAGTCCGCCCGGCTGGATGAAAACCGGCGGATTGCTATGCGGCGGTCATATGCGCGAGCAGTTCGCGGAGTGCTACGCGCGCTATACGGTGAAATTCATCAAGGCATACGCCGCGCACGGCATCAAGATCTCGGCGATCACGCCGCAGAACGAGCCGGAAACGCAGCAGGATGGCAAGATGCCCGCCTGCCTTTGGAGTCCCAATACGGAAGCCGCTTACGTTAAGGCGCTTCGTCCGCTGCTCAAAAAAGAGGGGCTGGACGTAAAGATCTGGATCTGGGATCACAATTTCATCGGCGCATCGAGAGTGGACTGGATGCTCGATACGATCGATGGTTTGAAAGACGATTGCGACGGTATTGCCTTCCACTACTACAAGGGCAGCGTTGAGCAAACGGCGTTCCTGCGCGAAAAGTACGGCCTTGCGCTGCACTTTACGGAAGCCGGTCCGCGCCTGAACGATAACTACGATACCGACTGGTGCAAGTGGGGCATCATGATCTCCAAGGCGCTTGCCTGCGGCTATTCCTCGTTTAACGGCTGGAACCTCATGCTCGATGAGATGGGCGGCCCGAACATCGGCCCGTTCCTCTGCGGCGGCCTTGTAACGCGAAACAGCGTTACCGGCGAGCTGCGCATGAGCGGACAGTATAAGGCGTTTGCGCATATTGCGCCGTATCTGACGCCCGATGCGGAGGTCTACCCCGTGCTGACGAATAAGCCGGCGCGCAACATGATGTATAAATTCCCGAAAACGAAAGAACCGCTTGCGGGATTTATGATCGCCCGAAAGGACTGCAAACCCGTTTTCGTGCTGATCAACTTTAACAAGGACAAGGTCCAGGCGCAGCTTCCGGCAAACGGAAAGCTCTGGTACCTGGAGCTGCTGCCCGATAGCATTTCAACAATTGTTTTTGATTGAGAGGGATCATTATGCTGGATTACAAAGTTCGTATTGCTCTGGCGCCGATGCGCCGTAACGTGAGCGCGCGTCCGAGCGGCGCGCCGTTCGCGTGGGATGCCGCCGAGGAGCGCGGCGACCGAATCCTGGACTACATCGAAGCAAATTTCAAAAATGAAAACGTCGAGTTCGTAACAACGCGCGACATCGGCTGCAACGGCCTGATGTTCGACGATGCGACCGAGATGGAATTCTATGATCGCTTCGCGGCGGAAAAGGTTGACGCCGTTTTCGTGATCAACTGCAACTTCGGCAACGAGGAAATCGCCGCCGATCTTGCAAAGAAGCTCGGCAAGCCGGCGCTGATCTGGGCGCCGATCGATGAGGATTTCAATCCCAACTGCGTCCGCACCACCGATTCGCAGTGCGGCCTGTTTGGCGTTGCGCGCCAGTTCCAGCGGCTGCATGCGCCCTTTACGCATCTGCCCACCTGCCGCGTAGACAGCCCCGAATTCAAAGAGGGCTTCGAGCGCTTCTGCCGCGTTGTTTGCATGGTGAAAAACTTTGAGGGGATGCGCGTCGGTCTTGTGGGCGGCCGTCCCACGCCGTTCTATTCCGTGATTTGGAACGAGGGCGAGCTGCTTGAAAAGTTCGGCATCAAGGTGATCCCGATCAACTTTGCCATCGTGAACGACCGCATGGCAAAAGCGGAAACGGCGTATCCCGATGAGATCGC
Organism: Oscillospiraceae bacterium; assembly: GCA_017445385.1. Lineage (GTDB taxonomy): Bacteria > Bacillota > Clostridia > Oscillospirales > Oscillospiraceae > RGIG3566. The sequence continues at coordinate 87,075 of JAFSUG010000011.1, forward strand.
CGAATACGAGCGATATTTCAAAGAAAGCTTTAAGCTCGATGAGCAGACGCCGCAGCATATCCACGGACTTGCCACGATGGGCGCGGCTTACCGCCATCTGTTTGAGGAATACAACCTCGACGTGCTCTGCGCCGAATGTTGGACGGCTACGCCGCTGCTGTTTAACGGACTTGCCCCCTGCGCGGTCAACGGTATGCTCGGCGACCTCGGCTACCCGATTGCTTGCGAAAGCGATATTCACGGCGCAATTACCATGGCGCTGCTCAAATGCGCAACGTTCGGCAAGGGCAAGCCGCTGTTCGGCGAATTCACGGTGCGCCATCCGGAAAACAAGAACGCGGAGCTGCTTTGGCACTGCGGCGTTTTCCCGCTTTCGCAGAAGGCGGATGACAGCGAAGCGCAGCTCGTCAACCAGAGAGAATGGTTCCGCGGCAAGGACGGCACCTATACGCTCGCTCGGCTCGACCAGGAGAGCGGCAAGTACATGATTTTGCCGATGCTCTGCAAAACAACCACCGGCCCGAAAACGAGCGGCACTTACATCTGGGGCGAATTCGAAGACCTGCAGGCGGTGTAAGATCGCCTGATCGAAGGCCCGTACATCCATCATTTCGTTGAGATTGCCGGGGATTACCGCAAGGAGATCCGTGAATTCTGCAAATTCGTTCTCGGTCTGAACCTCGACGAGTCGCTGCGCTGAAAAGGAGAAACGTAAAATGCTTGTAACGTTACAGGATATCATCGCAAGAGCGGAAAAAGAAGCGTTCTGCATTCCCGCTTTTAACGTATACAACACGGAAACCGCCATGGGCGTTTTCGCGGCTGCGGAAGAGGCGAAAGCCCCCGTGATCCTCCAGGTGTATCCGCGCCTGATAAACGATCCCGTCGGCTTCTATCTGGCGCCTGCCGTTATTAAGGGCGCGGAAGGCGCGTCCGTGCCGGTCTGTTTCCATCTGGACCACGGCCCCACGGAAAGCGAAGTTCTGAAATCGCTGCGCTGGGGCGCAAGCGGCATCATGATTGACGGGTCTACGCATGAGTTTGCGGAAAACGTTGCGCTTACGCGCCATATCGTTGAAATCTGCGCGGCAGGCAGCGTTGCCCCCGGCCATACAACGGTCAAGTTGGCAACCGCAGGGCGCATCTGCGTGATTACGCGCGATCGCGTGAACGCGGACTTTATGTTCAACTATCGCCACGTCGTCCCCGGGCTGTGGTATCCCGGAACGGGCACGGCAAGCTGCGCCGCAAGCTACCGCTGGTATCGTGACGCGCTCGGCAATCAGCCGTATGAGGATCTCAACCGCGGCGCGGAGCAGATCCCGGTCGGCAGCGATGGGCTGATGTTCCATCCCTATCTGAACGGTGAGCTGACGCCGTACCTCGATTCCAAGCTGCGCGGCAGCTATACGGGCATCAGCTCGCTGCATACGGCGGCGCACTTCACGCGCGCCACGCTCGAAGGCGTTGCCATGAGCCTGCGCGATTGTCTGGAAGCGCTGCATGGACTCGGCGTAAAGCCGGGGCGCACGCGCATCATTGGCGGCGGCGCAAAGGGCACGCTCTGGCGGCAGATCGTCGCCGATACGCTCGATCTGGAGATGGAAAAGGCGAAGGTCGATGATTCGTCGTTCGGCAGCGCGCTGCTTGCGGCGGTCGGCATCGGCTGGTTCAGCGATTACGCCCAGGCGGCGGAAACGTGCATCGAGCTCGATTCCGTTACAGCGCCGAACCCCGAAAACCGCGCGATCTATAACGATCTCTTTCCGCGCTACCGCGCCATCCACGACGCCCTCGCGCCGATCTACCACGGAATGTATTAAAAGTCAAAAAAGCACCGTGTTTTCTAAGAAAACACGGTGCTTTTTCTATGGAAAAGATTACTTCTTTGCGAGGTACTTGCGCAGGTCGAGCGCGACGGCTACGACGATGACAAGGCCCTGCACGATGTAGTTGTAGTACGGGTTGACGCCGAGGAACTGCAGCACGATCTTCAGCAGCTCGAACACGAGCACGCCGATCAGAACGCCGCTGACCTTGCCGATACCGCCGGTGGTGGAAACGCCGCCGATGGTGCAGCTTGCGATTGCCTCCAGCTCGTAGCCCATACCCATGGAAGTGGATGCGCCGCCGGATTTTGCCGCGAGGATCCAGCCGGCGATTGCGTACATGATGCCGGCGGTTGTGTAGATCAGCATCAGCGTTTTTCCGGTGTTGACGCCGGAAACCTCCGCTGCGATCTCATTGCCGCCGATTGCGTACATATACTTGCCGTGGCGCGTTTTATTATACAGGAACCAGAAATACGCGCCAAACACCAGCGCCACAAACAGCAGCAGCGGCAGATGGAAGCCGGAGGTGTTGCCGAGCTTCGAGGTAACGAGGTCGATATACCCCTGCTGGAAGCCGCCGATCGGCTGCGCATCGGTGATGACGAGGCAGATGCCGTAGACGATGGTCTGCGTGCCGAGCGTTGTGATAAACGGCGGCACTTTCAGGTAGGAGATGATTGCGCCGTTCAGCAGGCCGATGATTGCGCCGACGACGACGACGATTCCCAGAACGAGGAACATATTCATCTCGGGCAGGGAGGTCAGCCGCCCTGCGTAGTTGGCGCGCTGCACCAGGATGCCTGCAAGGCACGCCGCCAGACCGACCTGACGACCTGCGGAAAGGTCGGTGCCCTTGGTGATCAGGCAGCCCGATACGCCCAGCGCGATCAGGAAACGAACCGCAGTATTGCTCATCAGGTTGCCGAAGTTGCTCCAAGAGAAGAAATTATCTTTTGTAAAGCCCACGATGATGGCGGCGATTACCAGCATCACCACGATCGGGTTGGACTTTACGTACTGCCAGGATTTCTGGCCGATACCGGATTTTGTTTTCTCCATTTCCGTATCCTCCGATCATTCAAATTGCGTGGCAAGCGCCATTACATTTTCCTGGTTGGCGTCCTTGCCATCGATAAAGCCGGTGACCCGGCCGTCACACATAACCATCACGCGGTCACTCATGCCGATCAGCTCGCCCAGCTCGGAGGAGATCATGATGATGCTCTTGCCCTCCTTGGCGAGGTCGGCAATGATGCAGTAAATTTCGTATTTCGCGCCGACGTCGATTCCACGCGTCGGCTCGTCAAGGATCAGCACATCGGGGTTGTTCGCAAGCCAGCGCCCCACAAGCACCTTCTGCTGGTTGCCGCCGGAAAGCAGCTTGATCAGTGTTTTGCCGGAGGGCGTTTTGATATTCATTTTCTTGCGGTTTTCCTCAACGAGGTTGTTGATCTTCTTCGCGTTTAGCACAATGCCGAAATCAACGTACTTGTTCAGCGAGGCGACGGAAATGTTGTCCGCCACGGAAAGTACGCCCATGATACCGGAGCCGCGGCGGTCTTCCGTCAGCATGGCGATGCCCTGGTCGATTGCGTCCTTCGGGCGGTTGATTTTCAGCTCCTTGCCGCGGTAGCGGATCGTGCCGCTCGTATGCGAGCGGATGCCGAACAGACCTTCCATCAGCTCCGTCCGCTGCGCGCCGACAAGGCCGGCTACGCCGAGAATTTCGCCCTTGCGGACGTTAAAGCTGACGTGGCGGAAGCTGCGTGGATTGATGGAGGTGAAGTCCTCCACCTCGAACACGACTTCGCCGGGCACGTTTTCGCGCGGGGGATACAGGTTTGTCAGCTCACGGCCGACCATCTTGGTGATGATGAAGTCTGTGGTTAGATCTTTTGCGTCCCACGTGCCGATATATTGTCCGTCGCGCATGATCGTGACCTCGTCACTGATGCGCAGGATCTCATCCATCTTGTGCGAGATGTACACGATGGCAACGTTTTCTTTTTTCAAATCTTCGATGATGCGGAACAGGGCGTCAACCTCGTTCTGCGTCAGAGAAGACGTGGGCTCGTCCAGAATCAGCACGCGGCAGTTACCGGCGACCGCCTTTGCGATCTCAACGGACTGCATATGCGAAACGCTGAGCGTACCCAGCTGCTGTTTGGGGTCAAAATCCATCCGCACCCGTTTGAGCAGGGCGGCGGTGTCCTCGTACATTTTTTTGTGATCCACTATGGGGATGAAACCCAGCAGCTTTTTCAGCGGATAGCGGCCGAGGAAAATGTTTTCTCCGATTGTTCGCGCAGGAATCGGCTGCAGTTCCTGATGCACCATGGCAATGCCTTTCGCCCGCGCCTCCAGCGGATCGCGGATCTCTACCGGCTCGCCGTCGATGAAAATCTGCCCCTCATCCATTTTGTAGATGCCGAACATACATTTCATCAAGCTGGATTTGCCGGCGCCGTTTTCGCCCATCAGCGCGTGAACCGCGCCGGGACGGAGCCGAAGCTGCGCATGGTCCAGCGCTTTTACGCCGGGAAACTGTTTGCTGATGTCGCGCATTTCCAGCACATATTCAGACATGCGTTTGCCTCCATTTCATCCGAATGATTCCCGCAAGCGTTCCTTAAAAAGACGGGTGAGCCAACGGCTCACCCGTCTCCGTTGCTTAAGCGGGGTCGATTTTCGGTTTGGAAATTACTTCGTAACCTTTACGTAGTCAACCCAGTAGTAGTTGTCCATGGGTTCGCCGTTCAGCGCTGCAACTGCCACGTCAACTGCAGCGTGCGACTGGCCGATGTGGTCGTTCAGCACGGTGCCGGTCATCTGGCCGTTCTGAACCATCTCGACGCACTCATCCAGCGCGTCAACGCCGACAAGGTAGATGTCCTCGCCAACGGTGCGACCGGCAGCGGTGATCGCAGCGGCTGCGCCAAGCGCCATAGCGTCGTTGTTGCAGAAGACAACTTCAATCTGATCGCCGTACTGCGCCAAATCGTTCGCGGTGATTTCCTGGCCCTTTGCCTGTGCCCAGTTGCCGATCTGGTCATCAAGGCATTCAACCTCGATGCCGGCGTCAACAAGCGCCTTGACGGAGAACTCGGTGCGGTACTGCGCGTCGATGTTCTCGGGGTCGCCTTCGATCATGATGTAGGAAACCTTGCCGTCGCCGTTGATATCGCCGTGGTCGGCCAGCTCAGCAATGATTTCGCCCTGATACGTACCGGACTGACGGGCGTCAGCGCCAACGTAGCAGACGGTAGCGTTGTCCAAAATGCCTGCATAGCTCTCGTCACCGTTGTCGCCGAGCGGCTCGCGGTTGATGAGGACCAGGGGGATACCTGCGTCAACAATGGATTTGATAACAGCGTCCGCCGAGGACGTCTGCACCAGGTTCAGGATGATAACATCCATGCCCTGCGTGATAAAGTTGTTGATCTGGTTGGTCTGCTCCGCCATGTCATTCTTGCCGTCAACGATTGTCACGTCATACTTGACCGTATCGTTGTTCAAGCTTTCGAAATAGCTCTGCAGCTCGTTGCGGTACAGCGTCATAAAGTTATCGTCAAACTGATAAATTGCAACGCCGACCTTGTAAGTCTTAGCTTCACCGGCTGCCTGCTCGGTGGGTTCGGTTGTGGCCGTGCCGCAGGCGACAAGACCAAGTGCCAGAACAAATGCCAGAACCAATGCGATGAGTTTCTTCATGTTGGGGCCTCCTTCTTAAAATAAATAATTTGAAAAAGTTTTCGGTGGAACAATAAATCCGCCATCAAAGACAGTATATCAATTTATGCAAAATTGTCAATAATTAGCGCGTTTTCTCGACATTATTTGTGCAAAAAAACTATAACAAGCCGCATTTCTGTGTGCAAATTCACAAGCAATAGGGATGGCAACGCAACAAAAGTTTGAACTTTTTATGCGTGTTTATAGAAAAATCACCGCTAAAAGCGCACCGATAAGCCCACATTGCGGTAAAAATACAAAACGCACTGCGGGCGCTGTATTTCGGCGCTGCCTGAAATGAATCGGGTTGCCGCGCAAAAAAAGGGACAGCCCAAGCTGTCCCTTTTTCTATTGGATATTTGCTTATTTTGCGGTGTTTTCGCAAAAGCGCTGGATCATGGTTGCGGCTTCCGCGCGGGAAGCATCGCCCTTGGGAACGAGCTTGCCGTTCTTGCCGTTCATGATCTGCGCGCCGACTGCCCACTGCAGCGCCTCAACAGACCAGCTGCTCCAGGAGCCGATGTCCTCGAACGACAGGATGTTGGTGTCCTGCCCGACGGAGACGTCGATGCTCTTGAACTTTGCATAGCGGAAGAGGATTGCCGCGAGCTGTTCGCGCGTGATGTTGTCATCCGGTCCGAACTTGCCGTTTCCGTAGCCGTCAACGATCTTGTTCGCAGCCGCCCAGATAACAGCATCGGTATACCACTTGCCGCCTTCCACGTCGTCAAACGGATTTGCCTCGGTAACCGCAGGCGTTTTCTCCATACGGTAGAGGATCGTGACGATCATGGCGCGGGAGGTGGTGCCGTTGGGATTAAACTTGCCGTTTCCGACGCCGTTCATCAGGCTGTTCTCCAGGCAGTAGTGGATGCCGTCATGGTACCACTGTGTCGGGGTGAGATCGGTGAACGCGCTGAGCGGGCAGGTGGAATCCTTTTTGCAGGACGCGTCATCGGACTGCGCCTTGAAGGTTGCCTTGACCGTAACTGCGCTGTCCGGCTGCGTGAAGGAATAGGTACCGTCTGCATTCTTCGTTACGGGCACGGTGTTGCCCTTTGCGTCGGTTGCAGTAACGGCATCGACCGCGAAGCCGATATCCGGCGTGATGGTAACGGTAACCTTTTCGCCTGCCTTCGGAGTGGTGGTGCTGGTGGTTACCTTGCCGTTCGTCGTCGCTGCGATGACAATGGGCAATTCCTCGCTGCCGCCTGCAGAAGAAGAACTATAAGTGCTGCCGTAGGTGATTGCGTAGGTGGAGAAGCTGCTTGCATAGACGTAGATCAGGCCTGCCTTCTGGTCAACCTTATAAGTGCCGTCCGTAGGTTCTTCGTCCTTGATCTGCTTCAACTCTTCAACTGCTCCATTGTGGTAACGATAGAGCTTGACGCCGCTCTTGCCGCTGAAATCGAACGGGATGATGAGCTCGATCGGGCTCTTCGTCTCGGTAATCGTTTCAACTGCTTCTTCGATGCCGTTGTTGAAGATCGTCTTTGTGACGGTGAAGTCCATGAAGGCAGCGTTCTTCGCGCGGCTCTGCGCAAGGATCGCCGCGCCGGCTTCGCCGGCTTCGACCTCGTTCTGCAGCTCGATTGCGAGCGTTACCGTGGCCGTGCGGTCTTCGATTTCCTCATCCGCCGCGGCTGCATCAAGTCCGCCGACAACGACCGCAGGCGTATCCTCGCCCACGATTTCGACAACAGAGTTTGTGATCGGCATTGTAGCTTCGGCAAGCTCGGCGTTGCCGTCGGCGATGATTACCGCCGTTGTCTTTGTGACTTCGCCCTGCGTTACAACAAGGTCGTAGATACCGTTCGGAACTTTCTCAAGCGCAAATTCCGTTTTCGCATTTGCGGTATTGTACGGAATCGCCTGTGCACTAAAGGCGTTGTTGCCCTGGACAAGCTCGATCTTGATTTCGCCGATCTGCTCGCTCTTGATGCTTCCCTTGACGCTGTAGAGCTCCTTTGCCCAGACGGCGTAGAGCGTGACGCTGCCGCTTTCGGCAAGATTCTTAACGCTCTGTTCATCCTGGTACACAGTGCTGCCGTTTGCGCTCTTCGACCAGCCGAGGAACGTGTATTCCGCTCTCTCAAAGGCGTTCTTCGTCAGCTTCTGCACATCGTCATAGGTGAACGACTGTTCTTCCATCGTGCCCGTGCCGCCGTTTGCGCTGAAGCGCACCTTATAGGTGTTTGCCGTCCACTGTGCGTAGAGCGTCATGCCGGTTTCGAGCTGATCGCCTTGCTTGTATGCGGTGCCGTTGCCGTCTGCGTTCGTGTTCCAGCCGGTGAACGTGTAACCCTTGCGGGTCATGCTCGCCTTGCCGGATACGGTAACCGTGCGGTCCGCCGTAACGGTGGCTGCATTCGGCGCGTTTACGCCGCCGTTTGCATCGTAGGTTACGGTGAACGTTTCGGTCGTGATGGCATTGGTTCCGGTTGCATTTGCGGAGGGCTTTGCGTAGCGCTCGTCAGCCGTCTCGCGGAGCAGCAATGCCGCATTCTTAACCGGCGTTGCCCACTCGGCGGTAAACGCGCCTTCTTCATCAAGCGCCACGGGCAGCCAGGTCTTGCCATCAAGCGAGTACTCAAGCTGCTTTGCCCTGTCAGCCTCATCGACTGTGACCTTGGTGCCGTCGACTGTCGGTGCCGCGGGTGCTTTGCGCACCGTTTCGGTGTTCTGCGTTACCTCAAATACGCTCTGGGTGATATACGGCACGTTGTTGTAGTTGTCGCCTGTGACGACCGCGAGAACGTAATGCGTTCCGGGCTCAAAGGTCGTGGGCGTGAGCTCGGTGAACACGCCTTCCGTGCCTGCCAGCGCCTCGATGTTATCCGTCTGGCTCTTGAGGAACGCGGTGGACTGATAGTAATAGGTGACATGCTTGGTGCCGTCGCCCTGAACGATTTTGCCGTTTGCACCTGTAACGTTGCTGTCGTTGATGAATGCGGCAGTGGGAACAGCGGTATCGTACTGGAAGGCGTCGAGCTTGACAAGCGCGCCGTTGATCGCCGCCTTGTTGACGGTCAGCGTACCGTTCACGGTATTCACGATGAACTGCGCGGTCAGATCATGGTTATGATCGTCCTTGACTACCGGCGTACCGGTAACGACAACGGAATACGTTCCCGCATTGGTTGCGGCTGCGGTCGCGGTCAAACCGGAGACCTTGTACTTCACGTTGTTGAAAATGAATTCCGTCGTCTCGAAGCCGGAAACGGTTTTTTCCGTGCCATCGTAGGTGAACGCTCCGCTGTTGGCAGTGACCGTGATCTCGTACTTCTTGTCGGGATCGGTATCGTTACGGTTCGTAATGGTCAGCGTACCTTCAACCTTGGTGATCTCATAGTTGCCAGCCTTGGTGCCGTCATTGAGCGTGTAGCCGAAGGCGTTTGCGCTGTTTTCGGGCAGCGTCTGGCTGCCGGTAACCGTGTAGGTTGCGCCTTCGCCCGCTGCCCAGCCATCGCCGGAAACGGTCACGGTGTCGTTGGTGAGCGCCGTTCCGTCATAAGCCTTGCTGTCTGTAGCGGAGGTCAGCGTCACGCTGCGTTTGCCGATCTTCAAGGTGCCCTTTTCAACGGAGACCGCAAACTGCGCCGTTACGTCGTTACCTTCGCTGTCCTTCACAACCGGAGTGCCGGTAACGGTGACGTCATAGGTGCCTGCGTCGGTCTTGGTCAGCGTGGCAGTCATGCCGGAAACGGTGTAGGTCAGTCCGTTTTCAGCCGTGAAGCTGCCGCCTGCCTTGCCGCCGATGGTCCAGCCGCTGACGTTCTTTTCAGAGCCGTCATACTTGAACTCGCCGCTGTTCGCGGTCAGCGTTACGCTGTACTTGGCGTTTCTGTTGTTGACCGTCAGGGTGCCGTTATTGGTGGTGATCGTGTAGT
>JAFSUG010000012.1 GCA_017445385.1 Oscillospiraceae bacterium
CCAGCATACTGCTGACCTGCTGGAGCTGCATGAGCTTCTCAGGCGTAACAGCTTTTCCGTTGACGGTAATCTCGCCTACGGTCTCGCCGTTTGCGATACGCTCCGCCAGCGCCGAAAGTGAAGCGCGCTTACCGTCTTCACGGATGTCGAGGTCAATCATGTTGCCCTCGTCATCTATGAGCCCGGCTGCATAGAGCGATTCGAGATCCGCTCTTGCGCGCTGCTCGTCGCCATCGTAGACTTGCGCCAACGATGTGACCATTTGCTCCGGCACGCCCGCCGCTGATGCGGGGAAGACGGCAGACGGAACGATTTCCGCTACCATCAAGAGCGCCAGGAGCAAGCTTAACGCTTTTCTCCAAATGTTGTTCTTCATATAGTGCTCCTTTCAGTCGTTTTTACGACATTATTCATTAAAAACGCACGAACTGCCTTGCGCTTTCCTGTTCAAGTTCGAAAATGATCGGCTCTCCTTACTTTTCGGCTACGAACATCGTCTTTAGCGTTGTACGCAGGCGGTCCCAGCATTCCGGGTGTTCTATAATCATTTCGTTGATATCGCAGGGGATTTCGCCTCTGTTGATCGCCGCGCGGTTTATGAATTCCGTGCGGCGCTTTTCATCGGGCGGCAGCCATTTCTCCAGCACATCCATCATGCGCTCAAGGGTTTCGCGCGGAGGCGGACTCGTTCTGCCGCTGAGCATGTCGTAAAAATACGGCCTTGCAATCGCTGCTTCACTGTAGAAATCGAATTGCGTCATCCCTGCATCTTTGATCAGCTGCGCGAGGTATTCGCCGAATTCGGATTTCTTTTTTCGCTCTCTGGCCATCCGCGTTCCTCCCTTCGTATAGTGTGTTTGTTTACATACTAACATATTTTTTGCGATAATGCAAGGGGATTGCGCAAAACAGTTCCGCGGTTTTTCCTAAAAAGCAAAAACCGTACTTTGCTATCAAAAGCTGCTATACGGCTATTTCTACAGTGTCACTTCTTCTTTCGCTCCCCAACCTGAAAATACTTAGTTTCCGCGTGCTTTTTCAAGTTTTTCAAGTTGGTTTTTAGAGAGTGATGACTTTTTGATGACCTGAAAATGCGCCTATCCCTGCGGGGATAGGCGCTGTTTTACGTTGCAATACGATTGCTTGAGGGAAGCGCGGTGTGCGCTGCTTTGCAGCAAAGCGCTATCGTTTCAGCAGTGATACGAGCCGCGCGGCGGCTTCGCGGGTGTCCTTGGGATTGCCGAACGACGAAAAGCGGAAGTAGCCCTCGCCGCAGTCGCCGAAGCCGATGCCGGGCGTGCCGACGACCTGAATCTCGTGCAGCAGATACTCAAAAAACGCCCAGCTTTTCATGCCGTCGGGGCACTGCATCCAGAGATACGGCGAGTTTTTGCCGCCGCAGTACCACAGACCGGTTTGATCGAGCGCGGCGGAAAGCACGCTTGCGTTTTCGCGGTAGAGCGCAAGCTGCGATTCGATCTGCCGCCGACCTTCCGGGGAGAACGCCGCCATTGCGCCCTTTTGCAGGATATAGGAAACGCCGTTTGTGCGTGTTGTGCGGTTGCGCAGCCACATAGCATTCAGCGACATTCCGTGCCGCACCAGCTCCTTGGAAAGAGCGGTGTAACCCAGCCGCGTGCCGGTGAAACCGGCTGTTTTGGAAAGCGAGCAGATCTCGATAGCGCAGGTCGGCGCACCCTCGATCTCGAAGATGCTGTGCGGCAGCGCCGGATCGGTGACGAACGCCTCATACGCCGCATCAAACAGGATCACTGCGCCGCGCCGGTTTGCAAAGTCCACCCACGTTTTCAGCTTTTCGCGCGTAAAGACCGCGCCGGTTGGATTGTTGGGCGAGCAGATATAGATGAGATCGGCGTCAATCTGCTCGTCCGGCTCCGGCAAAAAATCGCAGTCGCACGACGCGGGCAGATGGATAATCTCTCTGCCGGACATGATATTGGTGTCCACGTACGCAGGGTATGCCGGCTCTAAAACGAGCGCGCGGCTTTCCGGCGCAAAGAGATCGAGCAGCTCCCCCAAATCGTCGCCTGCGCCGGAGGAGATAAAAATCTCGTCCGGGGAGAGCGTTACGCCGCGTGAGGCGTAGTGCTTTGCGATCGTTTCGCGCAGCTCATGCAGTCCGCTTTCCAGCAGATAGCCGTGGAAGTGTTCCATCGTTGCCTGATCTGCAACCGCCTGATGCAGCGCATCGATTACAGCAGGACAGAGCGGCTGGGATATGTCGCCGATTCCCATTTTATACAGCTTTTCGCCGGGGTGCGCCGCGAGGTATGCCTCCGATTTTTCGGAGATGCGCAGGAAAAAATAGGAGTCCTGCAGCTCGGCGTAATGCAGATTCGGAACGATCATACGGTTTCTCCTTCATATACGGTTACGGCTTCTCCGGTCATCGTCACGCTGCCGTCCGGCGCGACGGCGATTTGCAGCGTGCCGCCGTCCAGCCGGACGGAGATCGGCGTGCTTGCATGGCAGATGCCCTTTTTCACTGCCGCGGCTGCCGCGGCGCACGCGCCGGTGCCGCACGCCATGGTCACGCCGCTGCCGCGCTCCCATACGCGCATCCGCAGTACGTCTTTACCGAGCGGCTGCACGAACTCCACGTTGACGCCGTCGGGAAAAAGCGGATAACGTTCGATTGCCGCGCCGAGCGTACAGAGCGGCGCGCGCTCCGCGTCCTGCGTAAAGATCACCGCGTGGGGATTGCCGACGCTGACGGGGAGCAGGCGCACGGTTTTTCCGTCTGCATTGAGCGTCTGCTCTTCTGTGCAGACGGCTTTTCCCATTCCGACGGTCACGGTCTGCACCTTGCCGTTTTGCACTTGCAGATGCAGCGTTTTCACGCCCGAAAGGGTTTCGACCGTCAACTCGGTTTTTTCTGTCAAACCTTTTTCATAGACGTATTTTCCCACGCAGCGGATGCCGTTGCCGCACATCTTCGCCTCGCTTCCGTCGGCGTTGAAGATGCGCATTTTGAAATCGGCGATCTTCGACTGTTCGATGAAGATCATGCCGTCGGAGCCGGCGCCGAAATGACGGTCGGAGAGACGGCGAATCGTCTCCGCGCCGCAAGGCGCGCCATAAACGTACAGATAGTCGTTGCCGAGACCGTGCATTTTGGTGAAATGCATCTTACTTACTCCTTTTCAGTGCTGCGCCGATAAAGCCGCAAAACAGCGGATGGGGCTTGTTGGGACGGCTTTTGAATTCCGGGTGATACTGCACGCCGACGTAGAACGGACGATCCGAAAGCTCTACGGTTTCAACCAGCGTACCATCGGGCGAAACGCCGGAAAGCGTGAGTCCGCTTTGTTGCAGCGGCGCTCTGTAATCGTTGTTAAACTCGTAGCGGTGGCGGTGGCGTTCGCTGATTCTCGTTTTGCCGTAGCAGCGCGCCATAACGGTGCCGCGTTCAATTTTGCATGGATACGCGCCGAGCCGCAGCGTTCCGCCCTTATCAACCGCATTTGACTGCCCGGGCATAAAGTCGATGACCTTGTGCGGGCAGTTTTCGTCAAATTCACCGGAGTTGGCATCCGGTATCCCGGCAACGTGCCGCGCAAATTCGATGACCGCGATCTGCATGCCGAGACAGATACCGAAATAGGGAATATTGTGCTCTCTGGCATACTGCGCGGCAAAAATCATGCCCTCGATCCCGCGGCTGCCAAAGCCGCCGGGTACGATAATCCCGTCCACGGCGCAGAGCGCTTCCGGCGTGACGGTTTCGGAGTCGATCCAAACGATCTCCACGCGCGTGTTGTGCGCGTAGCCGGCATGGCGGAGCGCTTCGGCAACGGAGAGGTACGCATCGTGCAGCGCGACGTATTTGCCGACTAGCCCGATCTTTACCGAGTGCTCCCTCGTTTTGATGCGCTGCACCATCTGCTCCCAATCGGAAAGATCGGGTGCGGGCGCTTGGATACCCAGCCCGCGGCAGACGACGGCGGAGAGGTTTTCCTTTTCCAGCATCAGCGGCGCTTCATAGAGGTTCGGCAGCGTCAGGTTTTCAATGATGCAGTCCTCCCGAACGTTGCAGAACAGCGCAACCTTCCGAAAAATCTCCGGCTCGAGATGCTCGTCGCACCGCAGCACGATAATGCCCGGATTGACACCCATGCCCTGCAGTTCCTTGACGGAATGCTGCGTCGGCTTGGTCTTGTGCTCCTCCGAGCCGTGCAGATACGGCACAAGTGTCACATGGATAAACAGACTGTTTTCTCTGCCGACCTCCAGCGAGATCTGCCGCACCGCTTCGATGAACGGCTGCGATTCAATATCGCCGATGGTGCCGCCGATCTCCGTGATGACAACGTCCGCATCGGAATGCTTTGCGACGTTATAGACGAATTCCTTGATCTCGTTCGTCACGTGCGGAATCACCTGCACGGTCGAGCCGAGGTATTCGCCGCGCCGTTCCTTGTTCAGCACGTTCCAGTAGACCTTGCCCGTGGTCAGATTGGAAAACTTGTTCAGATCCTCGTCGATAAACCGCTCGTAATGTCCGAGGTCGAGATCGGTTTCCGCGCCGTCCTCCGTGACGTACACCTCGCCGTGCTGATACGGGCTCATCGTGCCGGGATCGACGTTGATATAAGGATCAAGCTTCTGCGCGGCAACCTTGAGCCCGCGCGCTTTCAGCAATCTGCCGAGTGATGCGGCGGTGATCCCTTTGCCGAGACCCGAAACAACGCCGCCTGTTACAAAAATATACTTTGCCATGATGCGTTTCACTCCCATTCGACCGTTGCGGGCGGTTTGCTTGTTATGTCGTAGACGACGCGGCTGACGCCCTGCACCTCTGCGGTAATTCTGCCGGATGCCTTTGCCAGCACGTCATAGGGCAGCCGTGACCAGTCCGCCGTCATGAAGTCGTCTGTTGAAACCGCGCGGAGCGCGACCGTATAGCCGTAGGTTCGGGCATCGCCCATTACACCGACGGTTTTTGTATTTGTCAGAACGGCGAAATACTGATTTGCTTCCTTTTCCAAGCCGGCGGCAACGATCTCATCGCGGAAGATTGCGTCTGCCTCCTGAAGAATGCTGAGCTTTTCTTCCGTGATCTCTCCGATCATGCGGATTGCAAGCCCGGGACCGGGGAAGGGCTGCCGCCAGACCATATCGGAAGGAATTCCCAATTCCAAGCCCACTGCCCGCACTTCATCCTTAAACAGGTCGCGCAGCGGCTCTGCGATCTCATCGAATCGGATCACATCCGGAAGCCCGCCGACGTTGTGATGGCTCTTGATCGTAGCGGCATCGCCTTTTCCGCTTTCAACCACGTCCGGGTAGATGGTGCCTTGCACCAAAACGTGGACATGACCGATTTTAGCCGCTTCTTCTTCAAATACCCGTATAAACTCTCTGCCGATGATCTTTCGTTTTTGCTCCGGCTCTGTGACGCCGCGAAGCGCAGTTAAAAACCGCTGCTTCGCATTTACGCGGCGAATCGGGATCTGAAAGCGCTCGCGGAACATCTTTTCCACCAAATCCCCCTCGTCTTTGCGGAGAAAACCGTGGTCTACAAACACGCAGGTCAGCCGATCGCCGACCGCGCGATGCAGCAGCACCGCCGCAACCGAAGAATCCACGCCGCCGGATAGCGCGCAGAGAACGTTTTTGCCGGCAAGCTCACGCTTATAACGCTCGATTGCGGATGCGGTAAAGCGTTCCGCTGTCCACGTTCCGGCACAGCCGCAGACCGAAAAGATAAAATTATGCAGAATCTGCTTGCCGTAGGCGGTATGCGTGACTTCCGGATGGAATTGCACGCCGTAGAGCTTCCGCTGCTCATCGGCTATGGCCGCGCAGGGGCAGTTTTCCGTAACGGCAACTACGGAAAAGCTCTGCGGCGGTGTAGAGATATAGTCCGTGTGGCTCATCCAGCAAACGCTTTGCTTCGGTATGCCGCCGAAAATTGCGCTCTTTCCGGCTGTAAACGTGACTTTGCCGTATTCGCTGACTGCCCCTGCGGACTGCACCGTGCCGCCTGCCATCCACGCGAGCAGCTGACAGCCGTAGCAAATCCCCAGCACGGGAATGCCGAGCGTCAGCAGCGTGGGATCAAAATGCGGCGACGTGGGGTCGTATACGCTGTTCGGTCCGCCGGTCAGGATCACGCCGGCATATCCGGCAGACGCGATCTCCTGCGGCGTGATGCGGTTGTATGCGATGATTTCAGCATAAACGCCAAGCTCGCGTACACGCCGCGCGATCAGCTGATCGTACTGCCCGCCGAAGTCCAGCACCAGAACCTTTTCCATCTCTGTGCGCCTCACTTTCCGCTGTCGCCGTAGTTTTTGAGCACGCGGGCGGACGGGTCGCTGACGTCGCAGCCCTCCCATGCCTTGTTCGGCATCCAGAAATCTGCGATCATTTGCCCCTGCCCGGGGTAGTATTTTTCAAAGATTTCACGGTAGAGCAGGGATTCTTTTGTAAACGGCTGCGCGTGGGTATACTTTGCGCGCAGCGTTTCAAACTCCGCATCGGTGTAGTACGATTCGGCGTACTCCTTGAGATCATCGACCATAGAATGACCGACCGCATCGGAAAACGCCGCCTTTTCTCGCCACAAAATCGCGTCCGGCAGATAGCCGAGCCCTTCGAACGCATGGCGCAGCAGATATTTTCCTTTGCCGTAGACGTTCATCTTCTTTTCGGGATCGACCGCCATGACGAACTTCACGAAATCCAGATCACCGAACGGAACGCGCGCCTCGAGCGAGTTGACCGAGATGCAGCGGTCTGCGCGCAGCACGTCATACATATGCAGCTCCCGGATGCGCTTTTCCGCCTCGCGCTGGAAGGCATCGGCATCGGGCGCGAAGTCTGTATATTTGTAGCCGAACAGCTCGTCGGAGATCTCGCCCGTCAGCAGCACGCGGATATCTGTGCGCTCGTGGATCGCCTTGCAGCAGAGGTACATACCCATACTGGCGCGGATCGTGGTGATGTCGAACGTGCCGAGCAGATAGATTACGTCCTCCAGCGCGGCGAGAACCTCTTCTTTCGTCATGATGACCTCGGTGTGGTCGCTGCCGATGTAGTCCGCAACCTGCCGCGCGTATTTGAGATCGATGGCATCAAGATCCATGCCGATTGCAAACGTGCGGATCGGCGTTTTGCTTTTCTTTGCCGCGATTGCGCATACAAGCGAGGAGTCCAGTCCGCCGGAGAGCAGGAACCCGACCTTGGCATCGGCTACAAGCCGCTTTTCCACGCCTGCGATCAGCTTCTCGCGGATATTGCGGCAAACGGTTTCAAGATCGTCGCGGCAAACGGTATCCGCTTTGGCAATCTCGCAGTAGCAGGTGAATTTTCCGTCCTTCCAGTAATGCCCGGGCGGGAACGGCAGGATCGTATCAACCAGCCCGACGAGGTTTTTCGGCTCGCTGGCAAAGACAAATACGCCGTCTTTGTCCTGCCCGTAATAGAGCGGACGAATGCCGATCGGATCGCGTGCGGCGATGAACTCGCCGGTTTCGCCATCGTAGAGGATACAGACAAACTCTGCATCGAGCATGGAGAAGATTTCTGTGCCGTACTCGCGGTACAGCGGCAAAAGAATCTCACAGTCGGAGTCGCTCCGGAAGGTATAGCCCTTCTTTTGCAGCGCCGTCCGCATCGTCTCAAAGCCGTACAGCTCGCCGTTGCAAACAACGTAGCTTCCGTTCAGCTCGAACGGCTGCATTCCTTCATCGGTCAAGCCCATGATGGAGAGCCGATGGAAGCCGAGAAGCCCCTTGCCGGTATCTAAAATGCGGCTGTCGTCCGGACCGCGTGATTTTGTTTTATAAAAGCCCTCGCGAAACGCCGCCGGATCCGCGCCGCTGCCGCAGTAGCCCATGATGGAACACATTTCAAAGCACCCCTCTCTCAATCCCACGATTCTGTGTCGCGGTCAAATTCGCATTCGTTTTCCTGCGGCGGCAGCGTTTCCGCATCGGTCTGCCCGATGACGATTTGCTGCTGCTGATCCGTAAAGAAGGCTGTTTCCATTGCGCATGCTCCTTTCATTTTACCCCGAACAGCAGATCGCCGTAGGTCGGCATCGGCCAATGACGCTTGTCGGTAATCGTCTCCGCCTCGTCGCAGGCGAGCCGAAGCTCGCACATCCGAACCAGCACGCTGTCGCGGATTGCAAAGGCTTCCGCTGTGATATCGGGCGCGTCGTGCAGCGAGAGGATCGCCGCTTCCAGTGACGCGGTGTGCTGCGCGATGCAGTCCGCCAGCGTAGAGAGCTTCTGCACGGTTTCCAGCTCGTACGCGCACGGCAGCGCGCTATCGAGCGCGCGCTTTGCCGCGGCGCTTGCGGCGAGCTCGCCGGCATAGCCGGATACCGCCGGCAGAATCATCGTTCGCGCCATCTGCGCCATCGTTTCCGCCTCGATCCGAACGCTCTTGCAGTAGTTTTCCAGCATGATCTCGCAGCGCGAATGCAGCTCCGCTTCGGAGAAGACCTTGTGCGCCGTCAGCATCTTCACGTTCTTCTCATCGAGCAGATGCGGCATGCAGTCCGGCGTGGTGCGGTAGTTGCAAAGTCCGCGCTGCTCGGTTGCTTCGCGGATCCAACTTTCATCGTATCCGTTGCCGCCGAACAAAATGCGCTTGTGCTCGCGGATCGTCCGCTTGATCAGCGCGTGCAGCGCCGTTTCGAAATCCGCTGCCTGCTCCAGTTCGTCGGCATATTGCCGCAAGCTCTCCGCCACTGCGCTGTCCAGCATGATGTTTGCGCAGGCAATGCTGTTCGAGGAGCCGAGCATACGGAACTCGAATTTGTTGCCGGTGAACGCGAACGGCGAGGTGCGGTTGCGGTCGGTCGTGTCGCGTGTGAAGCGCGGCAGCACGTCCACACCGAGCTTGAGCTTCTTTTTTTCCGCGCCATGGTAGGGCTTATCCTGCTCGATCGCCTCCAGCACGGCACTGAGCTCATCGCCGAGGAAGATCGATACCACGGCGGGCGGCGCTTCGTTGGCGCCGAGACGGTGGTCGTTACTTGCCGTTGCCACAGAAATGCGCAGCAGATCCTGGTAGTCGTCCACCGCTTGGATCACCGCGCAGAGAAACAGCAGGAACTGCGCGTTTTCATACGGCGTTTCGCCCGGAGACAGCAGGTTTACGCCTGTGTCCGTCGCCATTGACCAGTTGTTGTGCTTTCCGCTGCCGTTCACGCCGGCAAACGGCTTTTCGTGCAGCAGGCAGACCAGCCCATGCTTCGATGCCACCTTCTGCATAATCTCCATGGTCAGCTGGTTGTGATCCGTTGCCATGTTGGTGGTGGTATAGATCGGCGCCAGCTCGTGCTGCGCGGGCGCAACCTCGTTGTGCTCGGTTTTGGCGAGGATGCCAAGCTTCCACAGCGTCTCGTTCAGCTCCGCCATATACGCCGCTACGCGCGGCTTGATCGCGCCGAAGTAGTGATCGTCCATCTCCTGACCCTTGGGCGGCTTCGCGCCGAACAGCGTTCTACCCGTGAAGCGCAGGTCCGGCCGCTGATCGTACATCTCTTTCGTGATCAGAAAATACTCCTGCTCCGGCCCAACCATCGTGCGCACGGTCTTTGCTGTGTTGTTGCCGAACAGCCGCAGAATGCGCAGCGCCTGGCGGTCGAGCGCAGCCATCGCGCGCAGCAGCGGCGTTTTCTTGTCCAGCGCCTCGCCGCCATACGAGCAAAACGCCGTGGGGATGCAGAGCGTTTTATCTTTAATAAATGCATAGGACGTCGGGTCCCACGCCGTATAGCCTCTTGCCTCGAAGGTAGCGCGCAGACCGCCCGATGGGAACGAGGACGCATCCGGCTCGCCGCGAATCAGCTCCTTGCCGGAAAATTCCATGATCACACCGCCGTCGGGTGAGGGGGCGATAAAGCTGTCGTGCTTTTCCGCCGTGATGCCGGTCAGTGGCTGGAACCAGTGCGTGAAGTGCGTTGCGCCGTGCGCAACTGCCCAGGTTTTCATTGCGTCCGCTACGGCGTTGGCAACGCCGATGTCCAGCGCCGTGCCGCCATCGATGGTATTTCGCAGCGAACGGTAGGTTTCATCGGAGAGATTCGCTTTCATCACCCGATCGTCAAACACAAGAGATCCAAAATATTCCGGTACGGTTTCCATGGCTGTTTCCTCCTTTTTTGTAATAAAAAAGCGCTTTCGGGCGAGTGCCCGAAAGCGCCGAAATACGGAAAAAAGGCGTCGTCGAGTGTCACACCCGAAGACGCCTTTGCCTTCTATGGTGAGCATTCTACTACCCACGTTTTAATTTGTCAACAGTTTTTTGCTTTTTTTTCGCTGCCGTGCTATAATGCCGTATATTTATTATCAAGCACGAAATGAGGTGCCGTCATGAAGTATACGAGAGAAGAAGTGCTGCAATATGTGCAGGAGGAGGACGTGAAGTTCATCCGCCTCGCGTTCTGCGACGTGTTTGGCAAGCAGAAGAACATCTCCATCCTGCCCGATGAGCTGCCGCGTGCGTTCGATTCCGGAATCGCCTTTGACGCCTCCGCAATTGCCGGATTTCTCGATGAGGCGCATTCGGATCTGCTGCTGCATCCCGATCCCGCAACGCTGACGCTGCTGCCGTGGCGTCCCGAGCACGGTAAGGTCGTGCGGATGTTCAGCAACGTGACGCATCCGGACGGCACGCCGTTTGAAAGCGATACACGCCGACTTTTGCAGGCTGCGATTGCAGAGGCGGAGACGGAGGGGCTGTCGTTCGCGTTCGGTTCGGAGCAGGAGTTCTATCTGTTCCGCATGGATGAGGCAGGTCTTCCCACAAAAGTGCCGTACGACGCCGCCGGCTATATGGATATCGCGCCCGAGGACAAGGGCGAGAACATCCGCCGCGAGATCTGCCTGACGCTGGAGCAAATGGGAATCCGCCCTGAGCGCTCGCATCATGAGCAGGGACCCGGACAGAATGAAATCGATTTTCGCTACTCCGATGCGCTGACCGCTGCGGACAGCGCCCAGACGTTCCAGACGGTCGTCCGCACCGTGGCAGGCAGAAACGGGCTTTATGCGGATTTCAGCGCAAAGCCGCTGCCCGATGCGCCGGGCAATGGCTTCCATATCAACGTATCCGTTCGCGCATCGGACTCCGGCGACCGTATGGCGCAGATGATTGCCGGCGTTTTGGCGCACGCCGAGGAGATGACGCTGTTTCTCAATCCGACGGAGAACTCTTACGCGCGTTTTGGCTTGGATAAGGCGCCGCGCTACGTATCGTGGTCGGCAGGCAACCGTTCGCAGCTTGTGCGTATTCCGGCAGCGGAGGGAGAGTACCGCCGCGCGGAGCTGCGCTCGCCTGATCCCACGGCAAATCCGTATCTGGCGTTCGCGCTGCTGATCCGAGCCGGTTTGGACGGCATCCGCAGCGGTCTCACGCTGCCTCCGGCGGCAGATCTCAACTTGTACGAAGCAAACGAGCGCATTACCGATCGGTTCCGCCGTCTGCCGGATACGCTTGCCACCGCGCGGCAGACTGCGATGGAGAGCGATTTCATCCGCGCATTTATTCCGCAGGCGATTTTAGACAGCTACTGCGGCCGATAACTGCAGCGATCATTCCGAAAGGAGGGGAGCAATATGGATCTTCAGCAGCGCGTTTACAGCGTGCTGATCGTGTCCGCGTCGGCGCGTGTGCGCTCGGCGCTCAGCGAATTGCTCCCCGCCGAGCGATTTGAGCCCGTCCGTACGGAAAGTTCTGTCAGCGCTGCCAAGCGTGCCGTTGCGGAGCGGCAGTTCGACCTCGTGGTGATCAATTCTCCGCTGCCGGATGATACGGGCGTCCGCTTTGCAGTGGATCTGTGCGCCTCCGACAGCACGGCGGTGATGCTGCTGGTGCCGCGCGAGCTGCACGGCGAGATCCGCGATCGCGTCAGCGCGCACGGCGTGTTCACGCTGCCGAAGCCGACCTCCGCGGAGGTTGCCGAAACTGCCTTCGGGTGGATGGTCAGTATGCGTGAACGATTGCGGAAATTTGAAAAGAAGACGCTGAGCATCGAGGAGAAAATGCAGGAAATCCGCATGGTCAACCGCGCGAAATGGGTGCTGATCCGCGAATTGCAGATGGACGAGGGCGAAGCGCACCGCTATATTGAAAAACAGGCGATGGACCGCTGCATTTCCAAGCGCGAACTGGCACAGGAACTCATTCGATTGTATGAGTGATGCCGCTGTAGTGTATAAGCGGCAGCGCTGCGGCAATTCCCGCGCCCACCATCTTGATTTCCCAATTTTAACAAATTCTGATTCGTGGAAAGGAGATAATTGATGCGTTTACGGCTTGATATGTGCGATGTTGATTTTCAACTGAAAATCAAAGACTGGCATGCTTATACTTCATCTTTTCTCGATGACGATCTTTGGACACATGATGAGTTTCTCCTTAAAGGAAAATATATCGACTACTCCTTTGACAGCGAGGTTCTTCTCAGCAGCGAAGTCGTCTATTTGCGGAATGCGTTAGATGCCCTGCTGCGCGGAATAATTAAGGAAAAAACGGAAATCAGTTTTGCCGAGCCGGACTTCATTTTCAAGCTGTCCCCGGCACAACGACTCTTTGATGAGCCGGGCAAGGTCGTTTACCGTGATGGCTATAAGGACGTTGATATCAACATGGAAATGATTGTGCAGTTCTGGTGCAGCGGCGGTCTGGGCGCAAATTATTTTTCCATGCTGTTTGATAGAAATGATATCGAGGCGCTCTACCTCTACCTATGCGCGGAAACGGGCGAAATTGCAATAGATGATGTGCGAATCGTGAAGTTGCTTGACGCAGGTGTTCTTTTGCCCGAATAATCTGCATAAAAAAGAAGCCATCGGGCTTCTTTTTTAGTCTTGCTGCGTTGCTTTCAGCATTCCTTGGACTGCCTGCTTTTGTTCGATCGTGTGATTTACCAACGCTCTTGATTTCCCGATAATTTGCGTGGAGTCCATCGCCGTTGTCCATCCGTTTTCGGCTTGAGATTGCATGCTCCCTACGGTATACAAAAAGTCCTATCTCAGCATACCAAACTGAAAAACTTGATTTTCACTTGATTTTTTTCAAGTATTTCAAGTTGGTTTTTGCAAAGCGGTGACTTGGTTTTTCGTCTGTTCCCGCTTCGAGTATTCCCGTACAATCGCAAAATGTTCTTTAAGATCTTTTCCGCACACAGCAGAAAAAGAGCGCATCCGCTTTTGTCAAGCAGATGCGCTCCCATTTATTGTTTTGTATTTGCTCTTACTCTGTTCCCTTCAGCGCGTCGGCGTTTCCGCATCCTGCTGGCACAAACGAAAAAAGCACTCCGGTTCTGACACAACGGCGTCCCATGGGAGGCGGGCGGGTTTTTCGTCTGCATGTATCAGTTGTCGCCGTCGTTTTTGTACAAATCAGACAAATTCTGCTCTTCACCGACGTGATCGGTATGTTCGTCGGTTTTTTTCTCCGCGATTTTCTTCTGCACGGCGTCGATCCCTTTGTTCGCCAATTTGTTGACTGCAATTCTGAACAGGACGATCGCTGCGACAATCGCAGCGGAAATCAAAAAAATAGCCACACCGGTATCCATAATGTTTTTCCCTCTTTCCCAATCGTTTTTTATGACCCTTTTGCGAATTCCCGCGTAATCGTCGCTTCCGAATCCAGCGCAACGATTGCTTTTTCGATGGAAGTCAACACGATGTTGCCGCTCAATTCGTCATTTGCAGATGGAAAACAGTACTCGGCTTTCCATTCATTGAACAGGAACGAATAGAGATACAACCCGTCCTCTTGTCCTCGCAGCTTCAACGTGGCAATAAACGAACCGCCCACCGCCAGATTTTGGAAAATCACTTTCCCGGCAAGCGTATCGATCTTGGAGCTGATCCGTCTTTCTTCCAACGCAGACCGATCCATGTTTTGATAGATTTCATCCAAACTGGCCGTTTTCGTTTTGAAACTGTGGATTTGCCGGAAAAAGTCATGGCCTCTCTTCGTGGCGGTTCCGTTTTCCACGGCGGCGTTTTCTTTCTTTTTGTAATAAACGGCAACGCCGATGAGCGCTCCGAGGCCGATCAGAATGACCACCCAAATCATAAGACTTCTCTCCTTACTGTCGTTTTGATTTCGCCAGGTTGATGGTATTCGCAAGGGCATCCAGGACGGGTTTTTCTGCTTCAATGAAAAAGTACAACCCAGCTCCGTCGCATCTTCGGTAGTAAATCGAAAGCAGAAACGGCTCTTTTGTCGAGTCCACTGTAACTCGGTCAACGTCTTTTATCTTCACCTGACCTGCGGATACTTTCCCACTCTTTTGGACGGGCTTCCCGCCGAACACAGAGGGGACGTAGCGGGTCAGAAATGTAATTCTTTTGTCTGTGACCGTAACGGTCCAGGAATCATTTGCCGGCATTGGTTCCATTCCGAAGTCGCAAATCCATTGCCCCAAGGATTTCCCTGCGGATTGCCCCATGATTTTTACGTTCTTCACAGAAAACTGTTCCATCGGGGTTTCGTCTTGGGGGAAAAGGAACGTGCCTTGTTCGGAAATAGGCGGGACGCCGGCGTCGCCCCCAAAACCAACGGTTTTCACTTGAATGTTTGTATAAACTCCCATCGTTTTCGCCTGCCTTCCTTGATTTAACCGGAAACTCTTTGCAAAACGGTTTTTTGATCGGATCCGTCATGCACAATTTCAATATGATTGATGTCGAGAACTGTCACAGTAAAATACTGGATGTCCTGCCACAAGACGTTTTTGCAGGCCAGACGCCACTTCCCGTCCTCCTGATAAAACTGATACGTGTCAAAGGGGCTGTAAAAATTACAATTGGTTCCGTCGAACGCAACGGTCGCCCCGGGCTGAGCTTGCCCGAAGCCGTAAGAGCCGACGCTTTCCCAAAAGCCCTGGATCGTGAAATCATCCGGCGGCGCGCTTGCCGTCGTTTCGGCGGGCGCCGATCCGGCGTCCTCGGATTGCACAGCTTCTTCGGTTTTCCGGCAGGCCAATTGGATAATCGCTTCCGGATTGCCGAAATCTCTTTCCTCGGCTTCGGCGTACAGCGCGTTCAAATAGTTTTGCATTTGATGATTTTTGGAGGGCATGAACTCATTCTCGTTTTCTTCCTCATGCAGCAATTCGTTTTGGTATATCTCGGTATGACCGAACTTGTAATAATAAGAACTGGCTTCGTTTGATCTGTAAAATGATATTCCGTTTTCGGCAAAGGAATCGTAGTAATTAAAAATATTGTGAATATTTTCATAGCCGTCTTCGATATTTTTCTCAAACAGCAATACCTTGATCGCGCCGAATGTATAGCAGTAAACGTCCTCTTTTTTCAGGGACGCACCCCATTTTGTCACACCGTTTTCAATATCCTTGTTGAGCATTGCCGCAAAGACGCCGGCGGTGGCTCCTCCCAGACTGTGCCCGCTGATCAGATATTTCACACAACCCTCCGTGTCTATGTTTTTCGTCTTGATATACTGCTCAATGGCGGGAGGAATATCGTCATAAAAGTCATATACGTTGTGATGTATCAAATTTCCGTAAAAATCTACCGGCTCACCTTTGAAAAAATCACCGATATTTTCAGCGAACGTTTTGGTGCCCCGCAACGTTATTACGAGAATCGTTGCGTCATTTATCTGTTTATGTCCAATCACAAAGGCTCCGCCGCCGAATGTTCCGCTGTCAAACAGGTGTTGTTCAAAATCCTGTATTCCATAACTGTCATAAGCGTTCTGTAACGGTTGTTCCGGTTTCCCTCCTGCCGGCGGATCCCATTCGGCTTTATCACATAAATCCGCGCAAACAAGCGCCAAATCATTATCGTATTCAAGCGACGTCTTTTCAAATAATGTGCTGTCGAATTGCGGCGAATCCTCTGAAACCGAAGCGACGGTCAAAACGGGTTCACTTGAATTCGTCTCATCGTTTGACGCCCTTTCGTCACAAGCGCAAAGCAACATCGCCAGCATCATCACGAAAAAAACGGTCAAGAACTTTTTCATGGAATTCTACTCCTTATTTGCAACTTGTCTGGTAGTCATATGCTGAAACTGATATATTGCGATCCTTGCAAATCACCCCTCTTTCATAACGCAAGATACCTGCGCATTGTTTTCGAAGATCCGCCCCGTCGTTCCTTTCCCTGCATGAAAAAAGTGCGCAGCCGAAGCTACGCACCGAAAAACGCATAACTCCCGCTTGCGCCACACAAGTTTCACCAACCACAAGAGAAAGCGAAATAAGAGAATGCGTTTTTACAAAACGAAAAACACTTTCCCTGCAGTTGGTAATTATTTACTTGTGTGGCAAAATCATTCTACCATATAGCAGCCCCCAAAAGCAAGATAACTGGTAAACAATCTCGCTTTTTGCTCCGCTTTGGTGGCACTTTTGCTTCTCTTGCCTCAGTTTTGGTCACTTATACTCCTCTCACACCCCCTCTTGATTTCCCGAAAACTCGCAGGTCGTCCCGCGCCGCTGTCCGGGAAGAGCGGTTTTGAGATTTTGCCCGCCCTACCTGCACCTTTCGGATCGCCCAACTTAAAAAACTTGATTTCCACTTGATTTTTTCAAGTTTTTCAAGTTGGTTTTCCGAGTTGATGACTTTTTGATGACTGAAACGGGATTTGCTGTTTTTATTTTATGCTAAAAAGTTAGAAAAAACACCGTGTTTTGTGGTAAAACACGGTGTTTTTATGGTTGCGGGAGAGGGATTTGAACCCCCGACCTCCGGGTTATGAGAGCATACACAGCGCTCTGTTTTCGTTTTGTGTCGTTTGGTATCGTTTAGTCTCGTTCAATTTCGTGCGAAGCGTCCTGAACGGCGTTCATTTGGTGCCGTTCGGTGTCGTTTTGCCTCGTTTGGTCTCGTTTAGTCTCGTGCTGTGTCGTGCGTGATGACTTTTTGATGACTTAAAAATGTGCCCTATTCCTCGACGCATCGCGCTTTTTCAAGTTTTTCAAGTTGCGCTGCGGCTGGTGATGACTTTTTGATGACTTTTTTCTGCAATGCAGCACAGAATTGATTGTAGCATTACCTCCTGTTGTGCCCAAAAGAAACCCTTGCAATTATTCGCAATTCGGTATATAATGTGTTTGACAATTGCGGAGGTGTATTATGGGTTTAATAAGTGTTCGCGAAACTGCATCAAAGTGGGGTATTGCTCCGCGCAGAGTTCAGATTCTATGCAATGAAGGACGAATCGACGGTGCGCAGCGTGTCGGAAACGCATGGGTGATTCCTGATAACGCTTCAAAGCCGGAAGATGCGCGCCGTAAAGAAGTTGAGAAGCGTGTCAGTGCACAGCCGGCTATCCGGATTGAACGCATCTGGTCAATGCCGAACAAAAACACGTTCGACGTCAAACCCATTCACGATCTAATCGTTGATGAAATGACAGAAGGAACTTGGATCGATCCGTTTGCAAACCGAAACAAGTTAGCAGACATAACGAACGACCTTAACCCGGAATTCGATACGGATTATCACCTCGATGCGCTTGATTTTATGAAGCTCTTCGGTGACGCCTCCGTAGATGGCGTGTTGTATGATCCTCCGTACTCCCCTCGGCAAGTCAGTGAGTGTTATAACAATGTTGGATATAACGTTACTTGGGATACTACGAAGGCATCGTTTTGGGGAAATCACAAGCGTGAAATATCCCGAATTGTAAAGGTTGGTGGAAAAGTAATCACGTTCGGATGGAACAGCGGTGGCATAGGAAATAAGTATGGCTTTGAAATAACCCGCATTCTGATTGTTCCGCACGGCGGATGGCATAATGATACGATATGCACTGTTGAAATCAAAACACATGAGAGCACATTGAATGGCTCAACGGATCAGCCACCAATGCAGCCTGCTGCAAAAACTGTTCCCGTAATTAAGTTCAAAACCGACGAAGAACTGGTCGAGCATCTTAAGAAACTACCTACCGACTTTTGGGATTTCCGTGACGACGATACGCACGAATACACGCACGGGCTTCATTCGTACCCGGCAATGATGGTCAGTCCGATCAGCCGCAATATTATTAAAATGGTGAAGCAATATCGTCCGGTTGAATCTTTGTTTGATCCTTTTGCCGGATCCGGTACGGTTTTGGTCGAGGGCATGCTGTCGGGCATTCCCTGCGTTTCCGGTAATGACATTAACCCGCTCGCTCTCTTTCTCACCAAAGTAAAAACGACTGTTCTTTCTCCGATGGAGCTACAAACAGAATACAGCCGTTTGAATGATCGAATTGATGCGCTTTATCAGCAGTACGACTACATTATCCAAGCAATCGATGATTACATGGTTCAGCGGCAAGGACTTGATCTTGCCGCAAAAGACGGATGGGGTAGTTCTGCGCCAACTTATATCAACAGTTTTTATGCTCTGAACTATGTGGCGCTTGATGTCCCCGATTTCAAGAATATCGGATACTGGTTCAGACCGCGCGTTATTGTAGAATTATCTCTTATCAAAAAAGCCATCCTCGAAACACCCAACAAAGACATCCGTGACTTCTTCTTTATTGCTATGAGCGAAATCATTCGGCTCGTTTCAAACAGAAGAAATGGCGAATTTAAAATGTTCCGGATGCCTCCGGAAAAGGTACGTGCTTTCGATCCTGATACACGAGGCGATTTTATCAAAACATTGCAGCGCAATATGCAAAAAATGAGTGACTTCGCAGAAGCGTGCAATGGGCTGCAAAGCATGCCGGAGGTTTCAATTTATCGGGAGGATTCCTGCTCACTATCCTCTGTCCCAACAGACAAGTACGATTTGATCATCACATCGCCACCATACGGAGATAGTCGAACTACTGTCGCATACGGAGAATACAGCCGTCTGTCGCTGCAATGGATCAACCTCTATGATCTTTCCGAGAAGGATATTATGGGCGTTGATAAATCGCTGATGGGTGGACGGAAGTATCGGAACGGTTTTGAGCTGACGCTCAACAGCCCAACGCTAAAAAAGTCTCTCGAAATCATCAAAGACGCAGACATTGAACGCGCCGGTGATGTTTATAGCTTTTATGTGGATTTAGATCACTCAATAAAAGCAATCGCCGAGAAAACTCGTACCGGCGGCTATCAATTCTGGGTTGTCGGAAACCGAACAGTAAAAGGTGAAACGTTGCAAACCGACGTAATCATTACAGAATTGGCGCAGCAACATGGACTAATTCCGGTATACACCGTCGCGCGGAACATATCAAACAAGGTGATGCCCGCGCAGAATTCTCCGACAAATGTGTCCGGAAAAACCAGCGCAACCATGACCATGGAGCACATTGTTATTCTTCGCAAAGAATGAAAGACGCCCCTGCGCTTAAAGCGCAGGGGCTATGTCTTACACTATTCTGCGTTGCACCTTAAACAGCAACGGCTGATCGATTTCTTTGATTCTGAAGGCAGTACCGTGGTCGTGCGTCCTGCCTTTGTTGGGACCATTGTGATATTGACCGATGCGCAGATCAACAAATGCTTTTCCCTTTTCCAAAAGATCAACAACTGCATCATAGTCGAAACCGGAAACTTCATAGGCTTCGACGAACTTGAATTCTTCATCGGCGCCGCTTCCGCGAGATTGTGCTTTGGCGTAAACGAACTTGTTTTTGTACTTCTTTTCAAAACACTTCTTCAGCGCCTCGCGTGACCAATAAATGTTCTCGACACCAAGTTCCGATTCGATGTAAATACCATCCTCTTTGCAGAGAATTTTTAGCTTATGTCCGGTATCGGCAATCGGCGTAAAGCGATTCGCCGAAAGCGTCGAATGCAAAACCTTTTCGTCGTTATCATACTCTCCGCTCGAATAACCGTACTTCAGCCGCAATGCCGTATTTGAACGTCCCGGCTGCGGGGCGCGAGTAAACATCGTTAGCATGCTGTTTGAATTCAGTCGGCAGGATTTCAGCTCGTAATCGCCGAAATCCGGACCGTCAATGTTGTTTTCTGCGATTCCGAGCAGATCCTCCAACGTTTTGCCGATTCCCGTCGGTCCTGAGCGATGCGTCTTTATCCAACCCATGCCGCAGATTTTTGAATATTCTCTAATAAAGTCATTCAGCGTGGAAATCATGATGCGCCTCCATTATAGTTTCAGTTTCTTTCTTTTGCCACAGTTTGCTTTTTATTACTACGGTTTTATCAAACATATTGTTAGAATTAACCTTAATTGGAGCTGATAGATCCGTCGCAAACTTTGTAGCGAAAATGGTTAATATCTGCCCAATTATAATTCATAGTATTGAATAAATTAATCACACGGATTGGATGCGATCATTCTCGTGCTTCAAACTAATCTATGCTAGATAAATGCCAATTAGTTTTCTGTATTCCTGCTTTTGTGAAAGAAATGCTTTTTACCATTTTTGCGCTAATTTCTTTCCCCATATTGCCAAGCGCGCCCATTAATGTCTCAGGCAATGCATGCCCTTTAACTAGCCCATAATCATCAACGATCATTTCAAAAGATCGGCTACGAATGTTTATCCCGGTTAGAATGCCAACCAGCGTAATGTCTTCATTGTCAATTTTATCAATCGTGTCCAGAGTAGAAATAATATTTGGGGTTTTTTCCTTAACCAAATGCATCCTGCGGGAATTAGCAGAATTGTTTTTCCAATCTAATTCTAGATTAACCCCGCTATCTTGCAAACCATCAAGCCATTCCCTGTAATGTGTTACCGTCCGTTTTCCTAAAGGGGTTATCACGGATGTTAGTTGTTCGTCGTCATCTACACTTTCCAATACAGTAAACATTTCTGAAAGAATACCGTTCAGTTCTGTGTCAGTTGCTGCAAATCCCGGCTGCTCCGTTGGTTTTTCCAGCACAAGGCCAAAAGAGCCAGCAAACGTTCCCACAACTTCAAATGCTGTAATACTCTTTACGCGATCAGGAATCTTTCCTCTAGCAGTCGGGGAATGTACTATGGCATTAGCTATTGAATCTAACATGGATTGAAATCCGCTTAATGCTGCCAAAAGCGTGCGGCTCGATATTTTACCTTTTTGGACCGATTCGCCATAAATGCGCATGGTGATGGTATCTTTTGCAGCAGCTGCTTCCATGTCCTCCTTCTCTTTAATCAGTGCAGCTAGCCTCGTCTCTAACTGTAAGGACATTATTGCACGCATGTTGTCATCGACACAAGAAACCAAGTTGTTTATTTCCGCACGAGTTTGCTCTATTTTTTTATTTATCGTCGTTAACTCCATATGCGACACAATTATCACCGTCCTTTCAAATACATTGCTAGAGAATCACAAGAAATCCTTACAATTCCTTTCGGTGAATCGACACGATCAAATCCAAACTGTCCGCGCCAATAGTTTCGATTATTAATGAATTGTCCATACTCCGCTGGGGCTGCAAGTTGCTGGTTTTCTGGGCTTGTTGCATATGCAAAGTAAATATCAAGTTCATTTTTGTACTTTTCTCGAAACAATTGCGTTTGTTTACCCAGCACATTCATATGTGGGATTTGTAAAAAAACTACAATATCTGCATCGTTGGGGTTTATCTTTGATG
Organism: Oscillospiraceae bacterium; assembly: GCA_017445385.1. Classification (GTDB taxonomy): domain Bacteria; phylum Bacillota; class Clostridia; order Oscillospirales; family Oscillospiraceae; genus RGIG3566. The sequence continues at coordinate 21,525 of JAFSUG010000012.1, forward strand.
TAACAAAGCTTCCATCTACCCAGAATTCGCAAGGTGTTCCAACATCGCAAACCTCTCTGGCAAAATCCCAAAGCGCATTAACAATAACTCCTCTTCGCTGCGAGGTTGGAAAACCATCAACAAACGTCGAAATAAACTCTTCTACTGTACAGTCATGAAACCCTGCAGGTAACATTCCGTTTGCTCCAAAATCCACTCTCTCACCACGTTTTTTCTCTATATAGGTGATAATAACCTATTTACAATGATACATCATTTTGCAAATTAATTCAATATCGTATTCGGTTTTTTACATTGTATAGTCTAAGTATATATAAGAAAAACGCCAAATAGCTTTTTTAAAAAAGAATTGTATGTTTAGAAATCCTTATACAGTATTCCATCTTAAAGCAAGTTGCGGCGTTCTACCATATGGTACGTTTTTGCAATAAGCTTTTGCTCATATTTTACGCCAATTGACCTTCAAGTTTAGCACTGGAAGGTCAGATTTTTAATAAATCAAGTTTGTTAGAAAAACACCGGTTTTTATGGAAAATTTAAGTGTTTTTAACGTCTGTAATTCAAGTTTTTTCAAGTTTTTCAAGATGGTTTTTTGAAAGTTGATGACTTTTTGATGACTTTTTCTGCAAACGAGATTTTCGTTTTATGCCAAAAAGTTAGAAAAACACCGTGTTTTGTGGCAAAACACGGTGTTTTTATGGTTGCGGGAGAGGGATTTGAACCCCCGACCTCCGGGTTATGAGCCCGACGAGCTACCCCTGCTCTACCCCGCGATATTTGGTGCTTAACTATGATAGCACAACGCGCGTGATCTGTCAAGGGGGCAGATTTTAGCGGTATTTGCGGCTACAGGTTTGGCTACCGGTTAGAGAAAACGGAAAGGGTGGCAAGGCGGTGTTGTCTCCTATTTGCCGTTTTGCAGGCGCTTTGCGGCGCGATCGAGATCGGCGCGGCTCATATTGGACGTTGCGGTGATGGTGATTGCCTGGGCTTTTCCGGTATCGAGGTCTTTTGCCGAGACGCTCACGATGCCGTTTGCGTCGATGGCGAAGGTGACTTCGATCTGCGGAACGCCGCGCGGCGCACGGCGGATGCCGATCAGCTGGAAGCGGCCGAGCTCGCGGTTTTGGGCGGCAAGGTCGCTTTCGCCCTGCAGGACGCGAATATTGACGGACGACTGGAAATTGGCGGCGGTTGTGAAAATCTGGCTTTTACGGATGGGGATGCCGGTATTTCGCTCGATCACGCGCGCGCAGCGTCCGCCAAGCGTTTCAACGCCGAGGCTCATAGGCGTAACGTCGAGCAGGAGCAGGCCCTGCACTGCGCCGGAGAGCACACCGCCCTGCAGCGACGCGCCGAGCGCGACGCATTCATCGGGGTTGATATCCTGCGCAGGCGCTTTGCCGAGGATGCGCGTGACCATATCCCGAACCGCCGGAATGCGCGTACTGCCGCCGACGAGCAGGACTTTGGAAAGCTCCTGCATGCAGACGCCGGAATCGGTGATTGCCTGGCGGACGGGATCGGCGGTTGCCTGCACGAGATGCGCCGTCAGCTCGTTGAATTTTTTGCGCGTTAAATTCAGCTCCATGTGGAGCGGAACGGATTTTGCGGTAGCGAGATAGGGGAGATTCACGGTTGTTTCCGTGAGCGCGGAGAGCTCGATTTTTGCCTTTTCGGCGGCTTCGCGGACACGCTGCATGGCAGCCGGATCGCGCGAGAGGTCGACGCGCGTTTCACGCTTGAATTCCCCAACGAGCCAATCGGTGATGCAAGCATCGAAATCGTCGCCGCCGAGGTGGTTATTGCCGGCAGTTGCCAAAACCTCGATCACGCCGCCGGAGATGTCCAAAACGGAAACGTCAAACGTGCCGCCGCCGAGATCGTAGACGAGCAGCTTTTGCGATTGCTTGTCCGCGCCGTAGGCGAGGGCTGCCGCCGTTGGCTCATTGACGATGCGCAAAACATTCAGCCCTGCGAGCTTGCCGGCATCCGCTGTTGCCTGCCGCTGCGCATCGGTAAAATACGCCGGGACGGTGATGACGGCATCGGTTACGGGTTCGCCGAGGTATGCCTCCGCGTCCGCTTTCAGCTTTTGCAGGAGCATGGCGGAAATCTCCTGCGGCGTATATTTTTCGCCGCCAACGGAGATCTTTTCGCCGCTGCCCATCTTCCGCTTGACGGAGACGATTGTGCGCGCATGGTTGACGACTGCCTGGCGCTTTGCCGCGCCGCCGACGAGCCGCTCACCCGTCTTGGAAAAAGCAACGACCGAGGGCGTCGTGCGACTGCCCTCGGCGTTTGGAATCACGATCGGGGCGCCGCCTTCGAGCACAGCAACACAGGAATTGGTCGTGCCGAGGTCAATTCCGATGACTCTGCCCATAACAACGCTCCTTTACGATTGATAGTAAGAATACGGTTCGGTATTTGTTTCGCGGCTGTAGGTGTTTCGGCTGTAGTACGGATCGTAGGTGAGGGAGGAAAACAGCATGCTGATGATCCACAGCACGAGCCGCAGGATCAGATAGCCGAGGAAGATCCGGCGGATGATGCCGCCGCGCGGACGGCGCGGCGTTTGCCACTGCTGCCGCTGCGAGTTTTGCTCGGTTCCGAAGTCGGTATAGCCGAAGCCGAACGGCCCCCAATAGAAGCCGGAATTCTGATTTTGCGTTTGCTGCGCACGCTGATAAGACTGCTGCGAGCTATAGGGATTTCCGTAGGGGTTATAGGTATAGGTTTGCTGCTGCGCCTGCGGATTTTTGATTTGATCGTACGCTTCGTTGATCTCGTTCATTTTGGCGGCTGCCGCAGCGTCGCCGGGGTTGAGATCAGGATGGTACTTCTTCGCCAGCCGCCGATACGCGGCCTTGATTTCCTCTTCCGTTGCGTTGGGACTTACGCCCAGTACGGCATACGGATCGCGTATCATTGCAGCACCTCCTCTGTCTTTGAATTATTATACACGCTTTTCGCAGGAAATTGTGAATAGATTAAGAATTTTTCAGCGCAAGATTGCCTTGTAATGCGTTTTTTTCTATGGTATAATAGATTGCAAAATTTATTCGGAGTGATTTGGCTATGAATCAGTTTTTAACGGTTTCCGGCGCGCGCGCGAACAATCTGAAAAACGTTTCGGTGCAGATTCCGCGCGACAAGCTGGTTGTGTTTACGGGGCTTTCCGGCTCCGGCAAATCGAGCCTTGCGTTCGATACGATCTATGCCGAAGGGCAGCGGCGGTACGTGGAATCGCTGTCTTCTTACGCGCGGCAGTTCCTCGGCCAAATGGACAAGCCGGACGTTGATTCGATTGATGGGTTAAGTCCCGCGATTTCCATCGATCAGAAGACAACCTCGAAAAATCCGCGGTCTACCGTCGGCACGGTGACGGAGATCTACGATTATCTCCGCCTGCTTTGGGCGCGCGTTGGCATTCCGCACTGCCCGAAATGCGGCAAGGAGATCCGCCGCCAGACGATCGACCAGATCGTTGACCGCATTTTGGAGCTGCCGGAGGGCACGCGCTTTCAGGTCCTTGCGCCGGTGATCCGCGGCAAGAAGGGCGAACATCTGAAGGTGTTTGAGGACGCGCGGCGGAGCGGCTACGCGAGAGTGCGCGCGGACGGCAGCCTCTATGAGCTGACGGAGGAGATCGCGCTCGATAAAAACAAAAAGCATACGATTGAGGTTGTGATTGATCGCCTTGTGATGCGCGGTGATCTTTCGCGCCGCCTGACCGACTCCGTGGAAACGGCATCGTCGCTCTCCGGCGGATTGGTTGCGATCAACCTTGTGGACACCGGCGAAGACTTGATGTTCTCGCAGAACTACGCCTGCGAGGACTGCGGCGTATCGCTGCCGGAGCTGACGCCGCGGATGTTCTCCTTCAACAACCCCTACGGCGCTTGCCCGGAATGCGCCGGCCTCGGCAGCCAGATTGCCGCCGATCCCGATATGGTGATCCCGGATAAAACGATGTCGATCCTCGGCGGCGGCATCCAGGCATACGGCTGGAACAACGTGCGCGAGGACTCCATCGCCAGAATGTATTTTGAGGCGATGGCGAAGAAGTATCATTTTGATCTGCATCAGCCGATTGCCGATCTGCCGAAAGACGCGCTGCACGCGATCCTTTACGGCACGGGCGATGAAAAGCTGACGATGTACTATGAGCGCGGAAACGGGCGCGGCACTTTGCAGCAGCCGTTCGAGGGCGTGCTTCCGAATTTGACGCGCCGCCTTGCGCAGACGCAGTCCGATTCCAGCCGCAAGGAGCTGGAAGCGTGCATGACAAGCGTGCCGTGTCCGCACTGCCATGGGGAGCGGCTGAACGAAATGAGCCGCGCCGTTACGGTTGGCGGAAAGCGCATTTTCGAGTTTTGCGAGATGCCGGTTCACCGCTCGCTGGAGTTTACGCGCAGCTTGAAGCTGACCGGCGCAAACGAGATGATCGCCGCGCCGATCCTGAAAGAGATCATTGCGCGGTTGGAGTTTTTGCAATCGGTCGGCTTGCAATATTTAACGCTTTCGCGCGCAGCGGCAACGCTCTCCGGCGGCGAAAGCCAGCGCATCCGCCTTGCAACGCAGATCGGCTCGGGCTTAACGGGCGTTTTGTATATCCTCGATGAGCCGTCGATCGGGCTGCATCAGCGCGATAACGATAAACTGCTCGATACGCTGCGCCATCTGCGCGATCTCGGCAATACGCTGATCGTTGTGGAGCATGACGAGGATACGATGCGCGCGGCGGACTACCTGGTAGACGTCGGCCCGGCGGCGGGCATTCACGGCGGCGAGATCGTGGCTTCCGGCTCTGTGGAAGATCTGGAAAACGCGCCGCGCTCGATTACGGGGCAGTATCTTTCCGGCAAGCGAAAGATCGCCGTCCCGACAGAGCGGCGCAAGGGAAGCGGCGAATTTCTCACCGTGCGCGGCGCGGAGGAAAACAATCTGAAAAACGTTGACGTTTCCATTCCGCTCGGCACGATGACGGTTGTGACCGGCGTATCGGGATCGGGCAAATCGAGCCTCGTCAACGAGATCATCTATAAAAAGCTCGCCGGCAGCCTGAATCGCGCGCGCATCCGCCCGGGTAAGTTTGCAGCGATGGAAGGACTGGAGCATCTGGACAAGGTGGTCGGCATCGATCAGAGCCCCATCGGGCGCACGCCGCGCTCGAATCCGGCAACGTATACGGGACTGTTTGATGATATCCGCGCGCTCTACGCATCGACAAACGAGGCAAAAACGCGCGGCTACGGCCCGGGGCGCTTCTCCTTCAACGTGAAGGGCGGCAGATGCGAAGCCTGCTGCGGCGATGGGCTTGTAAAGATCGAGATGCATTTCCTGCCGGACGTTTACGTGCCGTGCGACGTTTGCCACGGCAAGCGGTACAATCGCGAAACGCTCGAGGTGCTCTATAAGGGCAAGAGCATTGCGGACGTTCTGGATATGACGGCGGAAGAGGCGATGGCGTTCTTTGAAAATCAGCCGCGCCTTTATGAAAAGGCAAAGACGCTCGTGCAGGTGGGACTTGGATATATCAAGCTGGGGCAGAGCTCGGATTCGCTCTCCGGCGGCGAAGCGCAGCGCGTGAAGCTGGCGACGGAGCTGAGCCGTAAGGCAACCGGACGCACGATGTATATTCTCGACGAGCCGACAACAGGACTGCACATGGAGGACGTGCGGCAGCTGATCGACGTTTTGCAGGCGCTTGTGGACGCCGGCAACACGGTGCTTGTAATCGAGCACAATTTAGACGTGATCAAGGTTGCCGACCACGTGATCGATCTCGGTCCGGAGGGCGGCGACGGCGGCGGAACGCTCGTTGCCGAGGGTACGCCGGAGGAGATCGCAAAATGCAAAAAGAGCTTCACGGGACAGTACTTGAAGCGCGTATTATAAGAAAAACACCCTTTCCCAAGCGGGAAAGGGTGTTTTTTCTATAAATTCAGTTGGCGATGACAACGCGCACGACCTGCGCAATCGGATCGCGGTAGATCGTGAGCCGTTCGGAAAATCCGCGCGCTTCATCGAGCGAGGAGAACCAGCTCTTTTGCGCTGTGCAGCATTGCACGTCCGCTGCGACGCGGTAGGATTTTCCCGCGCAGCGCACGCGGTAGGAGCCGTCCGCCTGCTTCTGGAAATCGGAGCGCAGCACCTGCTCGCCGCCTTGCAGCATCGCAATGCGCGAGGCGTGCGTTCCCGTGCCGGGCGCGATTGCGCCGGGCTGATCGAGATTCAGCCGGTCGGTGACGGTATAGGTGTAGGCAGTGCCGCCCTGCGGCGCGCTGCTGTTTCGAACTGAGAGTGTTGGGCGGACGTATGATTCATTGCCATCAGAAAGCGTAACGGTGCCTTCCTGCAGGAAGCCGTAGAGGTAGCAGTTGCCGGTTGCGTTTTTCAAAATGATCACATCCGCCGTCTGCCCGGAGAGGTGGCAGTAGCCGATTTTGGAGGCGGGAATGGTTTTAAGGTCCGCAATGTCCTCCCACGTGATTTCGGTGAGCGGCCCATCGTCAACCTGATCGAAGAGCAGGCAGCTTTCGCTGACAGTGTTGCTGCCGATCGTGCGGCGCTCAACAGAAAACGTTCCGGGCGCGTTCGTGCCGGAAAGGCGGCTGAGGCAGGTGCGATCCTGCGCATCGCGGAACAGGCGAACGACGCAGCCGGTATAATCGGTTGCGCTGTCCGGGTTGCGGACGGAATCAATCGTCAGATTGGAGCGGATCAGCTTTACGCTTGCTTTTTCGCCGGAGCAGGCGGTTACAATGCCGACCGTATCATATTTGAGTGATTTCGGGCTGACCGCGCCGGCAACGGAGCCGTCCGCCGTCAGAAGCAGCGTAACCTCATCGCCCGTATGGAACTGCGCAAGCTCGCTCATCGCGCCGTAGAGCACGGGGAAATCATGTCCGTAGAGCGTTACGGAAAGCGGTGATTGCTCGTTTGGCAGCATTTTTTCGCAATAACCCGTTATATGGCTGTCGTTCACGCGCAAAATGCCGGTTTCATAGGTGGCGACGTCGTAGGGCTTGAGATCGGAGAAGGTTACGTTACTGCCGTTTTTGAAAATCTCATAGCTTGCGCCGCCCGTGAGCTCGCGGAACGTTTCGGCGTTCGCCGTGCCGCGTACGACAACCGCTTGCTCGGCGGTACCGCCGCTGCGGAATACGCCCGTTACAAGGTCGCCATCGAGATAGAGCGTCAGTAGATCACCGGCTTTGAGATCAACCCACGCGGTAAAATACGAGCTTGTGCCGCTTGCGTCATAGTAGGGCGTATCGCGCTCGATTGTATAGCGCGTGCCGTCCGCCGTGGTGAGCCACGTTGCGTTGCAGCGCGAAAGCGTTACGGTTTTCTGCAAGCCGCTGTCCGGCAGGAAGGTCATCAGCTCGCCCTTTTCGTTCAGCAGCGCCTTTCCCATCAGCCCGATTGCCGTTTTCGGGAACGTGCCGTTTGCCGTTTCATAGGTTCGCTGCGCGGTTTTCACCTCCGCGCCGCCGCTCGTTTCGTTTACGGAGAGCACAACCGTGCGGTCGGTCAGCGTGCCGAGCGTTTCGGCAAAGACGGAGCCGCCCTTTTGCTCGGTTGTAAGCAGCGCCGCAAAAAGCGTTGCCGCCTCGCCGCGCGAGAGCTTTTCATAGCCGGTTTTCTGCGATTTCGAAAGACCGACCTTCGCCGCCAGCGTCATATAGCCCTGCGGCCAGATCATACCGGCATCGGAATCGGTATAGCCGAGCATCCGCAGAAGGATCGTAACCGCCTGCCCGTAGGTTACGGGGTCTTCCGGCAGGAAGCGCCCGTCCGGCATGCCGGCGATGATCTTCTTTTCCCCGGCAACGGCAATGTTGATATAGCCGCGCGCCCAGTGGTTCGAGCGGACGTCGGGGAAGATCGTGCGCAGCTCATAGGTTGCAAGCTGATTTTGCAAGCCCATGCTCTTAACTGCCATTGTGCAGAATTCCGCGCGCGAAAGACCGCGCGTGGGACGGAACGTGCCGTCCGGGTAGCCGGTGAGCACGCCGAGCATTTGCAGCGTATCTACGCTTTGCTGCACGGCCGCGTCCGTGATGTCGGTCATCGCCGCCGCCGGAAGCAGGCACGACGCGAGCAGGCAGACCGCCAGCAAAACTGAAAAAATCTTTTTCATTGGTATTTCCTCCTATTCCGCCCGAAGCGCTTCTACCGGCTGGAGGCCGGAGGCTTTGATCGCGGGGTAAAGCCCGAAGATAATGCCTAGCACCACCGAGAACGCGAACGCGCCGATCGTGATGCCTTCTCCGGGCAAGAACAGCATTTTCAGCAATAGCTTCGCGGCGATCAGCGTTCCCAAAAATCCGAGCAGGATTCCGATGATGCCGCCGATCGCGCAGATGACGGACGCTTCAATCAGAAATTGCAGAATGATCGATCGCCGCGATGCGCCGATCGCCTTGCGGATGCCGATCTCGCGCGTCCGCTCGGTTACGGTTACGAGCATGATGTTCATGATGCCGATACCGCCTACCAGCAGCGAGATGCCGGCAATGCCGCCCAGCACGAGCGACTGTGCCATCAGCATTTCATCCATGCTGTCCATGCTCTGGTTGTTGTTTTGCACGTGGGAATAGCCGCTGCTTTCCGGAATCAGGGCGGAGAGATAGCCCTGGATCCGGATTGCCGCCACGTCCGCCGCGGACGCGGAAACGGCTTTGACCGAGTATTCCGAGATCGTCTGATTGTTCCCGAGCGTTCGGTTGAGCGAATACGGCAGCAGAATGAGATTATCCAGCTCCGGCCAGTTATCCACGTTCTTTTTCTGGTAAACGCCGACGACCGTATAGGGCGTGCCGAGAATCGTTACGCTTTTGCCCACGGGATTTACAAGGTTAAAGAGCGTTTCGGCAACACCGCCGCCGAGCACGCAGACGTTTTGGTAATTATCGATGTCCATGCGTGTGAGATCGCGGCCGGCGGAGAGCTTATAGTTGTTGCACAGACCGTACTGGTCGCTGCCGAGGATAAACTGCCCGGATTTGCGCCAGTCTTCAGCGGTTGCGGAAACGGTGTGCGTTCCGTACTTAACGGAAAGACCGTCGTTGTACAGATGCACCTCCGGCGTAACGCCCACAACGAGGTCGGAAAGACCGAGGCAGTAATCATATAAATCGCGGCTGATATCGCCGCCCGTCCACCGATAGGCGGAAACGGTCAGCTTATTCGTGCCCTGCGATTCGAGGTATTCGAGCGATTTTTTGTTCTGCGCCTGTATGACCGATACGAGGATCACGACCGACGCGACGCCGATTATGATGCCGAGCATCGTTAAAAACGAGCGCATTTTCTTGGCGGAAATGGATTTCAGCGCCATTCGGAACGATTGCATAACCGTCATAGCCAATCCACCTCCTGCATTTCATCGGAAAGGATCTTTCCGTCCGAGATGCGGATCACGCGCGGCACGGTTGCCGCAATGGAAAGATCGTGCGTGATGAGGATCACGGTGGTTCCCTCGCGGTAGAGCTGCTGCAGCATTTCCAGAACCTGCTTGCCTGTTTTGCTGTCCAGCGCGCCGGTGGGTTCGTCCGCCATGATCATGGAAGGATGCGCCGCAATCGCCCTTGCGATGGCGATGCGCTGCTGCTGACCGCCGGAAAGCTCCGATGGATGGCTCTGCGCGCGCAGCGCCATGCCCACTTTTTCAAGCGCCTCCATTGCCGTTTCGTTTCGCTGCTGCATGTGCATGCCCTGGTAGGCGAGCGGCAGGGCGACGTTTTCGAGCGCCGTCAGCTCCGGGATCAGATTATAGCCCTGGAAAATAAAGCCGATCTGGCGGTTGCGGATCTGCGCAAGCTGCGCGTCGGTGCGCGTTGTGATCTCCGCGCCGTCGAGGCGGTATTCGCCGTAGGTAGGAATATCGAGGCAGCCGAGCACGTTCATCAGCGTGGACTTGCCCGAGCCGGACGCGCCTACGATCGCAACGAATTCGCCGCGGTCGATCGTGAGGGAAACGCCGTCCAGCGCGCGAACCTCGCTCTCCTCGCCCTCGCGGTAAATCTTATAAATGTCTTTCAGTTCAATCAGCATGGCGATTACCCGTAGATTCCGTATTCGGAGTCTTCCTGCTGCTCCATGTAGCTTGTAAAGACGGTATCGCCCTCGTTCAGTCCGGAGAGGATCTGCACGTTATAAACGTCGCTGATGCCAACCTCTACCGGCACGGCATAGAAGCCGTCCGCTTCCGTGGGAACGCCCGATAAGCCCTCCGGCACGGAAACCGCGTTTTCCGGACGCTCCGGCAGCTCTACAAATACAACCGTGATCGGCTCGCCCGTCTCATCGGAGATGTTCTTAACTGCCTGCACCGGCACGATCAGGCAGTTCTCTGCCTGGCTTGCCTGGAAGGAATAGTTGATGGTCATATTGCTCTTGAGCGCGCCGTTTTCATTATCCACGCGGATCGTGATCGGGAACGTCGCCGCGCCGTTTTCCATCTTGCCGTTGAGGCTGACGTTCGTCACCTCGCCCACGTAGGTGTTGCCGTCCCAGTCGGTCAGGTCGATCGGCATGCCGACCGAAACGTAGCCGATGCTGCGCTCGTCAACGTCCACCGTTACGAGCATCGTTGTTGTATCGGCAATCACGATAACGGTTGTACCGTCGCTTACGGTGTCGCCCGGGGTGAGCGCGCAGGTCAGCACCGTGCCGGAGATCGGGGCGACGGCATTGAAGTTATCGAGATTCTTTTGCGCCTTTTCTACGGCTTCTTCCGCCGTCTTGCGCTGGTTTTCCAGCGACGCCAGCTCTTCCTCATTGTCCGCCTCGCTCAGCTTCAGCAAAACGGTGTTCGGCGTAACGGTTTCGTAGTTCAGCAGATGCACGGAAAGCACGTCGCCGGACGCTTTGGTTACGATGTCTTCCTTGCGGCTAAAAGCGAGCGTGCCGCCGTTATAGGCGTAGATGTCCTCGCCCTGTGCGTTTTTCAGCACTGCCGACGCCTGCATGCCCTCGGTGAGCGTTCCGGGGTTCGCTACGCTGATTGTAACCTGGAAGCAGACCGTGCCCTCCGGGGTGACGAAGCGGACTTTATCAATGCTCTCCACCTTGCCGCTCAACCGGCTCATGGAAACGGGAATCGATACGTCCGCTGCCTGTCCGGCGTAAATATCGTTTTCATAGGCATAGCTGAAGTACAGCTTCAGCTTCATAACGCTGTCGTCCACGATCGTTGCGATTTTCGTGCCGGCGGAAACCGTCTGCCCGGTGGTCAGCTCCTCCGCGTTCAGGATTTTGCCCGTGAACGGGGGCTTAATTGTAAGATTTGCGTAGGAATCGGTGATCGCGCGGATCTGCTTATTGACGTTCAGCAGCGTTTTCTGCGCGGACTCCAGCGAATCGCGCGCGCTGGTGGAATCGATCTGATAGAGCGGATCGCCCTGCTGAACGAGATCGCCCTCCGCTACGTAAACGTCAAGAACCTTGCCGCCCGTTGCAAGCGTGATCGTTGCCGAATCCAGCGCTTTCGTATAGCCGTAGCCCTGCACCTGGTTGGAGATCGTGCCGATCACTGCCGTATCGCGCAGGATCTCCTTCGGTTCTTCCCGAAATACAAAACGCCACAGCAAAAAAATGACGCCGGCAACTACCGCGGCGATTACTGCGATCGTTATAATCGTTTTAATCCGCTTTTTTGCGCTGCCTTCCGTTTTGCGCTTGGCAGCGGATGCTGTCTGTTCCATAAAATAGCCTCCTGTTGTTATGTCTACTTGCTCGTCTATATATATACTCCTTTTCCGCGCGAATTTCAACTACAATTCGGTAACAGATTTGCGCGAATCCGCAGCGCGATAAACTTGCGATATGGTGAGGGCTTTTTTGCTCTTTTGTCGAAGAGGGGTTGTTTTCCTCGTAAGGCAGTGCTATAATCATGCCGAATTCAATAAAGAGACGGCAGTTCCCGGCGTATGCCGGAACGGAATGGGGTGAAAATCCCCGCGAGTGGGTCACTGTGATGGCTGAAAAGCCTTAGTCAGATACGTTGCTGCCGACGGACGTTTGCCATCACCGAACGGCTGCCGGAAATGCTCATTGCGCCCACACAGTCTCGTGTGGACTTTTTTTGTCCGCAGAAAGGGAGGAAACACATGAAAAAGATCGTAAGTCTGCTGCTGGCACTGATTTTGGTTGCCGGTATGCTGCCGACTGCGGCGTTCGCCGCCGATTCGGTATCGGTCAGCTTTACCGCCCAGATGGACGGCACGTTCCTGACCGCGCCGAAAGACAGCACGAACGTGGCGGTTGCGAAAAACCTTGCCGAAAGCTACGGCTACACCGATTCCGTAACCGATGGCGTCAGCGCATTAGACGTTTTGGTTAAGGCGCATGAGGTGATGTTCGGCTCGGACTTCACCGCGGCAACCGCAACCAATTATTTGGCTGTGGACAACGGATCGGTTACAGTCTTTTGCTGCACGGAAACGACAAATTTCGGCTTCGCCGTGAACGGCGCAGCGCCCGTTGATACAGCGAAGATCGTGAAAACCACCGGCTATCCCGATAGCTATCTGGGGCTGAACGTTGCGCAGGCGCCTGTGAATGACGGCGACCGCGTTGATTTCTTCGTATATGCCGATTCCGATGCGCTGGACTATTACACCTGGTTTACCGATGCGAGCGAAGCGCGGATTGAAAGCATGCAAATCGAGAAGAATCAGCCGTTCGAGCTGACGCTTGCCGGCATCATGTACGGCCATTACGGCATGGCAATCGACGATAAATACCGCGATGGATCCATGACCGATGTGAGCGATTTTGAGGATCTGGAAGTTGTGCTCGTGGATGCGGAAACGGGCGAAACCAAATCGTTCAATCCGGCAGTTACGCTCGATGCGGACGGCTGCTGTGAGATCACGCTCAGCGAGGACGGCGAATATCTCCTTTCCGTGCTGAGCGATGAATATGTAAATGTAATCATGCCGCAGCTGCCCGTTACGGTCGGCGCGCTTACACCCGCCCCGATCGATATCACTGTGAACGTGACGATCAGCAAATACGGCAAGTTCGTGAAGGATCAAAACGGCGACGACGTTGCGCTGCTGCCGATCCGGCTCACGGGCAAGGCGGCTTACACGATCGATGACGCCCTTACCGCCGCGCATGAGGCGCTGTATGAAGGCGGCGCAGCCGCCGGCTACGGCAGCGTGGACGGCCAGTACGGCAAGAGCATGACGAAGCTCTGGGGCGACAACAGCGTGATGTTCGGCTACCAGATCGACGGCGGCAAAACATACGTCGGCGACCTGACCACCGCCGTGACCGACGGCTGCACGCTCGATGCGTATATCATGCAGAGCAGCTATCCCGACAGCGAAGCCTATGCGCGTTTCGAGCAGACAACGGCAACCGCCGAGCTCGGCAAGCCGTTTGCGCTGACGCTGGAAGAGAGCTACTGGGACGCGAATTTCAATATGCTCTTTAAGGCTTGCGCCGATGCGGAGATCACCGTAAACGGCGCGGCAACCGCGCAGAAAACCGATGAAAACGGCAAGGCGAGCATTGTCTTCACCGAGCCGGGACAGTATCTCGTTTCCGCTGAGAAGACGAAGACTGTTTCGAAAAAAACGGTTACCGCCATCACCGCGCCTGTTTGCGTTGTGACGGTGGAAGACCCCACAAACGCGCAGATCACGGTTCCCAGCGATGCGAAGCTGTGGGTTGGCGAAAAGAACTTCACCGGCTACAACTTTAAGCTGTTTGATACGGTAGCGCCCACCTATTCCAAGGTTGACGGCGAAACCACAACCTATTTCTATACGCTGACCAACAACAAGTGGTATCAGTACCGCGCGACGGACGATACCCACGCAACGACCGCCGGCGTATTCCAGTATAAAGCCGCTTCCGGCTATACGAATACGGTTGAGATGTCCGACAGCAAGGATACGATCGTGCGTGACGTGACTGCGAACAGCGGCTACAACACCGGCGACGTGTATCTCAATATCAATCCGCAGGGCTGGCTGCAGATGGCGAAGGGCGATACGCACCAGATGATCAACCTCCGCCGCTGGGAGATCGTGGATAACGTGACGGCGAACAACTTCGTTGAGCCGGATTACCACTATACGGTCATTGATGAAACCGGCAAAACGTCAAGCGGCGTTGTAACCGTTTCCGATTCGGGCGTTGTGACGGCGGTTGGCGAAGGCACGGCGATCGTGCTTGTGACCTACGATGCGCTCAATGCTCCGAAAGCGGCCGGCGGTCCGCTCTTCGGCGCGATTTGGCCGGAAAATACCGGCGTGTTCGTTGTGACGGTTGGCGAAAGCGGCAGCTTCGAAACCGGCATGACGATCAACGAAGGGCAAAACGATGCGATGTCCAAGCTCTCAGGCGACGCAATCGACGCGGAGCATGACGTGATCTACTACGTTGGCGAAACCGGCGCGTACACCTTTACGCCTGCGGTGAGCCACTATCTCGTTTCCGTTGCCAATCCGACCGTTGGCGACAAGCTGACCTTTACGGGCTTCAAGTCGGTTTCCCCGAATGCGGACGGCACGGTTACCGTTCCGCTGACGGAGGGCAGAAACATCGTAAAGCTGGAGCAGGGCGGCAAGACGGCTTACCAGGTGATTACGGCGAAGCCGGTTTCCGTAACCGTGAACGGCGGCGATCCCGTCCATCCCGGCGATAAGCTGAAAATCGAGTTTGATCGCCTGTATCACCCGGCGAATAAGATCGCGGGCGTTTACAACATGAATGCCGTTGCGCTGTATAAAGACGTGAACGGCGAGACGGAAAAGATTGCGGGCAGCACGCCTGCGCAGTATAACTTCGCATCGAACGCAAAGTCGCAGACCGTTGCAAGCTACATGACGGTGAAATCCGTCTGGGGCGCGCCGTCCTATGCAGTGGGCGCTGCGCTGATCATTCCGGAGGACTACACCGCCGATACCTTCACCCTTTCCGGCGGCGTGATTGCAATCACGGGCTTCGGCGATCACATCGGCAACCACCGCGGCATTACGCTTGAAAACGGCAAAGCGCCGAACCTGAACGCGAAAGCGCGCGAAGCGTATTTCGGAACGCTGCCGGATATTGAGATCCCCATCGTTCTGACCGACGCGGAGCTGACCGGCATCGAGGTCACCGAACAGCCGGCGAAGACCACCTACGAAACGGGCGACGCGTTCGATCCCACCGGCATGGTCGTTGCTGCGACGTTTGCCGATGAAAAGACGCAGACCGTTTCCGGCTACACCGTTTCGCCCGAAACGCTTACGGCGGATACAAAGGAAGTAACGATTACTTATCGGGAAAAGACGGCAACCGTTGCCGTTACCGTTTCCGATCCGGTTCTCACCGGCATCACGGCAACCGCGCCGGCGAAGACCGCCTACACCGCAGGCGAAGCGTTTGATCCCACCGGCATGGTCGTTACCGCAACCTATGCAAGCGGAAAGACTGAGACCGTTTCCGATTTCACCTACACCACAGGCGCACTGACTGCCGGCACAACGGAAGTGACGATCACCTATAAGGATCAGACAACGACCGTTGCCATCACGGTTTCAGAAGCATCGTCCGCGCCTGCGCAGACGATTACGGTAACGTTCTCGCTGCTCGGCGACAGCAAGCACGGCGATAACGGCGAACTGCATACCCACAAAAACGGCAAGCTGCAAACGTGGATCAGCCCGATGCAGGTAACCGTTCCCTCCGACGCGGCCGTGATCGACGTGATTACAAAAGCGCTCGGCATGCAGGGCATCGCCTTCCAGAATCCGGACGGCAATTATATTACGGAGATCCGCGGACTTGGCGAATTTGATAACGGCGCAAACTCCGGCTGGATGTATCTGCTCAACGGTATTCGCTCCACGCTGGGCGTTGCGGAGCAGAAGCTCCGCAGCGGCGACCGCATCGTGATGCACTACAGCGATGATTGGACGCGCGATACCGGCAACGAGCAGTTTACGCCCGGCGGCGGTGCGTCTGCCGAAACCAAGGACAACACCGATAAGACGGATAATACTGACAATACTGACAATACTGCAACAGGCGGACTGTATAACGACGTTGCGGAGACCGCATGGTATGACGCAGCGGTGGCGTTCGTCACCGAAAAGGGCATGATGAACGGCACGGCGGCAAAGACGTTCTCGCCGGAAGCCACGATGACAAGAGCAATGCTGATGACGGTTCTCGCGCGCTATGCAGGCGAGAATACCGACGGCGGCGCAACGTGGTATGAAAAGGGTATGAACTGGGCGATGCAGAAGGGCATCTCCGATGGTACGAACCCGAACGGTAATATCACGCGCGAGCAGCTCGTAACGATGCTGTATCGCTACGCAGGCAGCCCGGAAGCGACCGGCGAACTGAAGTTTGCGGATGCGGATACGGTGAGCAGCTACGCGGAAGCATCAATGCGCTGGGCGGTTGCAAACGGCATCGTAAACGGCATGAATGAAACGACGCTTGCGCCGCAGGCAACGGCAACGCGTGCACAGGTTGCGGCTATGCTGCAGCGGTTCGTGAACTTGATGGCAAAGAAAGCGTAAAAGCAAGAACAGCAAAAAACACCGTTGGCTACAGCCAACGGTGTTTTTCTATGCATTATTCAATTCCGGCGGCGAGCTTCACGCAGCGGTATGCGCCGTCGTAGTAGCCGGATTTTTTGAGATCGAGGATCTGGTCGCACAGGTGCGGCAGAATTTCGCGGTCGGTCAGCAGGCGGTCAAGCGCGCCGCACAGGCTCTTTGCCGTAACGTATTCGCCCGTGGAATCGCCGAACTCGCGCCCGTGGATCGCGCCGTAGACCTCGTGCCCGCCGATGTGCTTCATAAACAGCTTCGGGATCGGATAGTACACAAGCTCGCTCGGCTTTGTGATCATCAGATCGCTGACCGGCATCAGCAGATTCGTGGAATAAACTGCCTGGAAAATATCGTCGTTGCAGATCAGATAAATGCCCGATGCCTCGCTCGTGCGCATCTGCTCCGCGCGCTGCTTCAAGCCTTCAAAGTCGTTGCGCAGCGTTGTAACGTCCTCGCGGCCGCCAAACCGCGCAAGCATATGCTCGTAAACGCCGGCGTGATCGCCGAGGTTGAGCAGCAGCGCAACCTGCTTGCGTTCAACGTAGGGCAGCAGATGATCGATCATCGCTTCAAACAGGTCCGCGCCTGCGCCTGCGCCGCCCACGTTCATCAAAATGCGCAGCGGCGCGCCGCCTGCGGCGCGTTCCTTGCGCAGCCGATTGTCCTCTTCCAGGTTGCAGAGCAGCTCATGGTCCACATAGCAGCCGACCATCTTGAGCTGATCTTCCGGAATGCCCTTCAGCGGCGTTTTTGCAAAGCCCTCCAGCGTTTTATAACCGAGGTAGGCAAACGGCGTCTGCACGGTGTGGATCGCGCCCTCGCTGAGGTGCAGCCCCATCGGCCAATTGTCGGGAATTGCGTTGACAACGTGCGTCAGTCCGGCGTGAACCGCCGCCTGGCTGGGCCAAACGTGCGTTGCGATATAGGGAACGTCCTTCGGGATATTCTTGAAAATCGGGACGAGCAGCTCGCTGTTTTTCTGGTCCTTCGCGTTGTAGGTGATCTTCTTAAAGCCTTCGCTGTTGAGCGGCTCCCAAACGAAGTGGTTAAAGAGCTTCGATTTCTGCGAAATGCGCGATGCAAGCGAATACAGATCGTTCTGCTCGCGGATCATTTTCGAGCCGGTTGCGTCAAACGATGCAAGATCCAGCCAGTACGGCGTGAAGCCGAGCGCACGCGCGGCGGACGCCATTGCGATGGAGATGCGGTAATGACCGAAGCCCATGCGGATGTTGCCAACGATCAGCGGATTTTCCGCGAACGGCTCGTTCTCCGCGCCGAAGACGATGTTCTGCGCGCCGATGTGGGACAGCGCATCAATGGGCCGAAAGGAAAGTCGATAGTCGGCGGCGGAATCATCGCCGTACTTCTTTTGATAGGATGCCTTGCTCCTTTCGGCGGCGGCGACGGTTTTCGCGTCGATCGGGTTGCCGAAAATCATGCTTGTTTTGTCGGTCATAACAAGATGCCCCTTTCCGTGTCGTATTGCAACTTCGCGTCTTCGCCGTTTATGCGATAGGATACGGTGATGATATCGCCTTTGCGCGAAAAGTCCGTAATAGCGGCGTGCTGAAACAGGTCCAGCGCGCTTGCCAGCTGCGCGCGTTTCTCGTCGTCATATTCGGCGATGTTGTCCGAGGTCATCATCACGCTGCCGAACAGCGCGTCGATCGTAATCATCGCCTGCCGCTGCGCTTTCGTCAGCGAGAGGTTGTCGTCCCGGAGAAGAAACACGTCCGGATCGTTGCCGAAGAAGCGGCCGTCCATGAACGAGCGGTAAACGGTGTTTTGCAGCGTGACCTTCGTGGAAACGCGCTCCCGATGCATCCGACGCATATACCATTCATCGTCGAATTTCAGCGATACGTCCGGGCCGATACGCAAGTAGTCAAATTTTTCGGTTGCATTAAATACCGTTGCGCCGCAGCCGAGGATCAGCCGATCGCCCAGCGCATCGCGCAGGAAGGCGTATGCATCTTCGGCGGCACGGCTTCGCGTTTTTCCGTCGTAGTCGGGAAGGTTTGCCGCGTAGAGGAAGTCCAGTTTGAAGAAATCGAACCCCATGTCTGCATAGTGGCGCAGGCAGGTGCGGATATAGTCCAGCACGTCCGGGTTTTCCAGATCGAGCGCGTAAAAGCCGCTCCAGTTCGAGCCGCACTTGACGGGCTTACCGTCCGGCCCGAGTTTGAACCAGTCGGGATGCTCCGCGTAAAGGCGGCTTTTTTCCTCCGCAACGAACGGCGCAAGCCAGATGCCTGCCAAATAGCCTTTTGCGTGCGTTTTTTCCACGATGGGGGCAAGCCCGTTCGGGAATTTCCGCGCGTCAACATCCAGCCAGTCGCCGACGAAGGTTTCGTACCCGTCGTCGATCTGGAACAGATCAAACCGATCGTCCAGCGCCTCAAGATCCCGAAGCAGAATTTCCTCGTAGATGTTCTGATAATAATTGTACCAGGAGGTATACCCGAAGAGTTTTCGCATCGGTTTCTTCGGGAAGTGGCGATCCATCAGGCGGATACCCTCCGCGTAATTGCCGGCGTACAGATAATCGCAAACCGTATACGATTCGCCTTCTTGCAGACGCACGCCGCGAATATCGCTCACAAGGGAAACCGCGCCCTCGCGGCGCACGACTTCGGCGATGAGGTAGGCGTTTCGACTGTTGAGGCTCAGAACGAACGCTTCGTTCGTTCCTTTCACATAGAACACATCGTAGCCGTGCAGGATGCGCTTGTTGTATTCGTAAAATACCGCGTCGCCGTAGCGGTCCAGCGCGAAACTGCGCACGAGTGGCTTCGGCAGCCGCCGAACGTCACGCTCTCTTGCGTCGCCGTAAAACTCGCGCGTTTCCGTCCAGGACTGGTAGCCGTTGATGAAGTACAGGTCGCCCTTGGGATCGGGATCGGCGCGATCGGAACGGGTGAAAAAATCGTGCGCTGTTTCCCGATAATCGCACAGTTCTATCGGTACGTTCGCGCGGACGGTAACCGTTCTGCGCTCGCCGCTGTCGGAAACGGTCAGCGTGAGATCGTCCGTGCCTTCGCGGTAGGTATGCACATCGTTGCCTTTGCGGTAGGTCAGTTCAAATTTGCAGTTCATTGCGCTTCCTTCTTATCGCCGATCTTGCGCATGATGCCCTTTTCGTCGTACAGCGCAAGGATCACCGCGCCCAGCACGCAGAAGACCACTGCCGCGACCGCAACGATCGTAAGGCCCTGCGGCGATGCGGTGATGTCGTTCGCGGAGGTGCTCTGCACCGTGCCGATGATTGCAAGCGAGGTGAATACCAGCATTGCGATGGATTGACCCCACTTCATTGCGAAGGTACGCGCCGCGAAGAACATACCCTCTTTGTTTTCGCCGGTGTCGATGCCGTCGGCTTCGGCAACGTCGGCAACGATGGACTGCGGAATGATGCCGAGCAGCGCCATCGGGAACGCGGCAAGCACGCAGATCACAACGCCGAATACGATGCCGGGCAAAACGTGCGTGCGGATCAGCGCGGTGATGAGATAGGCAAGCGCAAGGCCGAGGAAGCCGAGGATCGTCAGCTTCTTTTTGCCGAACTTGCGAACCAAGCCCGAAACGAACGGATAGAACACGGCGGAGAGAACCGTCATGCCGCCCATGAAGAGCATCGTATAGCTTTCGTCAAGCTCCATGGAAACCTTTACGAAGAACGGAAGTCCCGTCTGGAAGAGCGTGAGTCCGATCCAGTACATAATGTCCGAACCGACGAAAACGCGGAAGTTGCGGTTGCGGAAGGTTGCTGCAAGCGCTTTGAACATATTGGAATTGGCGGGTTTTGTATCAACAAATTCTTTTTCCTTCAGCGCGAACGTAGGCAGCAGCATTGCCGCGCATGCGATCACTGCCAGGACGATGAAGCAGATGCGGTAGCTCCAGCCGTAGCCGACTGCGCCGCGCAGCATGCCGGAAAATACGAACGGCGTATAAGCAAGCAGCGTGCCCGCGAAGAACGTCAGCGAGATCGCGGTGGAGATGAACATACGGTCGTCCTGCGTTTTGCCGAATTCGGAGATCAGCGCGTTATAGGGCGTGCAGTACATCGTCATGAACAGGTAGAACAGAACGATAAAAACCGAGATCCATGCAACGTTGATGCCGCTGATGGCTTCAACCGGCGCGCAGAACAGCAGAACCGTTACAACGGAAAGCGGAATGGCGGCTTTCTGCATAAACGGAATGCGGCGGCCTCTGGGGTTGCGGCTGCGGTCGCTGAGGTTTGCGATCAGCGGATCGGTCACGGCATCAAAAATGCGGCTGAGCGCCGTGATGAGACCGAGGATCGTCAAAAAGCCGAACACAACCAGCCCGGGCGTGATATACTGGGTTGCGCCGGACGCAATATCGCCCTGCGTGGGGAGATAGAACGTGACGAGCCAGGCGTTTATAACGCCGCTGAGCGTTGCCCAGCCAAGCTGGCCGATGGCAAAGATGATCATTTGTTTTTTCGTAAGACGTTTCATGGGTTGCTTCCTCCTACTTTTTCTTTACGGAATCAAGAATCAGCCGGGTCAAGGTCTTGATTTCCGCGCCGGGGTCGATTGCGGCATCTTGCCGAACAATGCGGCTTTCCGCCGCTAATTTTTTGCAAAGAGAGAGCATCGCATGGGTTGTTGCGCTGTAAAACAGCTCGGGATCATCGAGCTTCCGAACGGAGCCGTCCGCAATGCCTTCGCGGTAAAAGGCAAAGAACGCTTCGCGGAAACGGTCAAAATTATCCTGATATTCTTCCATTTCCGTAATGCCTTCGCTGATGCAGTAAGCGTCAAAATCGCTCAAAAAGCGATATAATTCCGGGCGCACGCGGAACATCGCCAGATACGTGCCGTAAAAATGCGCGATCTTTCCGAACCCATCCGTTTGCACGGGGGAGAGAAATTCCCGCCCGACCTCCGCCTGCAGCTTTACCGCGCAGGCAACCAGCAGATTTGCCCGATTCGAGAAGTAGCGGTAGATCGTTGCCTCGCCAACGCCGGAGGCGGCTGCAACGTCGCGGATCGTAACTGCCGCAATCGGCTTTTTCAGAAAAAGTTCAATTGCGGCGTCGGTGACAAAGCCGCGTTTTGCGTCTTGCATCGTCATAAAAAACTCCTGAATGATAGTTTGCATATCGTATTGATAGATCGTCTATCAATACGATACCATGCAGTTGTCTGTTTCGTCAAGGGGTCCTTACAATATTTACAAGAAAAGTTTGCTGTGATATGATTAGAACTGCCGCAAAACGCGGCAGGAAACGGAGAATCGCTATGACAAAAATATTATTTATCTGCCACGGCAATATCTGCCGCAGTCCGATGGCGGAGTTTATATTCCGCGATCTCGCGGAGAAAAACGGCGTGAGCGATCAGTTTATCGTTGCCTCCGCCGCAACGAGCACGGAGGAAATCGGAAATCCGGTCTATGCGCCTGCGCGGAACGAGCTTGCGCGCCATGGACTCGGCTGCAAAGGCAAATACGCCGTTCAGGTTACGCGCGCGGATTACCTCGCGTATGATCGGCTGATCTGCATGGACGGTTATAACGTCCGCAATCTGCTGCGCCTGCTCGGCGGCGATCCGGCGGGAAAAGTGGAAAAGCTGCTGGAAAAGGACGTGGAAGACCCGTGGTATACGGGGAACTTCGAAAAGGTCTATGCGCAGATCGAGGAAGGCTGCAAGGCGCTTTTGCAGGCGTATCTGCATAAGTAAGCAGGGAGGGATTTACCATCTGTAGGCTTTGGATTCCGGCGGAAAATGCGAAAAACTATGAAGATGCGCTGAGGCAGCTCGGCGCAGATGTGACCGTATGCGTTCAGGCGCTTACCCCTGCCGGCTTTGACGGTTTGCTTCTGCCGGGCGGCGGCGATCTCGATCCTGCCCGCTACGGGCAGGAGCTGCGCGGAAGCATTGCGCCCGATCCCGATCTTGATCGGTTGCAGCTCGATGCGCTCGGCGCGTTCGCGCAGGCGAAAAAGCCGGTGTTCGGCATTTGCCGCGGCTTGCAGGTAATCAACGTCTTTTTCGGCGGTACGCTTGTGCAGGATTTGCCGCAGGGGTATCATCAATATATTGGCTGCGATCAGGTGCATGAAACGATCGCAGAGGCGAACAGCTTTCTCGCCGCGCTCTACGGCGAGCGGTTTTCCGTAAACAGTGCGCACCATCAGGCAATCGATGCGCTTGGGAACGGTCTTCAAGCCGTGCAGCACGCGATGGATGGTGTGATCGAGGCGATCCGCCATACCGAGCTTCCCGTCTGGGCGGTGCAGTGGCACCCGGAGCGGATGTGCTTTCGCCATGCGCGGGCGGACTGTGTGGACGGCAGCGTAGTGCTGCGGTGGTTTTTGGCGCAATGCAAATAGCGGAAAAGCGTCTGTTTCCATCAGAAACAGACGCTTTTTTTGCGCGTTCGACACGGGAAATATTTCCCACATCTTGTGTTTCGACAAGTTTCACGCACAAAATGTGGTAAGCTGTCAGCGCCAAGTCAAATACGCCGCATAACACGGATCCGTTTTGACGATGCGGTTTTTCGGCAAGGCAAGAAAAAGCGGCGCAGAGAATACTTTGTGTATTTTCAAGACGCTTTGCGAAGCATTGCCGGAAAAAAGCCCGTCAAAACCGTGTTTGAGTTGGTGCTGACAGCTTCGGCTGTCAGCGCGTGGAGATCGGATGCAGGCGCAGCACCGCCACGGTCCGATCGTCCTCCCACGGCGCTGAACCGCACGAAAGCAGCCCGGCAGCAAGTTCCCGGACGCTTTCGCGGTCAACTTCTTGCAGCAGACGCGCGGCATCCTCTCCGCCGATCCCGTCGCTGACGAGAATCAGCGTTTCACCCTCTCCAAGGGACAGCCTGAATTGCTGCGGCTGATGCGTTCCTCCGACGCCTATGCCCGGCGGCAGCGAGGCTGTCCCTATTTTTTTCGCGCCTTTTTCCGTGAGCAGATACGATGGCGCGCCGCCCCATTTATACAGCACGCCTTCGCCGCCGGAAAGATCGATCGCGGCAAGGTCGATCGCTGCGCTGCCGCCGTTTTCGCGCAGGATCCAAAGTCCGTTCAGCAGCTCCAGTGCATCGTCCGGCTCGCATCCGGCAAGCAGCAGCCGGGAAAGCAGACCGATGGCTTTTCGGCTGTCCTCCGCCGCTGTTTCGCCGGTGCCCATTCCGTCGCAGAGCAGCAGATAGCAGCGGTTTCCCACTTCGAGCGATGCGGTTCGGTCGCCGGATACGTCGCGCAGACCATGCCCACGGCAGGCGAAATCCGCCGCAAAGCGCGGCATGACGGATGGCTTCGGCGCGGAGATCGCGCGCAGAAGATCGGCAAAAATGCGGTACTGCGCGCGGCAGACGGATAGCAGCTCCCGTTTTCCTGCCGCGTCGCGGCGGATCGCGGCGTCGATGGAAAGCCCCTCGTTCAGCGCCTTCAGAAAATCCGGGAAATGGCGGCACGAAGCGGAAAACTCCGCCGGGAAATCCGTTTGCGCTGCTTCGCCGCGGCTTCGGATCGCGGGCGCGATCGCGCGAAGCGTTTCGCGCGTTTTTTCGCCCTCTTCGCGCCAGCATATCGCGCATCGGGCGCATCGGGCGCAGACCTTTGAGGCCGCGCGGTCATAGAGCTCGGCAGTTGGAATTCCCTCCGGGGCGCAGATATCCGCATCCATCTGGCGATAGAGCTCGCTCATCGCGGCTGCCGCGCAGCCAAGCTGCTTTGATGGAACCATCTGCGCGGCGATTGGCAGCTCCCGCACGGGCAGAGAGAGCAGCGCGCCGGCTGCCATAGCGAGAAAGAGCGCGCCGTCGCCGCTGCCGGAGAGAATGAGGATTCCGGCTGCCGCAGCGAGAAACAGCAGCGGCTTTTGCCATTTCCGCGCCGGTATGGATGCGGCGAGCGTTGCGGCAATCAGCGGCGGTACGGCGGAGGCGGCGGTTCGGCTCCAATCCATTGCCAAGCCGCCGAGCGCCGCCATCGGCAGCGCGAGTGGGCTTCCTGCAAAAAGCATCGCGGCAAACGACGCGGCAACGCCGCCGAGCGGAATGCCGCCCGGCAGGCGGATCGCGCCGCAGCCGGAGATCACGGCGGCAGCAGCAACGCAAAGCGGCACGCCGTTCGGCTCCTTCAGCACGCGCTTCGCGCAGACCGTACCGCCGTAAAGCGCGGCAATGCGCACCAAAAGCGCAGCGGCTGTCTGCGCCGTTACGGGCCGACTCAGCAGCAGAAGCACCGATGCAACCGCGCCGGCGGCGGTTGCCGTAAGCGGCGCGAAATAGCGGCTTTCCGCAGCGTCCGTATCGCGCAGCGCCCAAACGGCTGTCATTGCGAGAAAGCCGGATGCAACGGATAAGATCGCCGTTTCCAGCTCCCAGAAGGCGGCGCAGCCGATTGCCGTTCCGATCAAGGTGAGCAGCGGAAAAAGTCCCGCCGGCAGCGCGGCGATCAGGCAGACGGCTGCCGGCAGCCATACGCCGGCGATCCGCGTTCCGGAAAGCACCACGCCTGCAAGGAAGCAGCCGATCCCACGCAAAACGGCGGTCTTTTCGCCGATGCGCAAAGTCGGCGGCAGCTTCAGCATATCCAAAAAACTCGCCTCCCGTGCGTTTTTCCTGATTGTAGCAGTCCTTTTCGGCAAAAAACGTCGGGAAAACATACGGGAAATAAGCATATTGAGAAATCATGGCGTTTTTGCTATACTGGTCGGGAAAGAAGGTGGTTTCATGGGGCACGAGCTGGAAGTGAAATACGCGGCATCGGAAGACGCGCTTGCGCGTATTGCGCAAGATGCGGCTGTTTTGCGCCTTGCCGTAAGCGAAGAGACGATCCCGATGGAAACGACCTATTTTGATACGCCGTTCGGCGCGCTTTCCGCAAGGAAGTGGATGCTCCGCGTCCGCCGCGAGGGAACGCGCGGCGTTGTTACGATGAAAACCGCAGGTGACGGCCGTGTGCGCGGCGAATGGGAATACGAAGGCGATACCGTAAAAGACGCGGCGAAGCGCCTTTGCGCGCTCGGCGCGCCGGAGGAGCTGGGGGAGATTTTAAGAGCGCAGCCGATCCCCGTTTGCGGCGCAAGATTTACGCGCCGTGCGCTGCGGCTTTGCTTCCCGGATGGAAGCGAAGCGGAGCTTGCGCTGGACAGCGGCGTGCTTTTCCGCGCCGAGCGGCAGAGCCCGCTTTGCGAAATGGAGCTGGAGCTGAAACGCGGCGCGGAAACGGCAATGCTGGAGCTTGCGGAGCAGCTTGCGAAAGCGTATGATCTTCTGCCGGAGCAGCAAAGCAAATTCGTCCGCGCGGCGGCGCTATGAGAGGAAGTACCGATTTGGAGTATTTTGCGGGACAATATGATATCGCCGTGATCGGCGCGGGACACGCCGGAATTGAGGCAGGTCTTGCGGCGGCGCGGATGGGCTGCCGCGTTGCGGTGTTTACGATCAATCTCGACGCCGTGGGAAATATGCCCTGCAATCCGGCGATCGGCGGCACGGGGAAAGGTCACCTTGTGCGCGAATTGGATGCGCTCGGCGGCGAGATGGGTCGCGCGGCGGATCGCTGCTGCATTCAGTATCGGATGCTCAACCGCGGCAAAGGTCCGGCGGTGCATTCGCTGCGCGCGCAGGCGGATCGGCGGAAGTACCAGGAGGATATGAAGCGCACGCTGGAGCGGCAGGAGCGGCTGGAGCTCAAGCAGGCGATGATCACGGAAATCCGGCTGACAGACGGCGCGGTTTCGCAGGTTGTTACGCAGCTTGGCGCGATCTACGACGTGAAAGCGGTTGTGATCGCTTCGGGCACGTATCTCGGCGGCAGAGTGATCACGGGCGACTGCGCCTATGCCTCCGGTCCGGACGGAATGCACGCCGCCGAGGGACTTACCGATTGCCTTGCGGCGATGGGGCTTCGGCTGCGCCGCTTCAAAACGGGTACGCCCCCGCGCGTCAACGCGCGGTCGATTGATTTTTCCGTGCTGGAGCCGCAGCCGGGCGACGACGACCCGGTGCCGTTTTCCATTCGGACGGAAACCGTTCCGGAAAACAAGGCGATCTGCTATCTGACCTATACGAATGAGCGCACGCATGAAATTATTCGCGCCGCGCACGACCGTTCGCCGCTGTTTAACGGCATGATCGAATCCACCGGACCGCGCTACTGCCCATCGATTGAAACGAAGATCGACCGATTTCCCGATAAGCTCCGCCACCAGCTTTTTTTAGAGCCGTGCGGCTTGGGAACGGACGAGATTTACATTCAGGGACTTTCTTCCTCCCTGCCGGAGGACGTGCAGCTCCAGATGCTGCATACGATCAAAGGACTTGAACACGCGGAGATGATGCGCCCGGCATACGCGATCGAATACGACTGCGTAGACCCCACCGAGCTGCTGCCCACGCTGGAAAGCAAGAAGATTCCCGGTCTTTACGGCGCAGGGCAGTTCTGCGGCTCGAGCGGCTATGAGGAAGCCGCTGTGCAGGGCTTTGTTGCAGGCGCGAACGCCGCGCTGAAAATCATGAAAAAAGAACCGCTGATCCTCCGCAGAAGCGACGGCTATATCGGCGTTCTGATCGACGATCTTGTTACAAAGGGTACGGAAGAGCCGTACCGCATCATGACCTCGCGCTCGGAATACCGCCTGCTGCATCGGCAGGACAATGCCGATCAGCGGCTTTGTCCCATCGGAAACCGCCTTGGGCTGATCTCCGATGCGCAGCTTGCGGCAGTTCGGGAAAAATACGAAGCGGTTGAGAAGGAGATGCGCCGCCTGGAGCATGCGGGCGTATCGGCGTCCGACGCGCTGAATCAGTATCTTGAAGAATGCGGCTCCACGCCCGTGGAAGGCTCGGCGCGGCTTGCCGATCTCGTTCGGCGGCCGAACGTATCGTATGCTGCGCTTGCGCCGTTCGATCCGGAGCGGCCGCAGCTTTCAAAGGACGCCGCCGAGGAAGTGGAGATTCAGCTCAAGTATGCCGGCTATTTGCAGCGGCAGCTGAAACAGGTGGAGTCGTTTGCGAAGGAAGAAGCGCGGCGGCTGCCCGATGATCTCGATTATGAAGCCATCGGCGGTTTAAGGCTTGAGGCAAGGCAGAAGCTGTCGGAGATTCGCCCGATGTCGATCGGGCAGGCAGGGCGTATCTCGGGCGTCAGCCCTGCGGATATTGCGGTTTTGCTCGTTTGGCTGGAAAAGGAGGGACGCGCGTGAAGCTGTTTGATTCCCATGCGCATCTCGATCACGAGCGGTTTGGGGAAGATCGCGATCAGATCTTCGCGGAGCTGGAAAGCGCGGGCGTCGGCTATGTGATGAACGTCGGCTGCAACCTCACGTCGTCTCTGCGCTCCGTTGCGCTTGCGAAAAAGTATCCGTTCGTCTATGCAAGCGTCGGTACACACCCGGATACGGCGGACCGCTTTTCAGACGCTGATCTTGCAATGTACCGCAATCTTGCGAAAGAGGAAAAAGTCCGCGCGATCGGCGAAATCGGATTGGATTACCATTACCCGGACGGTCCGAGCCGCATGGATCAGCTCCGCTGCTGCACGGCGCAGCTGGAGCTTGCGCGCGAGCTGAAGCTGCCGGTTATTATCCACGAGCGCGAAGCGCACGGCGATATGCTCGATCTGCTGCGCGGATTTCCGGACGTTACGGGCGTGTTCCATTGCTTCTCCGGCTCAAAGGAGATGGCGGAGGACATCGTCCGGCGCGGCTGGTATATCGGCTTTACCGGCGTTGTGACGTTCCATAACGCGCGAAAAGCCGTGGAAACGGCGGAGGCGATTCCGCTCGAGCGCATGCTGATCGAAACGGACTGCCCCTATATGGCGCCCGAACCTTACCGCGGACAGCGGTGCGACAGCCGTATGATTGTAAAGACGGCGGAAAAGCTGGCGCAGATCCGCGGCATTTCCCTTGAAGAACTCGCCGATGCAACGGCGGAAAACGCAAAGCGGCTGTTTGGCATTGCCTAACAAAAAACCTCCCACCGCATACAATAATGCGGAGGGAGGTTTTTCTATGAAGTATGATCCTGCGCTTGAAAAGCGCGTTTGGGATCGCGTGATGGGCTTGCCGCCGGCGATCCCCGCCGTTCAGATTGCGGAGATGGCGAACTGGCTGCGCGAATCGGCGCGGACTTATCACGCGCTCGGGCGGCGCATGGCGCGCGACCGCCACGTTTTGCAGCACCTTGCGCGCGATAACGCGCGCGCTGCCGAAACGTTCGGCGCGATCTATTACGTATTGACGGGCAAGCGCGTTCCATGGAACCGCCAAAAGCCGCAGCGGATCATGGATGCGGCTAAGACGCTGCGCGAGCTGCATCAGCAAACGCTGCGGCGGGAAAAGGACTGCGAAGCGTTTGCCCAGCGCGGCGGCGACTTTGCCGAAACGTTTACGGAAACGGCGCAGATGCTGCACCGCCACGCAAAAACGATCCTGCGGCTGCTGCGCTAATCGAGCGCAAGGGAGAAATATCCCTGCTGCGGAAAAACTTCGGAAAACGCCTTTGCCATTGCAAAAGGCGCGCCGGTCTGCGTTGCCGGCAGCGATTCGCGGACTGCGCCGTTATCATCGAGCGCGTATGCGCCGCTTGCCGTTTGTAAAAAACGGTAGCATTCGGCGATCTCAACAGACGGCTGCAAAAACGGCTTCGGCAGCATCGCTTTTCGAAGCGAGAGGTATTCCTCTGCGCTGCAGGGCTTGCCGCCTGCTTGGGTCGCGGTTTGGCGATACGCCCAAACGCGGTAGCCCATGCGGTCGTAGAATGGGAAAAGCGACTGCTCGGCAGGCACGAGGACGACGCCCGAAACGCCATCCGCTTTTAAGTCTGCTTCGATCGCGCGGATCAGCTCGGTTGCGATGCCCTTTCCGCGCGCAGCCTTCGCCGTTGCAACGGCGTAGAGATAGGCTGCCGGAAACTCGCCCTGCTCGGTTACGAGCGTTTGCGGCAGCGCGAATGCCATCGCAAGCAGCCCGCCGTTTTCCGCGCACCAGCCTTTCGCGTTTATGCGATCAAAAAACCAGCTTCCATCCTCGGAAAACGCTTCGCGCCAGAGCCTCAGCAGCGCCGGACGGTCACGATCCGCCGTGCGGCGGATCTGCATCAGTCCTGCCATAGCGCTTCGGCTTTTTCCACGAACTGCGGATGGTACGATTCCTTTGCGCGGCGCAGCCCCTCAAGGCCCATATCGTCCTCGCGGTTGAGCCAGCGGACATCGGGATAGCGCGATTGCACCATGCGCGAAAACTCGCGGTTGATCATTGCGTATGCGCCGGAAACGTCCGGATCGGCTTTTTCAAAATTCACGTCGAACATCTCATCGCTTGCGCGGCAGCCAACCGAAAATGCCACGATCTTGCTGCCGTCGGAAAGCAGAAGTCCGTCCGCTTCGAGCTGCCGAAAATGCTTCAGCGTGCGCTCGATGGCGCGGCGCTCAACAGAGAGCGATGCGCTCGCGTCGTGCGTTTCATACCATGCTTTTGCAAATGCTTCGCAGAGCGGCGCGGTTTTCTCATCGAGCGGCAGGGTGTACCAATCGGGATTGTCCGCTATGAAGCGGTTGATATGGTTGCGCTTTGCCTGCAGCTTTTTGCCGGAAAGCTGCGTAAGCTGCTCGATGGGGTAGAGATAGTCATAGGAATCGCGCAGAAGCGTATAGGTGAATTTGCCCGGATAGAGCTTTTCCAATACGGCGCGGTCTTCTTCCGTGACGCCGCGCAGCGCGAACGGCTTGCCGTGCTCGGCGGCATCTGCGCGGATTGCTTCAAGCGCCGGCTTGGGATCGCCTGTGCCGACGGGGTAGAGATAGCGAAGCTGCCCGTCCCATTGCGCGGCAGGGCAGATGAAATCGCCCACGCGGGCAATGCCGCCGCCGCTGGACATCCAAAACATCAAATTTGCGAACGTATACTCGCAGCCCATGCGTCCGGCAGAATATAAGATTTTCTGCGCCCACGCGCGGTCTTCCAGTTTTACAGGTTCAAAATTCAGCATTGAAACAACTCCATTTCGTGGAAATTATAGCATATTTCCATCGAAAAAGCAAATAAAGCGGCAGATCCCGATGGGATCTGCCGCTTTCGATTGATTTTTACAGGCTGCGCAGGAGCCAGATGATCTTGCTGATCTGCGCTCTTGTGAGGATGCCGCCGGGCTGGAAGGTCGTTGCCGTCATGCCATTGATGACGCCTGCCTTATTCAGCGCGAGAACGGAAGCATCGGACGTATCCGTAAAGGGATTGCTTGATGGCTGCTCGGTGAGGTTCTTCGCTTTCGCCGCAATCTGGCAGAAGGCAAGACGCGAAACCGCGCCGTCAAGATTGACGTCGTTTGCGAGCCAGCCGTTGTTCTTGGCAAACGTCAGATAGCCGCTTGCCCAATGCGAGCCGGTCTTCGCCTGCTCGGGATTGCCGAGCGCGCAGACGATCAGCTTCAGCGCCTGACCGTAGGTCAGATTGCCGTTCGGAACGAAGGTGGTTGCCGTCATGCCGTTGACTGTGCCGTCGGTATAGAGGTCTTTCACGTAGGTATAGAACCAATCGTTCGTCTTTACGTCCGTAAACGGAAGGCTGATCATCTTGGTCATATCATCGAACGCAAGGGACGGACGAAGCACGAAGAAAACGTCTTTCGTCTGCAGCGCGATCAGATTTGCGTCACGCGCGGTTGCAACCTTGGTGCCGAGAGAAGCAAGCAACGTCTTGCCGGTCCAGACGTAGATGTTCGTGGAAGCGTCGCTTGCGGAAACCGTTGTGGAAACAACGATGTCGCCCGGCTGCAGGTCTGCGCTGTGGCAGTTCAGATTGCGGAGCTTGCTGGAGTCGGTGCGGAGGTATTTGCCGCCCGTCCAATTGGGAACCATCATATTGCGGATGGTCTGATAAGCGGGGTCAACGGTTTCGTTGAGATAATACAGGCGCGCGCCGGCGAAAACCTGCTGCGTATAGAACGCCTTGATCAGTTCTTTGATCGGCGGCAGATTCAGACTGACGCCGAGCGTCTTCTGATAAACTTCGTTTGCAAATGCCGTACCCGTTGCGGAGAAGTCTTTGATGTTTGCGCTCTGCAGTTTCGAAGCGGAAGGCGCTTTGCCGCTGACCGTGGTTTCCAGCGTGTTGGAGGGGATGTTATCCACCATGCCGCCGCCGGATACGATCGTTTCGCCGCGTTTTGCGGTAACGGTAACGTCATAGCTCAAGGTAACTTTCTCGCCTGCCGGGATATTGAGCGTCCAGGTGATCTGGTTGCCGGAAACGCTGCCGCCGTTCGTTACGGAGCCGTCTACGAGCGAAACGCCGTTCGGGATCGTCTCGCTGACGGGCAGGTTCGAATAGGCGGATTTCGAATGATTTTCAATTTCAATTGTGTATCTCAGCGTGTCGCCCGTTGCGGCGGAGCCGTAGCGGCGTGTGTTCACGGTGCGGTCGATCGTCATTTCCGTATACTTCATGCGGCTGCGTGCCGGCGCGGAGATCGTCTTCGTGCCTTCGGCATCAAGCAGCGGACGGAGGACCAGATAGCGCATTTTCGGGTTGCGCAGATCGGTATAGACCATCTGATTGTTGTTCTTGGGATACGTTGCCGTATCGATCAGGCGTGCGGTGATCGGCTCATGCAGGATATTGCCGCCCTCTTCAACCTGGTCAACGCCGGTCTCCAGATCGTATTTTTTGCCGGAAGAATGGATGATCTCCGCCATGCCGTCGCCATCGAGATCGCCGACGTAGAGCATTGCGTGGCCGGTTGCAGTGGTTGTGGAGATGCAGATCATGACGTCGCCCGGCTGCAGCAGTTTCAGCGTTTTCTGCGCGGCAGCTTCGATGCCGTCCGGATCGGCGAGGTTGTCATGCTTGAAGACGAGAAGCTTTTCCGGCGCTTTCGTATACTGCTCGCCGGTCAGGAATTTGGAATGGTCCTCGGTGATGCGATAGCCGAAAACGTTCCAATAGACTTCCCAGCAGAACGACGAGCAAACGGTGTAAACCGTGAAGTCCGAGGTGGCGTATTCGGGCGTGATCTCTTCATGCTCGCGGATGATGCCGCCCTTGCTGCGCGCCTGGTTTGTCAGCTCGGTGGAGTCATAGTCCATTGTGGGTTTATGATGGAACGCAAGCGCGGTCTGAACGATCGCGTTTTGCTTTTCCGTAAGCGCCGCGGCGGACGCTGCCGGCAGGAATGCTGCCAGCGTAGCAAGCGCCAGCACAACTGCCAGCGTTTTTTTCAGCAGTTTCATGGGGATGACCTCCTGTGCTTGGGTAGTTTTCTCTATTAAGGAGCAAGCTCCTCCACTTGCAGTATAGCACACTTTCTTTCTAAGCTTCCATTGCAAATGTGCGCAGGGATATTGCGCGTAGTCTCAATTTGGAGGCTTTGTTTTGCGTTTTTGACACGCTGTCGTATAATGACGGCGGATGGATTGCGTTTCCGCAGCGAAATGCTCGGACGAATGGATCTGTAAAAGAGGTGCCCGCAATGAAAATCATCAGCACGAATTCAATGCCGCTCGACGAAACGGCGCTTATGCTCGGCAATGCGGAAACGGCGATTCCCGAATCGCCGAAAAACGTCGCGCTGTTTTCAAAATGCCGCGACGCGATCTTTATGGCGGCAAAATACTGCCCCGTTCCGGGAAAGCGCGTTCTGATTCCGGCATATACCTGCGCAACGGCCTATATGCCGTTTGAGGAGCTTGGCTGGGAGCTGTTTTTCTATCCCGTTACGCGGGAGCTGCGCATTGCGAAAGATGCGTTTTCGGAGCTGCTGAAAACGGTGCGGCCGTCGATCGTGCTTGCGCCGTCTTACTACGGCGCGGATCTGAACGATCAGGAGCTGGAGCTGCTTGCCGCGGCGAAACGCGCCGGCGCGTTCGTAATCGAGGATCTTACGCAGTCGGCGTTTTCAACGCAGAATGCCGACGTTATCGATGCGTTCGTGGGGAGCGTCCGTAAATGGTTTCCGATGCCGGACGGCGGCTTCCTGCGTTCGGACAAGCTGCCGTATGACCTCGACCGGGGACTGCCGGAAGACGAGCAGTTCCTTACGCATGAGAAATGCGCGATGCGCGTTTTTGCGCGCTATCTCGAAAGCGGCGATCCCGCCCTGCTCGCCGCCGTTCGCATCCTGGAAAAAGACGCGCGCTCGTCATATGTCAAGCCCTGCCGGATGGCGGATTTTTCTCGGCGGATCTATGCCGCGCAGGATGATGTGGAAAATTCCAAGCGGCGCATGGAAAACTGCCGCTTTCTCTATGAGCGGCTGAAAAACAGCAAAACCTGCAAGGTCGTCTGGGCAGGCATTGACCAGATGACGACCGGACCGCTGTGGTTCCCGATCTACGTTGCGGATAAAAAGCGATTCCGCCTTGAAGTTGCGAATCCGGCAGGATTTACCGCGCCGGGACTTTGGACGGTTGAATCGGAGCAGGTGCTCGTAAACGACGATATGCGCTATATTTATCAGCACATCGTGGGCGTAACTTGCGGACAGATGTACGGCGCGGAGGACATGGAACGCATCGCGCAGGCGATCGAAAGCTGGAAGCTATAAGAAAAACGGGTTGCAGGGAAACGTCCTTGCAACCCGTTTTTTTATTCTTTGCCCTCTTGACTTGGGGCGATGCCGTAGCGCCGCTTATAGGCGCGGTAGAACGTGGAATAGTCGCGGAAGCCGCTGAGCTGGCACGCCTTTTTCGGGATCACGCCGCCGATCATCATTTCGCGCGCTGCCTGCAGCCGCTTTTTAGAGATGTATTCGCCGAGCGGTTCGCCCGTTTCCGCCTTAAACAGGCGATAGAGCGATGCGCGCGAGATATGGAACCGCTGCGTCAGCTCGCCGACGTCGCCGCCGGTTGTCAGGCTGTGGTTTACATAACTTACGATCTGCTTTGCGAGCGGATCGTCGGACTGGAGCGGCTGCGCGCCATGGGTAAAGACTTCGTAGATCGTCCAAAGCAGGCTCAGCGCGCAGGTGCGGAGCTGGATTTCGCGGTCGCATCCGGCGCGGAGCATCTGGCGCAGCGTCTGCTGCCAGAAATCATCGGGGAAGCTGTTGGGGTGGAGCAGGTTGCCCTGCCCGTGAATGCGCGACTCAAACGGCTCAAGCAGCCGTTCCATGCCGATGCGTTCGAGCCATTCGCGCTCGAAGCCGATCCAGATGCGGTCGAACGTTACGCCCGGCTCGGCGGTGCGCGTAAAGACTTCGCCGGGGCGCAGCAAAAGCAGATCGCCCGGGTGGAGCGTATGCGTGGACGCGCCGACGTGGTAGGTGATCTCGCCGGCAAGGCAGTAGGTCATCTCATAATAGCGCTTCGTTTTGATTTTGGAATTATACGGCGTCTGATACGTTGTGGAAAGCTGCATAAAGCGCACGTCCCATACGCCTAAATATTGGGTCGGTTTTTCGTCCATAAACGTCCCCTCTTTGCGTTTTTTATTATTATACACGATAATCTTGCAAATTGAATCATGATTTTCAAAAATCGCGTTTTCGGTGAGACGGAGCGCAATATATATCCGTTTGGTTGCAATGTAAATCCTTGGCGCTGTATGGTAAAATGAAGCCAAAGGAGTGATTTCCGGTGGATAGACCGATACGAATTGCAATCCCGACCGTGCGCGGCACGGCGGATAATTACGTGCTTGCGCTGAAAATGCTCGGCGCGGAGCCTGTGATCGTGCACGAGGTGCCGAACGTCGCGGAATTTGACGGACTGCTGATCCACGGCGGCGTTGCGGACGTAAATCCCAAGCGCTACGGGCAGGA
Organism: Oscillospiraceae bacterium; assembly: GCA_017445385.1. Taxonomy (GTDB): domain Bacteria; phylum Bacillota; class Clostridia; order Oscillospirales; family Oscillospiraceae; genus RGIG3566. The sequence goes on from JAFSUG010000012.1 coordinate 56,861, forward strand.
GCTCTGCGGCAGCGCGAGCATCAACGATGCGCTCGATGAGCTGCAGTTTTCCGTTTTGGAAGCGTTTGCAAAGGCGAAAAAGCCGGTGTTCGGTATCTGCCGCGGCCATCAGCTGATCAACGTGTATTTCGGCGGAACGCTCGTGCAGGATATGCCGCGCGCCGCGCATCATATTTTCGGCATGATCTATCTGGCGCACGGCGCAAAGACGGTGCCGGATTCGTTCTTAACGCAGCTTTACGGCGAAGAATTTTCCATTAACAGCTCGCATCATGAATGCGTGGATCAGCTCGGACCGGAAATGCGCACCGCTCTCGTTGCCGACGACGGCACGATCGAAGCAACGCAGCATAATTCGCTGCCGGTCTGGTCGGTGCAGTGGCATCCGGAGCTGATGTGCGGCCGCTTCGCGCGGCGCGATACGGTAAACGGCGGCATCGTGCTGCGCTGGTTTATCGAGCAATGCGGCAAGGAGAGAGCGTAATGGCTTATACAAGAGCGCAGATGCAGCAGGCGCTGATCGAAACGGCGCTGTCGTTTTACTATCACAATCCGTATATGCAGTATGATTCCAATCCGATGATCATTCCGATGGGCTGGAAGATCCGCCGCTGCGATACGAAGCTGACCGCCGAAAGCGCCGCGCCGGACAACTGGATTTATGCGGTCTGCTCGGACTACGTCCATCGCGTTTACCGCGACGCGGCAGGGTATCTGCTTGCGCCGTCCTCGCTCGAATACTGGACGGTCAGCACGACGCACGTTCCGGCGGACGATCCGATCACCGTTTATAAATACGGTGATGACGACGGCGAACAGGACATTGAAAAGGCGATCCGTGAGAGCCTGGAAAAAATGCAGCCGGGCGACGTGATCACCTACTACATGATTACGGAAACCGCGCAGGGCGGCCACAGCCTGCTTTATATCGGCGATTACTTCGGCGACGGCAAGCGCTATATTCTCCATTCCTGCGCGCCCGGCGGCGGGAAATACGATCATACCACCGGTGTGGACAAGGTTGAGCCAACCGGCACGATCCAGCTGCAAACGGTGGAGGAAATCTGCTTCTATCCGCCGGAATCCACGATCCGCCGCCGCGATCTCAGACTGGCAAACCGCTTTACGATCCATCGGCCGCTCGACCTGATGGAAAAGGAAGGCTTCAAGCTGACGCCTTCGGCGCAGACGCGGCTGAAATACAAAGGCCTTGAATTCTGGAAAACGCTGGATCGTTCGCAGTTCAGCCAGGCTGCGCCGGGCGAGCGCGTAACGGTAAAGCTGACGGTGAAAAACCACAGCGGCGAAGCGTATCACGCGCTGCCGATCTCCGATCCGATTCCGGCGGGGCAGCCGCTTGCTGCCGTTTCGGAAGGCGGCTGCGAAAAGGACGGAGCCGTTTACTGGACGCTCGATCTTGCAGCCGGCGATACCGCGGAGCTGACCTATACGATCCGCGCCACGGGCAAGCCCGGCGATCTGATCCGCTTCCCGGCAGGCCGTGTCGGTGAGATTCCCACGCGCGAAACCGCGCTGAAGATCGGCGTGCAGCTTATAACGCCGCTGCATCGGCAGGCGCTTGCGCGCGTAAACCCCGGCACGTTCCCGAAATTCCTCGGCGACGGCAAGTGGTACGATCTCAATTCCATCCAGCGGTTCTACTACACCGTTATGGGCAAGCAGCTCACGATGGAGCGGACGGTTGAGGAGCTTCTCTCTCCGCTGATCGAGAAACGGTCCGTGGAAGACAGCAGCGAGGAGCTGATCGTCCTCAAGGAGGGCGCGAAGCTGCCGCGGACGATGCTCTATAAGCACATGGCAGGCAAGTACTTCTATAACGGTACGGATATGAACGATCGCGTTCTGGAGTACAACGAGGAGAACTACGTCCCCGGCGACGTGTTCATCTGCCTGACGGGAGAGGGCGAAAGCCTGTTTGATCCGAAGGGCATCGAGCTGCAGATCTATCTCGGCGATCAGCGTGCGCTCGTGATCACCGAGCGCGGCTCGTCCGTCCAATCGTTCGCGGAGTCAATCGGAAGAGACCTACGGATGCATTTTGTCATTGCGATACGGCCATCTTTGCTGCGCGATTGGTAAAACGACAGAGAATGCGGCGCGATTTTTATACAAACTATATAAATCTTTTTCGCGCCGTTGAAAACAAGGGAATGCACTGGTATACTTATATGTACCTTGCAAATAAAACTGAAATTCGCAAAACGGAGGGATCACTCATGAAAAAGAGAATTCTTGCGATGCTTCTTGCTGTGTGCATGCTGCTGCCGCTTGTTGCGTGCGGCGAGACCGGCGAGGGCGAACAGTCCGGCGAAGAAGTCGTTCTGACGGGCGACGTCGTGCAGGACACGCTGGCAGCGGTCAACAAGGCTGTTGAGCTCAAGGAAGGCGAAGAATACGATTTCGAATCGCATCTTCCGCTGGCAAAAGAGGGCGAGGACAATCACCTCACCATCGGCTTGATCACAAGCGCTTTGACGACCGACTACAACAACAACGATTACACCAACTGGCTTGAAGAAGTTACCGGCATCGATATCGACTTCATGCAGTTCAGCGGCACTTCTTCCGATGCTGCAACGCAGCTTTCGCTGATGATGGCAGCCGGCGAAAAGCTCCCGGACATCCTGCTCCGCTTCACCGGCGTCAGCAAGTCGCAGGGTGCTGAGTACGGCCGCGACGGTTACTTTATGGATCTGAGCGAGTACTTCAAGGATCCCGAGATGAACTACTACCGCAAGTTCGCGCTGGAAGAGCGCTTCAACTGGTATGACGATACCGCCAACGAGAACCTGATGCTCCGCCAGATCGATACCGAAACCGGCGCTATCTATGCATATCCGCGTATCGAGAACAGCCCCGAAGACCGTCCGCGCAGCCACGTTTCCATCAACAAGGGTTGGCTGGAAGCTGTCGGCATGGAAGCGCCCACCACGGTTGAAGAGCTGCGCGCTGTTCTGACCGCCTTCCGCGATCAGGACCCGAACGGCAACGGTCAGAAGGACGAAATCCCGCTGGCAGGCCGCAACGGCACCGTCTTTACCGACGTTGTGAGCTATCTCGTAAACGCTTACGTTTACTGGCATCCATCCTACCACTTCAACGTTACGGACGGCAAGCTCTGGGCTCCGTACGATACCGATGAGTATCGCCAGGCGCTGATCAGCATCAAGAGCATGGTTGACGAAGGTCTCGTTGCCCGCTCCGTCTGGACGATGGACAACACCGAGCTCAAGGCGCTGCAGAACCCGACCGACGGCGTTTACAAAGTCGGCGTGATCGGCGCGAACCGCTATTCCACCATCGAAGCCGGCTCCCGCGCGATGAACGATTACATCGAGCTGCGTCCGCTTGCCGATGAAACCGGCAAGGGCGGCTACGGCCCCATCGATTACTATTCGATGGAATACAACACCTTCATTACCGAAGACTGCGAGAACCCCGAGCTTGCGTTCAAGCTGCTGGACTTCTTCTGCTCTCCGGAAGCTGCGCAGCGTTCGCGCTGGGGCGTTTACGGCGTAGACTGGACCGAATCCGATGGCGAGACCCTCGGCAACCTCGGCGGTACTGCGAAGTATAAGATCCTCGGCGATGATCCGCAGACCTACGCAAACGCGAAGACCTGGCATAACTACGCCGGCGTTACCGCTTCTATCGCAACGCAGAAGGAAATCGATATCAGCGATCCCGATGCATTCCTGACGGCGCGCTACTATCGTGACCTCGACTGCATCAAGTATTATGAAGAAGCCGGTCTGCCCGACGAAGTCTTCTACTATGCGGTTTATACGCAGGAAGAAACCGAAGAGCGTGAGGAATTCACCTCCGATCTGACCAGCTATATCAAGAAGGCACGCGATGAATTCTGCACCGGCATCCGCGATCCGGAAAACGATGCAGACTGGGAGCAGTACCTGACCGACCTGGAAACCCTCGGCTACAGCCGCTGGATCGAGATCGCGCAGACCGCTTACGACCGCACCTTCAATAAGTAAGATTTTGCAAAAAGCGCCATTCTCGCATGAGAATGGCGCTTTTTCTGTTGCCGTTTTCCGCCGGCTGTGGTAGGATGAAACCGAGGTGAGAAGATGATCGGAAACGGCTGGGATGCGCTGCTGCCGCAGGAAGCAATTGCATCGGCAATGCAAAAGGTATCGGCGGAGACGGGCGTGGTCTATCCGCCGCGCGATCGGATCTTTGCGGCGTTTTCGCTCACGCCGCCGGAGGCGGTGCGCGTTGTGATCCTCGGGCAGGACCCCTACCACGAGCCGGATCAGGCGCACGGGCTCGCCTTCTCCGTGCAGAACGGCTCGGCGCTGCCGCCGTCGCTGAAAAATATTTTTAAGGAACTGGAAGCAGACGAAGGCATTTTGCGCGCGCGCGGCGATCTTTCGGATTGGGCAAGGCAGGGCGTTTTGCTGCTGAACACGGTTTTGACCGTTCGGCAGGGCGAAGCGAACAGCCACCGCGCGTTCGGTTGGCAAGCGGTAACGGATGCAGCCGTCCGCGCGATCGGCGCTTATTCGCAGCCGGTTGCGTTCGTGCTCTGGGGCGCGCAGGCGCAGCAAAAAGCGCAGATCGCAGCGCAGTCGCGCTATCCGCGGCTGATTCTTAAGGCGCCGCATCCGAGCCCGCTTTCTTCTTATCGCGGCTTTTTCGGAAGCAGACCGTTTTCGAAAATCAACGCATTTTTGGAAGAAAATGGAGAAAAAACAATTATTTGGTAAGTTTTATTTTACATTCGTGTTACAGTTTTTGCGGAACACTTGCGCTTGCGCGCCGGAATTCGTATACTGTAGCCGGATGAAAAGCCGCAACTGAAAGGAGTGAGGGCAATGAAAAAATTGATTGCGTGCCTGCTGGTGCTTTGCCTGCTGGTTCCTGTTTCCGCGCTCTCCTTTACCGATGCGGCTGCGATCCGCCATGATGATGAGGTGGCGATTTTTACCGACCTCGGGCTGATCGGCGGCTATACGGACGGCACGTTCCGCCCGAACGACAATATCCGCCGCAGCGAAGCGGCAAAGCTGATCGCGCTGATCTCGGAGGCAAACCCGAAAACGAACGCCGCTGTGCGCTTTTCGGACGTGCCGTCCTCGCATTGGGCGGCGAATTACATTGCCTATTGCAGCGAAAAACAGATCATCGCCGGCGCGAACGGCGTCTTCCGCCCGAACGATTTTGTGACCGGCAGGGAGTTTGCGAAAATGCTGCTCGTATGCGTTGGCAATGACGGCAGCAAATACGTCGGCGCAAACTGGGCGCAGGCGGTTGATCAGGACGCGCAGGCGAACGGCGTATACGATGGCTTCACCGCCGATCCCGGCAGGGTGCTTTCGCGCGACGATGCCTGCCTGCTGATGTACAACGCCATGCAGTGCAGCGCGGTTTCCGGCAAGGATGCAAACGGAAAACCCGTTTTTGTGCTGGATGAGCTGATGAATCCTGTTACTTATATGGAGTACCGTTTCGGCGTTGTGAAGTTCAAGGGCGTTCTCGTGGCAAACGAATATGCCGATCTCACAAAAGCGGGCGGCGCGCTGAATGCGGGCATGAGCAAGCTTGCCGGCCATACCGCCGCAGCGTTTGCAACGGATTATATGCTGCTTGGGCGCACGCTGGAGCTGACGACGATCCGATCCGGTGAAGAGGGCGAAACGCACTATACCGTTATCGGCAATCCATCGCTGCCCGGCGGCGAGGAAACGTGCGTTGCGACCTCGGCAAGCGATTACGTGATCGTGCTGCGTTATTTCGGCTATACAACCAACGCCGCTACGCAGTATTATCTCAATGGCGACGCAACGAACGAAACGTTTTTAACGCGCCTCGGCGATGATTGCGTTATCACAGGCATTGATCGCAACGGCGATCGGGTGCTGGACGCGGTTGTAACGTGGAATTACACACAGGGCACAGTGCGCAGCACTGAGCCGCTTCAGATTCTTGCTGACGGAAGTGTTACCGATGCAATCGCGCTGACCGATGAAGCGATCGCGGCAGGCGATCAGGTGCGTTGCCTGAAAATGGGCGGAAGGTATTACCTCGTGAAAGGACTTAGCGAATGAATTACGATGTTGCAATTATCGGCGCCGGCACTGCCGGCGTCTATGCTGCGTATGAGCTGACGCGGCAGAATCCCGATCTGAAAGTTGTCGTTTTGGAACTTGGCAGCGATATTTATGCGCGTAAATGCCCGATTGTTGCCGGAAAGGTCAAGGATTGCATTTCCTGCAAGCCCTGCTCGATCATGTCCGGCTTCGGCGGCGCAGGCGCGTTTTCCGATGGCAAGTATAATTTTACAACGCAGTTCGGCGGCTGGCTCGGCGAGTATCTCAGCGATGAAAAGCTGCTTGAGCTGATCGACTACGTGGACTCCGTCAACGTGCAGTTCGGCGCAACGAAAGAGATTTTCTCAACCGATACGCCCGAAGCGCGCGAGCTGGAAAAGCGCGCGCTGGAGCATGACCTGCATCTTCTGCAGGCGCGATGCAAGCATCTCGGCACGGAGCGCAATCTGAAGATTCTCACCAATATCTACGAGCATCTGCGTGAGCGCTGCGAATTCCGCTTCCATACGGCGGTGGAGCATATCCGCAAGGCGGAAGGCGGCTACGCGCTCGACCTTTCGGACGGCTCGGTGGTCAACTGCCGGTTCTGCATTGCCGCGCCCGGACGGTGCGGCGCGGAATGGTTCTCCGACCGCTGCGGCGAGCTCGGCCTCGCGCTGACAAATAACCAGGTTGACCTCGGCGTGCGCGTGGAGCTGCCGGCAAAGGTTTTTGAGCATATAACGAGCGTCGTCTACGAATCGAAGCTGATTTATCGCACGAAGCTTTACGGCGATAACGTGCGCACGTTCTGCATGAACCCCTACGGCCACGTTGTTTCTGAAAACGTGGACGGGCTGATTACGGTCAACGGCCACAGCTACGCCGATCCCGCGCTTCGCAGCGAGAATACGAACTTTGCTCTGCTCGTATCGAACCGCTTTACGAAGCCGTTCGACCAGCCGTATCAATACGGCAAGCACATCGCCAGCCTTTCCAATATGCTCGGCGGCGGCGTTCTCGTGCAGCGGTTCGGCGATCTGGTGCGCGGCGTGCGCACGAATGAGCATCGCCTCAGCCATTCCTTCACCCGTCCGACGCTCAACGCAACGCCCGGCGATCTGAGCTTAGTGCTGCCGAAGCGGCATATGGATAACATTATCGAAATGATCTACGCGCTCGATAAGATCGCGCCCGGTACGGCGAACTATGATACGCTGCTCTACGGCGTGGAAGTCAAGTTCTATTCCGCGCGTCTTACGCTGACCGAGCAGCTTGAAACCGAGCTGCCGGGGCTGTTTGCCATCGGCGACGGCGCCGGAATCACGCGCGGTTTGGCGCAGGCAGGCGCAAGCGGCATTGTTGCCGCGAGAGCCATCTGCGAGCGGATCGCAGGAAAATAAACGCAAAAAATACATAGCCCCCGGAGTTGTACAATGCGGTACAACTCCGGGGGCTTTTTTCGTTAGCGGTGGAGGGAGGTTGCAGCATGAAACGAAAGATCCCGGATCGGAAAGACGTTCTGAAGCGTCTTGGTGAATTGGCGTTCGGCAGCGCGAACGATTGCGTGAAGCTGGCGCTCTGGGAAAACGTGAACGTGGATCAGCTCGATTTGAGCCAGCTTGCCGAGGTGCGGCGCAGCGACAAGGGCACGGTTGAGATCAAGCTGATCGATCGGCTCAAGGCGCTTGAGCAGCTTGCCGCTCTGGCGGTGGATCGGCAGGATGCCGACGCGCTGCTGGCTGCGCTGCGCGGGCAATGACGTTTTCCGAAAAACAGCGCGCTGCGCTGACGTGGTGGATGCTGTCAAACCCAAATCATCGCTATGACGCGGTGATCTGCGACGGCGCGGTGCGCTCCGGCAAAACGCTTTCTATGGGGATCGGCTTTTTCCTTTGGGCAATGCTCTGCTTTTCCGGCAAGCGGTTTGCGCTTTGCGGAAAAACCGTTCGGGGCGTTCGGCGGAACATTCTGCCGGAAGTGCTGCCGCAGCTGCGGCGGCTGGGGTTTCTCGTAACGGAAAAGGTCAGCGAAAACCGGCTCAGCGTTGCTTTCGGCGGCAGGGAAAACGATTTTTACCTGTTCGGCGGCAGAGATGAAAGCTCCGCCGCGCTGATCCAGGGCATCACGCTCGCGGGACTGCTGCTTGATGAGGTTGCGCTGATGCCGCGCAGCTTCGTGGAGCAGGCTTGCGCCCGTTGCTCCGTTCCGGACAGCCGAATCTGGTTCAACTGCAATCCGGAAGGACCGCAGCATTGGTTTTACCGCGAGTGGATCCAAAAATTGCAGCTTCGCAACTGCCTGTATCTGCATTTCACCATGGCGGATAATCCCGGGCTTTCCGAGCGCGTTCGCCTGCGGTACGACCGGATGTATTCCGGCGCGTTTTACGATCGCTACGTGCGCGGTCTATGGGTTTCAGCGGAAGGGCGCGTTTACGATTTTTTCCGCGCGGAAATGGTGAAACCGCCGCCGGCGCAGTGCGAAAAATGGTATATCTCCTGCGACTACGGAACGGTGAACCCGGCGTCGTTCGGTCTTTGGGGACTGCATGGCGGCGTTTGGTACCGCGTTGCGGAGTACTACTATGATTCGCGCCGCGAGGGCAGGCAGAAAACCGACGCGGAGTATGCCGACGCGCTCGAAGCGCTTGCCGGCGGCAGAGCGATCAGCGCTGTGGTCGTCGATCCGTCCGCCGCAAGCTTTATCGAGGTGCTTCGGCGCAGAGGCTGGAACGTCCGCAAGGGGAAAAACGACGTGCTTTCGGGCATCCGCCGTACCGCCGATCTGCTGCGCAGCGGAAAGCTCGTTCTGTGTGACGGCTGCGTGGATTGCCTGCGCGAGATGGAGCTATACGCCTGGGCAAGCGGCGATACCGTCCGCAAGGAGCATGACCACGCCATGGACGATATGCGTTATTTTGCCGCAACCATTCTCTCCGAGCCGTCCCCTGTTTTGACGGCGCGCGCAGTCACGCGCGGAGATAGGTAGGAGGAAAACGATGAGAAAATCCAAACAGAAAACGCCCGGCGTACCGGCTGCCGCCGCACAGCTTCGTTCGGGCAGCGCCCATCCGTTCGGGGCGCTTTCGGGCTTTTCGCCGCTCGGCGGAAGAAACAGCGAGCTCTACCGCGCCATGCGCGAAGCGCTGCCGATCCTCGATGCGGCGATCACAAAGCTCGTTCGGCTGACGGGCGGCTTTACCGTCCGCTGTTCGGACGGCAAGGCGCAAAAAGAGCTGACTGAGTTTCTGCGAACCGTTCCCGGCGGCAGAGCGCAGTATGGCATCGACAGCTTTTTGAGCGCGTATCTGGACAGCCTGCTCACCTATGGCTGCGCGGTGGGCGAGATGATCGTATCCGGCGGAAAGATGCAGGCGGTTTGCTGGGGCGACGTTACGCGCCTGCACGTGAAGGACAGCGGCAACCCGCTGGAGGTGACGCTTGCGGCGGAAACAGGCGGTGAGGTGAAGCCGCTGCCGTATCCGCAGCTTGTGCTGTTTACAACGCTCAACCCCGAAGCGGCAAACCCCTACGGCGTTTCGCTGATGCGGTCGATGCCGTTTTTGGCGGAGATCCTGCTCAAGATCTATCAGACGATCGGCACGAACTGGGAGCGCGCCGGAAACGTGCGCTATTCGGTGGTCTATAAGCCGAGCGGCGAAGCGGCGGAGGCTGCGGCCGGTGTGCGCGCCGATGAGATTGCCTCCGCATGGTCAGAGGCGATGCGCGAGAGTAAAACCGGCGCGGTGCGTGATTTCGTTGCCGTGGGCGACGTGGAGATCAAGGTGATCGGCGCGGACGGTAAGATTCTCGATTCCGAGGTGCCCGTGCGGCAGATTTTAGAGCAGCTCGTTGCGAAAACGGGTTTGCCGCCGTTTTTGCTGGGATTGAACTGGTCTTCCACGGAGCGGATGAGCAGCCAGCAGGCGGACCTGCTCACATCCGAGCTATGGGCGCTGCGCCGCGCCGTTGAGCCGGCGCTTCGGCGCATTTGCCGCCTCTGGCTGCAGCTTGCGGGCTACGGTTGCCCGTTCGAGATCGTCTGGGATGAGATCACGCTGCAGGACACCGTGGAGGAGGCGCATGCCGCGCTCTACCGCGCGCAGACGGAGAAATTACGAAAGGGAGATCAGTGATGGAGATTCGAAAAGCAGCGGGCGTTCTGGAAACGGGAAGCCCCTCGCCCGAGCAGCTTGAAAAGATCAATGCGTTTGCAAAAACGCCGCTCACGGCGGAGGAGGTTTACGTCTTTGCCGTTCGGCTGTGCGACGATCAGCCCGACCGGGATCTGGAGCGGTTTTCGCCGGAGGCGCTGCGCGCGCTTGCGCCGATGTTCCTCGGCAAAACCGGCATATTGGATCACGCATGGCAGAGCGATAAGCAGCTCGGCAGAATTTTTGACGCCGAGATGCAGTGCGATGACGGCGTGAACTGGCTCAAGGCGTGGGTTTATATGCTGCGCGGCGAAAAGACGGCGGAGCTGATCCGCGAGATCGAGGGCGGCATTAAAAAAGAGGTCAGCGTCGGCTGCTCTATGGGCAGAACGGTCTGCTCCGTGTGCGGCGCGGACTACGGCGCTTGCGAGCATCGAAAGGGCGTCACCTATGACGGCAAACTTTGCGTAGCGGTGCTTTGCGAGCCTGTGGATGCGTATGAGTTTTCGTTTGTTGCCGTTCCGGCGCAGCGCGATGCCGGCGTTGTGAAAGCCGCCGATCCCGATGGGGCGTATCTTGCCGCGCTTTCGCAGGATGCCGCGCTCGGCAGAAGCTATCGCAAGCAGCTGCAAAAGGAGATCGTCCGCCTCGGGCTCGTTCTGGAGCTTGGGCTCGATCAGCCGCTGCTGGAGTCGCTTGCGAAGAAGCTCGATGGCGATCAGCTTCAGGCGGTGCAAGCGGCGCTTTCGGAGAAGGCGGCGAAGCGCTTTCCGCCGCTTACGCAGCTTTCCGCGCCTGCAGGGCGCACGCAGCAGGCGGACAGCGCGTTTCTGATCTGAAACGCGCGATGACTGAAGGAGGATAAAGCATGATTACATTTGATTCCATTCACGCAGACAGCGTAACGTTTGAAGCCGCAAGCGGCTTTGCCGGCGGCGCGGTCTGCAAGATCACCGCAAACGGCACGGTCGGCGCGTGCAGCGCCGGCGATTTCTTCTGCGGCGTTGCCGGCACGCCCCGTAAGGGCTGCGTCGGCGTGCAGATGAGCGGCTATGCTGTTCTGCCCTATACGGGCAGCGCGCCCGCGCTCGGCAATACCGTCCTTGCCGCGAACGGCAGCGGCGGCGTGAAGGCGGCGGACAGCGGCAGAGCCTGCTGCGTTGTAACGGTGGATACCGCGGCGAAGACCGTCGGTCTGTTTCTGTAAGGAGGGCTTGGCATGAGTTACGAAAATCTGAAGCTGGAAAAGGGGATGTACCGCGAGAGCGGCGCATCGTTTACCGAGGTTTTGGAAAAGCTCGATCCGAGCGAAAACTATAAGGGCACGTCGCTGGAGGGCACCGATGCGTTCCAGCGCCAGCTCAAGCGCTTTGATATTCACGTAAAGGGCGCAGGCTCGGATTCCGTTGAAAAGTTTTTCTCCACGCTCGATTCTTCGGTGCTGTTCCCGGAGTATATCTCGCGCGCGGTGAAGCAGGGCATGGAGGAAAGCGACGTTCTGCCCAAGATCACAGCAACCACCACCAAGATTGACGCGCTCGATTACCGCAGCGTTTATACCGATAATTCCGAGGAGAACAAATCGCTTGCGGAAGTTGCCGAGGGCGCAAGCATTCCGGCAACGGCGATCAAGAGCAAGACCAATCTGATTCAGCTGCGTAAGCGCGGCAGAATGCTGGTTGCCTCCTATGAGGCGATCCGCTTCCAGAAGCTGGACCTGTTCTCCGTTACGCTGCGCCAGATCGGTGCGAACATCCGCAAAATGCATCTGAACGATGCGGTGGACGTTCTGCTGAACGGCGACGGCAACAACAATGCCGCGTCCGTTCTCTCCATCGGCACTGCGCCGATGAGCGGCACCTCCGGCACGCTGAGCTATAAGCAGCTCGTTGAGTTCTGGTCGCAGTTCGATCCGTACACCATGAATACGATGCTCTGCGGCAGCGGCGTTATGGTGGATATGCTCGGTCTTCCCGAGCTGCAGAACCCGCAGACGGGACTGAATTTCCAGGGCACGGGCGTTCTCTCTACGCCGCTCGGCGCGGAGCTGATCCGCACGTCCTGCGTGCCGGAAGGCAAGCTGATCGGTCTGGACCGCCGCTATGCACTGGAAATGGTCAGCGCAGGCGACGTGAACGTGGAATACGATAAAATCATCGATCGTCAGCTTGAGCGCGCCGCAATCACCTCGATCTCCGGCTTCGGCAAGATCATGAACGACGCCGCGAAAGTGCTGGTGATCTGATGATCGCCGTTGACGACGTTTACGCCTCCGCTGTACGCTATGCTGCGCCTGCCGAGGGCGAGCAGACGCAGCTGATGCGCCTTTGCCGCGCGGCGGTGAGCCGCCTGCAAAAGGACATGGCGGACGGCGTTGACGAAGCGCAGTGCATCGACAGCCTCGTATGCGGCGCGGCGCTGCTTGCGGCGGCGGATTTTCTCGCCCTGCACGCGGACAGCGGCGTGCAGTCGTTTTCCGCCGGCCCGATCTCCGTTACGCAGAACGACGGCGCGCGCGCAAAGCGCATGCGCGAAGAGGCGGCGCTGCTGCTTGCGCCGTGGTGCCGTGGCGCGTTTCGGTTTCTGGGGGTGCGTGCATGAGGCGCGTTGTGCGCGCTCTGCTTGATCGCTGGGGCAGCCGCGTTACGGTTGTTTTCCCGGATGAAAGCCGCCGCGTTGTGCGCGCGGTTTTGCAGCCGAGCGGCTCGGTGAGCTGGCAGAATATGCGCCGCGTTATGCGCGATCATGGGCAAATCCCAACCGGACAGATGATCTATATCGGGCCGACGGAGCTTGACGTGATGGAAGCGGATCATCTGGAGCTGGATGGAAAGCGGTATCTGCCGCGCAGATGGGAGCCGTTTTACCTCGGCGATGCGGCAATTTGCGGCTGGGGACTTGCAACCCCGATGGAGGAATCGCTATGCGAGACGTGATTTTAGCGCTTTGCAATGCGCTGCGCGAAAGCGGGCTTGCCGTTACGGAGAAGTTTCCGCCGCGCTATGCGCCGCGCCTGCGCGAAGCGATCGTTGCCGTATCCCTGCGGCAGCTGCAGGGCGAAAGCTGCGGCTTTGCCGATTACCTTGGCTTGACGGACGATGGCAAAGAACGCTACGGCAAGCGGATCAAGGCGGAATTCCTCTGCCGGATTGCCGCGCCGGACGGCGCGGCAGCATCGCTGGCGGCGGACAGCGTATGCGCCGCGCTGGTTGGCGGCATAAACGGCGTTTTAGTCCGCGAGATGACGGTCGGGCAGGCGCAGTTTGACGACCGCGCGGACTGCTTTACACTCGATATTACCGCAGCGGTCACCGCAAGCCTCTATGCCGAGCAGACCGGGGACGATCCGGCGTTTCTGGATTTCAAATTGGAGTGTGAACCAAAATGAGTATTGTATATCATGAACGGCCGGGCGTTTATTCGGACTATACGGCGTCGAGCGTGAGCGCCTCCGGCGAGCGGAGCAAGGTGCTTGCGCTGATCGGCGTATCCGATGCCGAAGTCGGGCTCTATACCGTGACGTCCTATTCGGACGGCGCGGCAGCCTTCGGCGATGGCAGCGAGCTTGGGAAAATGCTTGCAGCCGCCTATAAAAACGGCGCCGGAACCGTGCTGGCTTACAGCATTGCGGAAGATACCGCGGAAAACTATCAAGCCGCGATTGATGCGGTGATGGCTGAAAAGGCAGCAGCCTTCTGCGCCGTTGGCAGCGTGAGCGAAGCGGTGCAGCAGATGCTCAAGCGCGCGGTTTTGGAGGCTTCTGCATCCGGCGGCGAATGCATCGGCATCGTGGGCTTGAATGCGCCGGAGAAAAACGCGCTGCTTGCGCGCGCAGCCGCGCTTGATTGCGAGCGTATGGTGCTCGTCGGCCCGGATGCGTATCGCAGCGGCGAAAGCGAGCTCTGCGGCGGCGCGGTTTGCGCATCGTCGCTGTGCGGACTGCTCGCCGCGCAGACCGATCCCGCGCTGCCGCTGAACGGCGCGGTGGTTTCCGGACTGAGCGGCGTGAGCGCTTCGTATGACGATACGGAGATCGACGCGCTCGTGCAGGGCGGCGTTACGGTTTTGACCGCCGTTTCCGGCACGGTGCGCATTCTGCGCGGCATCACAACGCGGCAGACCATCGGTGAAGGGCGCGATACAACGTATCGGGAGCTGAATACGATCCTCGTGATCGACGACGTGATTCCCGGCGTTCGCAGCGCGCTCGGCGCAAGATTCCCGCGCGCGAAGAACAACGCCGCCACGCGCAGCGCGATCCGTTCGCAGGTGATCGTGGAGCTGGACAGCCGCGTTTCGCGCGAGATCATCGACAGCTACGGCGACGTGACGGTGGAAGCCTCTTCAACAGACGCATCAACCTGCCTTGTCAGCTTCTCGTTTACCGTGATGCGCGGCTTGAACCGCATCTGGCTGACGGCGCATATTTCGGTATAAGGAGGACGCTATGGCTGTTACGAAAACGATTCCGACAACTGCGGACATCTATCTGGAGCTGAACGGCACGAAGATTGCCGTTGTGCAGAGCTACCGTGTTACGGCAACGCGCAGCGCCAGAACGATCCAGGCGTTCGGGCAGGAAGAGCCCGTTGCAACGATCCGCGGCGCGGCAAGCTACCGGCTGGAGCTGACGCGCATTTACGCAACCGATACGGCAATCCGTGACGGACTGGATTTTCAGAGCGTTTCCGATTTCAACCTCGTGATTTGCAAGCCGGATCGCAACGTAATCTATACCGGCTGCGAATGGGCGGAGCTGGAAGAGAGCGCGGAGGTTGGCGGCACGGTTTTAGAGCGTGTTGTGATCACGGCAACGCACCGCCTGGAGAGCGCGAAATGAAACGCCTTTGCTTTTACCCGATCAGCGCCGCCGAAATGATTGATGCCGCGCGTGAGGCGGAGCGCTCCTGCCAAAGTGGGCAAACGCTCGGCTTATGGCGCAATGCCTGCCTGCTTTCAAGAGCCGTTCGCGATATGCGCGGGAAGCGCGTATACCGCGATGGAGAGGCGGCTCTGAAGGCGCTCACGGCGGAAACGATCGCCTGCTGGACGGCGGCGTATGCCGCGCTGATCCGGCCGACCGAACCGGAGGAAGAGAGCCGGCTGCGCTGGCGCGTGCTGAAGGCGTTCGGCGTATTGCCAACGGAGCGGCGCGCAAAACGGCTGACGGAGGATGCGCTGGAGCAGTGCCTTTTGCAGATGACGCTCGATGAGCAGGAACTGCTTCGGGACGTTTGCCCATCGTGCAGGGAGAGCTTGCTCACACGCAAATGCCCGATCTGCGGAAGCGTGCAGTTTGAAGAAAACCCGAATTTTGATCTGGCGCGGTTTGAGGAGCTGAAAGCAAATGGACTATCTGAAAAAGGCGCTTTGTGAAAACGAGGATCTCTGGAGGCTGCCGCTTGCCGGCGAAGCGGCGCGGCAAGCGGTTTTTGCGCCGCCCGACGCTGCAGCCGGACGCGCAGCTCCCCCGCATCGCGCGTGGAAACGCGCGGCGCAGGCGGCGCAGGCGGCGCAGGCGCGGCAGCGGGAAACGCTGCTGCAAACGGCGGAGCAGACACATACGCTGGCGCTGCAAATGGCGCGGACGGAGCGGCTTTCTGCAAAAGAGATCGTGCGTCGGACGGAGGAACGCGGGCATTCGTCCGGCAGCTTTTCCCATGCGGCAGCGCAAACGGTATCCATGCCGGAAGCGCAGTCGATGGAGGAGATTTCCCGCTTTTTTGAGCGCGACGCCAGGCGTTACGGCTGATGCGCTCGCCGCCCGTCCCATCGGGACGGGCGGTTTTTGAAAGGAGGAATCCGATGCTGGCGCCAATGCGCTACAAAACGTTTACATGGCCGCATAATCCGCGGACGTATTCCATCAGCTATGAGCGGATCGCGGCGGTTCATAAAGTGCCGGCGGGCGTTTATACAATGGAGGACATGGGCAGAACCTGCCGCGTGATGCGCGGCGAGGGCGAGTTTTACGGTCCGAATGCGTATGAAACGTTCAAAAAGCTGGCAACGGTTTTTTATTCGGGCGGGCCGGGCGTGCTGTTCCATCCCGTCTGGATGACGACAAACGCCTATTTCACCGAACTGAAGCTGATGCAGGAGCCGACGGAGAATTACGTTGCCTACAGCTTTGCCTTTCGGGAGGGGTACGACGGCTATTCCGGCATGAAAAAGGTATCGGGAACAACCGAGCGGCAATCGGGCGCGTCCTCCGCTGTGTATCATACGGTTGTTTCCGGCGATACGCTCTGGGCGATCGCCAACCGCTATGGGACGAGCGTTGCGGAGATCGTGAAGAAAAATCCGGATATTTCCAATCCGAATCTGATCCATCCGGGGCAGAAGGTGCGTGTGAAATGACGGGGTATCTTGTAACGTGCAGCGGCGAGATTTGGCAGCTTCCGCCGCTTTTTTCATGGAAGCTCGAGCGCACGGACGGCGACCCGTGCGACAGCGCGGAGGTTTCGTTTCTCTATGAGCCGCAGCGGCTGGACGTGCTGAAAAAGGCGGTGCGCATCCGCCTCACGCGCGATGGCGAAACGGCGTTTTTCGGCGTTGTGGATGAAATCACGCCGTCCGTTACGGCGCAGGGGAAAACGGTTTCGCTTTCGGCGCGGTCGCTTGCCGCGCTCATGATGGATACGGAGCTGCGCGCGGCGGCGTATCCCGTTTTAACGGAGCAGGACGCAATCGCGCGGTTTGCAAACAGCTGCGGCGTGGATCGCTGCGAGCGCGGCGGACTTCCGCCGGTGCGTGATTTTTCCGTGGATACGGGGACAACCTGCTGGCAGGCGCTTTGCGGTTTTTGCCGCCACAGCGCGGATATCCGTCCGCGCATGCGCGCAGATGGGACGCTTTTGCTGCAATGGAAGCGCGAAAACTGGCTGCTGGATGAAACGAGCGGCTATACCGCGCTGAAATATCGGCTCAAACGCTATGGCGTGCTTGCGGAGCAGACGGTTGTTTCCGGCAAAGGCGCTGCCGAAACGGTTCAAAATGCGGACCTTCGCGCAATCGGGATCGCCGCAAAAGGCGTAACGCTTTTGCAGGGCAAAAAAACGCGCGCCCGCTGGCGCACGGCGAAGCAGCGGCTGGAGGATTCCGCGCGCGACAGCGCAATTCTAACCATAACGCTGCCGAGTGGCTTCGATGCCGAGCCGGGCGATCGGGTAACGGTGAATTTGCCCTCGGCAGGGATCAGCGGCAGCTTTCTTCTGCGGTCGGTATGCGAGCAATGCGCCGCTGCGGAGCAAAGCTGCACTTTGGAATTGGAGGGATCGCTCAGATGACATGGCTTTCAAAACGCGCGGCGCAGCTGCGTGAGGAAGCGTCTGCGCCGTCTGAAGGCATTGTATCAATCGGCGGCGGAGAGCCTGCCGTTGTTACCGATGGGGAGCTTCGGCAGACGGAGCTCGTGCTGCCCGGCGGCTATTATTGGAAGCCCGGCGCAAGCGATACGGTTCTCGTGCTGCGCGGCACGCGCGATTGCATCGCGGGGCAGATCAAAAGGGCGCCCGCCGATTTACAGCCGGGCGAGGTGCGCATCGCGTCCGGCGGCGCGTCCATCGTTCTCAGAAATGACGGAAAAATCGAGCTCATCGGATCGGTTTTTGTCAATGGCAAGGAGCTTGAAGTATGACGAATATTCTCATTTCCGGCGATTACGCGCCGGATGGAACGGGCGGCATCCGCCGCGCGGACGGGATGCAGGGAATGCTTGCCGAGGCGCTTTTCCGCTTAACCTGCCGCCGGGGCAGCTTTCCGCTGCTGCCGGAGTTGGGCAGCCGCCTGCATACGCTGGCGCGGGAAAAGCCTGCCGCGCGGAATATGGCGGCGCGTCAGTATGCCGCGGAGGCGCTTTCCGGAATGGAGCTGGAGGTTACGGACGCTGCCGTGATCGAATTGGATGAAAACGCGGCGCGCGTGCGCATTGCGCTCAGGGGCAAGGATGACCAGATTGCGTTGGAGGTTACAACATGAAGCAGGCAAAAGAAATCTACGAGGATCTGATGGCAACGTTTTCCGCGCGCAGCGGCTTTTCCATGGCGGATTCCTCCGATCTGGCGGTTCGCTTTTATGCCGCCGCAGCGGAGATAGAAACGCTGTATACCTACAGCGAATGGGCGCTTGCGCAGAGCTTTCCGCAAACGGCGACCGGACAGTATCTGGATCTGCACGCCGAGCTGCGCGGTCTGAAGCGGAAAAGCGCAGGCAAAGCCACCGGCTCGATCCGCTTTTCGCTGCCCGATGCGCGCGAGCAGGCGATTGCCGTTCCTGCCGGAACGGTCTGCATAACGCCGGGGCTTGTCCGCTTTGTAACGGTTTCGGAAGCGGTGATTCCGGCTGGCTCGCTTTTCTGCGATGCGCCGGCGGCTGCGGAGGAAGCCGGCGAAGGCGGCAACGTTGCCTCCGGAACGATCACGGAGATGCTGCTGCCGCCAATCGGCGTCAGCGCGTGCGTCAATCCGCTGCCCTTTACGGGCGGCTGCGCGGAGGAGAGCGATGAATCGCTCCGCAAGCGTGTTTTGGAGAGCTTCGTGCGTTTGCCAAACGGCGCAAACGCCGCGTTTTACGAAGCGTTTGCGCGCGCATTTGCGGGTGTCACCGGCGTGCAGGTTTTGCCGCGTGCGCGCGGCATCGGCACGGTGGACGTTGTGGTTGCCTGCGCAAAGGACGCGGAGCAGGAAACGCTGCTTGCGCAGATCGCGCAGCGGCTGAGCGAGGTGCGCGAGATCGCCGTGGACGTTCGGGTGCTGCCGGCGGCGGAAAGGCCGATGGATCTCTCGGTGACGATCTGGCAGGAAGACGGCGCTTCAGCGGCGGAGGCAGTCGCTGCTGTGGAAACAGCGCTTGCCGCCTGCTTTACGGGCGAGCGTCTCGGTAAGCCCGTTTATCTTGCGGAGCTTGGCAGGCGCATCTATGAAACGGGACTTGTGAAAAACTACTGCATCACGTCGCCCTCGGCGGATCTGCCGGCAGAGGAGGGCGTTTTGCCTACGCTCGGCACGCTGACCGTTACGGAGGGCGAATGATGCGTTACGGAGATTATTTGCGCAGCCTGCTGCAGCCGCTTGGCGTTTATTCTTTTGCCGAGGGAAGCGTTTCCGGCGCAGCCTTGGAAGCGCTCGGCGCGGCGCTTGACGAGGCAGCCGCGAAGCTATCGGAAAATCAGCGCGAGTCGCTGATTTTAACGGCGAATGCGGACGGCCTTTCCAAAATGGAAGCGCTCTTCCCGTTTTTTGCCACGGGGCAAAACGCTGCTGCGCGGCGGGCAGCGATCGGCGGCTTTCTGCGCGTCAGCGGCGATGGGTTTACGCGCGAAGCCATCAACGGCTGCCTTGCCGCCTGCGGATCGGACTGCGCCGTTTATGAAACGGCGGAGCGCGGCGTTGTAGAGGTGCGGTTTGCCAAAACGGTCGGCGAGCCGGAGCAGTA
Source organism: Oscillospiraceae bacterium (assembly GCA_017445385.1). Lineage (GTDB taxonomy): Bacteria > Bacillota > Clostridia > Oscillospirales > Oscillospiraceae > RGIG3566. The sequence continues at coordinate 76,520 of JAFSUG010000012.1, forward strand.
CGCGGAAAAACGGCGTGTAATCGAAAGCATTCTGCCCGCGCATCTCAAAGTGAATTTCCGGCTGCTCTGGTGTACGTTTGCCATGACGGAGGAACGGGCGCGCACGTGGGCGGATCTCGCAGCCGGCACGTTTTTGCAATGGGCAAGCGACGTTCCGCTGCCGATCGTCGCAAGCTGGGAATAGAACCGTTGCGTTTTTTGCCGATACATGGTAAAATAACAATATTCCGGCTGCGGAAAAGAGTTTTACAGGGTGGGATTGCCTTGAAGAAAATACTGGTTTTTGCGCTGTGCTGCGCGCTGCTGGCGGTTTCCGCCATGGGCTTTACGATGCAGCGGCTTACAACCGACTGCACCGCCAACGAAAACGGCGACTGCGATTTTACGCAGACAATCGAGCTCGCGGACGTTGCGGAAACGGACGAGCTTGCGTTCCCGATCAGTGAAAAAGCGGTGAATGTTTCGGCGGATGGCGGGAACCTGTCGGTCAGCCGACGCGATGGCAGCCAGCTTGTAACGCTGCGCGGCGCGTTTTCCGGCAGCGTGACGGTTTCGATTTCCTATACGCTGCGCGGCTGCGCACAGAAAACGGAAAACGGTCAGCTTCTGACGGCGGAGCTCGTGTGCGGACAGCACGAAATGCCAACCGACCGTTATTCCTTTACGGTGCTTTTGCCGAAGGAGCCGACGGCGCAGCCGAAGTTTACGAGCACCTACGATGAAGAAGGCGTTATGGATAAACTGACGCTGCATACCGAGGGCAGAGCAATTTCCGGCGTGCTGCGCGGCGGCTTGCTCGACCGCGAGGCGTTTACGATGACGCTCGAAACGGAGCCGGGGTATTTCTCTTCCAGCCGCAGCGCCGCGGGAAGCGTCGGGCAGTGGATTGTGACGGTGCTTGTGATCGCGTTCACTGCGCTTGCGGTGGTTTATTGGTTCTTAACGCTGCGCGGCGCGCGGCTTCGCCCGCAGGCGAGAACGCTTCCGCCCGATGGCGTCAGCCCGGCGGAGCTTCCGCTGCTGCTCTGCGGCGATGCGCCGAAGCTCTCGCTTCTGCTGTGCGAGTGGGCGTCGCTCGGCTACCTGACAATTACGGAAAAGCGCGGCGGCAGGATGCTTCTGCAAAAGAGCATGGATATGGGCGCGGAACGGCGCGAGGAAGAGCGGCGGATTTTTGCGCTGCTGTTCCAAAACAGCGACGTTTGCGAAACGGACAGCCCGCGCTACGAAAAAGCGGAAAAGGCAACCGCCTCGCTGCTGCGCCACTATTGGACGCGGCGGCTGTATGACCGCGCAAGCGGAGGCGTTTTGGTTCCGCGCGTACTTGCTTCGCTCGTCAGCGCGCTTGCGCTGCTCAATACGATGCAGCTTCTGCTGCCGGCAGGCGGCGTGAAGTGGCTGCTGCTGATTTTGGCGTTCGCCGTTGGCGCGTCGCTCGGGCAGCTGATCTGCCGCGGCGTTTGCCGCCTTGCAATCCGCGATCTTCCGTGGGTTGCGGCAGGCGTAGGCTCGTTTGCGGTGCTGTTCCTGCTGGCGCGGATCGGCGGCGGTATGCTCCCGATGCTCCTTGCGCTTGCGCTGTGCGTAGCGGTCGGCTTCGTAATGCGCCGCGGCGGACGGCTGACGGCTGCCGGAAACGACGTTGTAGAGCAGTGTATCGGCTTCGTTCGTTTCCTCGATCATGCCGAGGAGGACCACCTTGCCTCCATGGCGGAGCGCGATCCGCAGATGATGATGCGCATGCTCGTTTATGCCTGCGCGGCAGGCCTTTCAGAGCATATGGCAAAGCGCCTTGAAGAAACGGAGATCGAACCTTGCCCGTGGCTCAACGCATCGGATGGCGCGCCGATCCACGCCGCGCTCTTCTGCCGCCAGCTTGCAAGAATCCTTAAAAAACTGGACGGCGGTCAATAAAAAAAGCCCTGCGATCATGCGATCGCAGGGCTTTTCTCAATTCAACTCATCGAGATTTTGCTCAAACGCGGTAAGGCAGTGTTCCATGAACCAGTCCAGGCACGGCAGACGCATTTGCTCCAGCGCAGCGCGCGTCTGCTTGGCTGCGGCGGCAAATTCCTCGTTTCCGGCTTTCAGCTCCTCCAGGCACTTGATATGCGCCGAGAGCTTATCCGCCGCCTTTACGATTGTTTTCACGTCCGGGTCGGATTCGTTCAGCAGCGGTTCGTAGCTGCCTTGCAGCGCCTCCGGCAGCATGGAAAGCAGCTTCTTGCAGCTCACTGCCTCCACCTGCTTATAGGCGGCTTGAATCGCCGGATCGTAATACTTGATCGGCGTGGGCAAATCGCCCGTGAGGATCTCGGAAGCGTCGTGGAACAGAGCGGCTGCCGCGCAGCGGTCGGGATCGGCGCTCTGGTGCAGAACGTCGCGCTGGATCACGGCAAGTCCGTGCGCTAAAACGGCAACCATGTGACTGTGCTCCTGCACGTTTTCCCGGAACGTATTGCGCATGAGCCCCCATCTGCCAATGTAGCGCATTCGGGCGATCAGCGCGTAAAAACGGTATGTCATAAGAAAACCTCCTTTTTCTATAGACTACCATTTTCGCAGTCCAATGAATTGTACCACGGAAACAATAAATTTGCAAATTCTGCTCTAAAAAAGATGAAAAAGGGGATTGACAATCCGCGCCTTGGTCGGTATAATACACCCAATGCAAAAAACCAAGGGGGTGCGTGCCATGACCGCAACAGTCGTTTTGATTTTCGGTGGGCAGCGTGTTCCCGTTTCGCTTTCTCAAAATTTTCGAGAGAATTGTTTTTGATTTCAAAAACGATTCTCTCTTTTTTTGAGCGCGAAAGGGCAGAAAAGAAAGGAGAAGCATTATGAATCTTACCTATGGCGTAAAAGACAGACCGAAATTCGGTCAGATCCTGCTGTTCGCACTGCAGCAGCTGCTTGCCATCATGGCGGCGACCATCGCCGTGCCGGCAATCGTCGGCAACGGCATGTCCTCCACCGCGGCGCTCTTCGGCGCAGGCGTGGGCACGCTCGTTTATCTGCTGTTTACGAAGTTCCGCAGCCCCGTGTTCCTCGGCTCTTCGTTCGCGTTCATCGGCTCGATGTTTACGGCGTTTGCCGGAGCGGCTTCCATGCAGCTCGGCTACCTCGGTCTGATCCTCGGCGCAGGCTTCGCTGGTCTTGTATACGTTGTAATTGCAATCGTTGTAAAAGCGGTTGGCGTCAACTGGATCAATAAGCTGATGCCGGCTGTTGTCATCGGCCCGACCGTCGCAATCATCGGTCTTTCTCTGGCGGGCAACGCTGTCGGCGATCTCTTCACCGCGCCTGCCGGCGGCAACGAGTATATCGCGCTTGTCTGCGGCCTCGTTACGCTGGCTGTTACGATGATCTGCTCCGTCTACGGCAAGAAGATGATCAAGATGATCCCGTTCATCATGGGCATCCTCGCAGGCTACGTCGTCGCCCTTTGCTTCACGCTGATTGGCCAGTCCACCGGCAATGCGGCGCTCATGGTAATCGACCTCAGCCGCTTCGCTACGATGACCTGGCTGCCCGATTTCACCTTCCTCACCGCCTATAAGGGCATCGGCGAAGTAACCGGCTCCTACATCGCTACGGTTGCCGTTGCTTACGTTCCCGTTGCGTTCGTTGTTTTCGCAGAGCACATTGCCGACCATAAGAACCTCTCTTCCATCATCGGCAGTGATCTGCTGGAAGATCCCGGCCTGCATCGCACGCTGCTCGGTGACGGCGTCGGCTCGTTCGCCGGCGCGATCTTCGGCGGCTGCCCGAATACCACCTACGGCGAAAGCGTCGGCTGCGTGGCGATCTCCGGCAACGCTTCCGTTGTTACGATCCTCGCAACCGCGATCCTCGCAATCGTGATTTCCTTCGTCGGTCCGTTCGCAACGTTCCTCGCAACGATTCCGAACTGCGTCATGGGCGGCGTTTGCATCGCGCTGTACGGCTTCATCGCGGTTTCCGGTCTGAAGATGATCCAGAAGACCGACCTCAATGACAACCGCAACCTGTTCGTCGTTTCCGTGATCCTGATCACCGGCATCGGCGGCATGGCGGTCTCTTTCGGCTCGGTTACGATCACTGAAGTTGCCTGCGCGCTGATCCTCGGCATTCTCACGAACGTCCTGCTCAGCGGCAAAAAGAAAGCGCAGTAAGCCTTTAAACAGAGCGACCATCCTGCAGGATGGTCGCTCTGTTTTTTAATCACTGATATGTTCTTGCGCGATTGCAGTGTATTATGGGTTGTTGCTTTTGCCTATGCATAAGCAAACACATTCTCAACTGCGCCTGCCTTTAGTTGCGCAAGCCAATCCTTTGGAAATGCAATGTGATATAAATCAATAGATCCTTTATACATATCAAACAGTTCTTCAAGCGCGGGCATGAATTCGCTGTTCCATTTTTGCCGATCGGGATAAAGTGCATTGAGTACGAGCATATAACTCCACAATCTGCATTTTACACGCTCTTGCAAGTCAAACCCTGCAGGATATGCAGTAAAAATGCGGTAATATAACCGACCGTAATGTGCGCATATATTGCGCAAGTCAGTACAGCAGCGCAGCCAGCTGATTAAAACCTTAGGCGTCGTTTTATAGATACTGTTGGCGATTTTCTTTTGATCTGCCGTTTTCATATCACTGTAAAAATATGAAAGCATTCCAAAGGTAAAAAGCTCAGTGATGACCCATATCGGGAAGACGCCGTTATACTTCTCGAGATGATGTTTTACAAACAGCACTTTTTTGTTACTATCAACCTCGCGCGCAATGTTCTTAACAAATTTCTCGTGATTGTGCTTTTGAGAAAAATTAGATGTGTCTAAATGACCAATCGGTCCATAGGTATGTGCAAAGTAGTACGCAAGTCGCGCCCTCAAAAAAACCTCGATTTCTTCCACAGCGGAAAAAAGAAGTGCACGAAGTTTTCTATCAAACTCGTAAATTCGGTATATAGTATGAAAGCTTGTCCCCTCACAATAAAGCCCATCTGCATTTCTAAAGGGGAGAAAATAAGCGGTTAAACGATAATAGTTAATGTCTGCAAGTTTAGCTTTACAAAAAGTCTCGTCAGAGATAAAACAACCACGACTACGAAGTATTTCAAGTTGCTCGTCAAGGGTTGTTGCTGCTTTTATGTCATTTGACATGGCAACCTCCAAAAAAATGTCCCCCCTGGGACACATACACCTTTCGGCGCAGAGGTGCGGGAGGCCCTGTTAATATTATTATACTAAAGAAATTGCGTTTTTCAACCACTATATATAGTGGTTAAACATAGAATGCTAAGATATATAGTGACGCTTAAGATGTTTGCTATCTTGACTTTTTTTGTGCTGTCTGCTATGATACCGGCGCAACCAAATAACGGCAGTTCGTGACCATCCTGCCGGCGCGCAAGCGCGAATCAAAACTACGGGAGGAAGATGGGCTCGGTCTGCCCATCGATTTTTTTATGAAAGCATTTACAACCAAACGGATTGCCTTCGGCGCAATCATCGCCGCGCTCTATGCGGTTTTAACCATGGCGCTTTGGGAAATTTCGTCCGCCGGAATCCAGTTTCGTCTGTCCGAAGCGCTCTGCGTGCTGCCGGCGCTTACGCCTGCGGCGATCCCCGGCCTCTTTATCGGCTGCGCGATTGCGAACCTGCTCGGCGGCACGTGGGTGGACGTTGTGTTCGGCTCGCTTGCAACGCTGATTGCCGCGATCTGCACATGGCGGATCGGAAAAGTCTTCCGCGTGGGGCTTTCGGAAAAGGTCAGCCTCGGCGCGAAGCTGCTTGCGCCGCTGCCGCCCGTGATCTGCAACGCGCTGGTCATTCCGTTCGTGCTGTACTATGGTTACGGCTTCACGGAAGCGTTCGGCGCAACCGGCACGGTTGCCGTGCTTGCGCTCCATGCGCTCACGGTTGCGATCGGCGAAGCCGCCGTCTGCTATCTGATCGGCATTCCGCTGATGCTGGTGGTCAACCGGTTTCCGGACCAGCTCCGCAAAATCTGAAAAAAAGAAAACCGTCGTGCGCAGCACGACGGTTCTTTTTTTATCGGTTTGGCAGGATTACGGCTAAAATCTCCGCCGGGGAATCGGAGCGGTTTTCCATGCCGTGGGTATGCCCATCGGCGCAGAATTCCGCGTCGCCGGGGAGAAGCTCGCGCTCCGCGCCGTCCTCCGTTACCCAGACGGAGCCGCGCAGCACGCAGTAAACTTCGCCGTTTACCGTGTGCGCGTGGATGCCGACGCTGTCGCCGGGGTCAAGCGTAACAACGGAGAACATCTCCGCGCGGCTGCCCAGATCCTCGGAGGTAAACAGGTCGCGGAAGCGGGCAACGCCGTTGCCGCCCTGCGCACCGAGCTTTTCTCTGCGGTTTTGCTCCGCTCTCGGATGGATCATTCTTCTTCCAGCTTCGTGCAGGCGATGGAAAGCTCGTCAAGCTGCTTCTGCTCTACGAACGACGGTGCGCCCATCAGCACGTCCTGCGCGTTTTTGTTCATCGGGAACGGAATGATCTCGCGGATGGAGTCCTCGCCGGCAAGCAGCATGACCATGCGGTCGATGCCCGGGGCGATGCCGGCATGCGGCGGCGCACCATAGCAGAAGGCGTTGTACATTGCCGGGAACTTCTTTTTCACGTCCTCCTCGCCGAGACGGACGAGTCGGAACGCTTTGATCATGATGTCGGGGTCGTGGTTCCGAACTGCACCGGAGGACAGCTCCACGCCGTTGCAGACGAGGTCGTACTGCTGCGCGGTGATCTCCAGCGGATCGATCTCGCCGGCGATCGCTTTATCGAGCGTGGCTTCGCCGCCGCCGGGCATCGAGAACGGGTTGTGGCAGAACTCCAGCTCGCCGCTCTCTTCGCCGATCTCGTACATCGGGAAGTCTACGATCCAGCAGAATTCGTAGCGCTCTTTATCCATGTGACCTTCGCAGATCTGACCGAGCTTCGAGCGAAGCACGCCGGCGGTCTTCTGCGCGGCAAGCTTCTTGCCTGCCGTTACGCCTACGAAGCAGCCGGGCTTAAGACCGAGCTTTTCTACGATGGCGTCCTTGTTGCCGGCGAGGAATTTCGCAATGCCGCCGGCAAATTCGCCGTTTTCGTCAACCTTGAACCAGTAAGGCTTCTGCCCTGCCTGCACTTCAACGTCCGCGCAGAGCTTGTCGATTGCTTTGCGCGCCAGCGTGCAGTCGGAAACAACAACGGCCTTCACGGTGTTGCCTGCGGCGAACGGCTCAAATTCGCTGCCGGAAACGAGCTCGGTCATATCCTGCACGATCAGGTCGATACGCAGATCGGGCTTGTCGGAGCCGTAACGCTCCATCGCTTCGGTGAACGGAATGCGGCGGAACGGCGCGGAGGAGGCAACGTTGTACGTGCCGTATTTTGCGAAGATCGGCGGGAAAACGTCTTCCAGAACGGCGAAAACGTCGTCCTGCGTTGCGAATGCCATCTCCATATCGAGCTGATAGAACTCGCCGGGACTGCGGTCGCCGCGCGCGTCTTCATCGCGGAAGCAGGGCGCGATTTGGAAATAGCGGTCAAAGCCGGAGGTCATCAGCAGCTGCTTGAACTGCTGCGGCGCCTGCGGCAGGGCATAGAACTTGCCCGGATGCTTTCTCGAGGGAACGAGATAATCGCGCGCGCCTTCCGGCGAGGACGCCGTCAGGATCGGGGTTGTGATTTCCAGGAAGTCGTGCGCCATCATCGCGCTGCGGATCGCGGCAACCACGTTGCAGCGGAGAATGATGTTCTTCTTCACGGCGGGGTTGCGCAGATCGAGATAGCGGTATTTCAGGCGCAGCGCTTCGTCCGCGTCGCGGCTGCGGTTGATCTCAAAGGGAAGCTCGTTGTAGCGGCAGCGGCCGAGCACTTCGATCTTTTCGGGGACAACCTCAATGTCGCCCGTGGGCAGCTTGGGGTTCTTGCTGTCGCGCTCGCGCACCTTGCCGGTTACGGAAATGGTGGATTCCTTGTTGAGCGGCTTGATCTGGTTCATCATCTCTTCCGTTTCAACAACCACCTGCGTTACGCCGTAGAAATCGCGCAGAACAACGAAGGCAAAATTGTTGCCGACGATGCGCACGTTTTCCATCCAGCCGACGATCGTAACGGTTTTGCCTGCATCACTCAGGCGCAGCTCGCCACAGTTATGCGTTCTGGATTGTGTCATATCTTTCTCTCCTCTCGAAGTCGGAATTCTCTTTCTTTTGCAAAATCCATTTTGCAGGGTTGTTTTGAATATATGCCATTGTGTTCAGAAAGTCTTCTTCGTTCCGTATAACGTGTTCATAAAAAGAATCCTGCCAGATGGAATGCCCGATTTGCCTTGTGACGGATGTCTTGATTGCACGAACAACCATAGCAAGCGTAGGGCGGGATGCCCTCATCCCGCCGTCAGGATGATCAAAGGTTAACAGCAGGTGTACGTGATTTGGCATGATCACCGATGATGCTAACTGAACGGTGGGATAAGCGGCTTTGGTTTTTCCGATTGCCTGCGCAACAACTGCACCGATTTCCGTAAGCTCTACGCGCGGCGGGATGAGGGCATCCCGCCCTACGCGGATTTTGGAAAGAATCTTTTCTTTTCCTGCGGTGCAGAATGTAACGAAGTACGCGCCGTTTTGACTGTAATCATAGGATTTCAGTCTTGGATGGCGGCGAATCGGAAGGTCTGTCATTTCTCTGTAATCACGCTGCCGGAATCCAGCGCGGAAATGCCGGCGCAGATGGCGGCAACCGCGTCCTCCGGCGCAAGCAGCTGCTGTTCGCCGCTGCGCATATCCTTAACCGACCATTTGCCTGCCGCAAGCTCGTCTTCACCCAGCAGCACGCAATAGGGGATTGCCAATTTGTCGGCGTAGCTCATTTTCTGCTTGAATTTCTTCTGCTCGGTATAGAGCTGCGCGCGCAATCCTGCCTGCCGCAGAAGCTTTGCCGCGCGGATCGCCGCGCCGGGGTCTTCCGTCATCGGCAGGATCAGCACGTCCGCCGGAGCGGTCACGAGCGCGTCGTTCAGCATACCCTGTTCGCCGAGCACGTAGAAAAGGCGCGTCAGACCGATTGAGATGCCAACGCCCGGAAGCGGACGGTCGATGTAGTATTCGGCGAGGTTATCGTATCTGCCGCCGGAGCAGACCGAGCCGATCTCCGGGTGATCGAGCAGCGTTGTTTCATAAACGGTGCCTGTGTAATAATCCAAGCCGCGCGCGATCGTGAGATCCACGGCAAAGTGATCCGCCGGAACGCCGAAATCGGCGAGGCAGCGAACAACGGTTTTCAGCTCGGAAAGACCAAGGTCGAACGTTTCGTTTTTGCCAACGTATTTTTCGAGCGAAGCAAGCGTTGCGTCCGTGCCGCCCTCTACGGAGAGGAAGGCGAGAATTTCCTGCGTCTGCGCGTCGGTCAGCCCAACGTCATCGCGCAGAATATCGGCAACCACGTCCTTGCCCACTTTATCGAGCTTGTCCACCGTGCGCAGCACGTCGGAAGCTTTGTCGGAAAGGCCGAGGATTTCGTAAAAGCCGCTGAGCAGGCGGCGGTTGTTCACGCGGATGCAGAACCGCTTCAGTCCGAGCGCGGTAAACGTTTCGTAGATGATCGCCGGAATCTCCGCTTCGCAAAGGATATCCAGCTTGCCGTCGCCGATCACGTCGATATCCGCCTGGTAAAATTCGCGGAAACGGCCGCGCTGCGCGCGTTCGCCGCGGTAGACCTTGCCGATCTGATAGCGGCGGAACGGGAACGAAAGCTCGCCGTAGTGCATCGCAACGTATTTTGCCAGCGGAACGGTCAGATCAAAACGCAGCGCTAAATCGCCGTCACCCTTTTGGAAGCGGTAAATCTGCTTTTCCGTTTCGCCGCCGCCCTTCGCAAGCAGGATCTGCGCGTCTTCAATCACGGGCGTATCCAGCGGCGTAAAGCCGTAGCTTGCGTAGGTTTTGCGCAGAACGTCCATCAGGCGTTCCATCTGCTGCTGCGGAGCGGGCAGCAGCTCCATAAAACCGCTGAGCGTGCGCGGTTTGATTGATGCCATATTGAATCTCCTTTGTGACAAATGCTTATCGCAGCGTTTTTTTCGGCTTTACCATTTCGCGCCAGTCGAGATCGCCGCGCTGCAGGCCGAGGATCATCATTTCCGCCGATGCGAGATTCGTCGCAACGGGGACGTTGTATGCGTCGCAAAGGCGAAGCGTGCGCATCACGCGCTGATCCTCCCAGGAATCGCCGTCGTTCGGGTCAACGAACATCAGAATCAGATCGATCTCGTTGAAGGCGATCCGCGCGTCCACCTGCTGGTGGCCGCCCTGCTTGCGCGATAAAAACAGCGAAACGTTCATGCCGGTCGCTTCCATTACGCGCCTGCCGGTTGCGGCTGTCGCGGATAGCTCGTGCTGCTGCAGGATGCTCTTATACGCCGTGCAAAGCTGAGTCATAAGCTCTTTTTTTCGGTCGTCCGCCATCAGAACGATGTTCATATTGCATCCTCCTCTTTTTTATTTTGCGGTCAGCGGCGTTTTGATGCCTTTGATGCGCCGCGCGATCCGCAGGCAGGCGCGCGCCGCGCCGCTTTGCTCGTAGAGCACGAGCGGCGTATCCTTTGCGCTTGCAAGCGGTACGGCGCTGTCCTCCGGGACGATGCCCAAAAGCGGCAGCCCCACGGTATCCATCACGTCGTCTACGGTTTTTTGCATTTTGCGCATCAGTTTCGGACTGACGCGGTTTACAAGCACGCGCGCCGGCGCATCGGTGATCGTTCGGAGCTGCACGGCTGCCGCAGCGCCGTCGCGCAGGGCGCCGACGTCGCCGCCGGTTACAACGATGCATTCATCCGCGAACAGGGCGGACAGGCGAAAACCTGCGCCGATGCCGGCAGGCGCGTCAAGCAAGCACCAGTCAAACGCTTCGCGGCAGCGGTCTAAAAACCTGCCGAACGCCGCTTCGTCAATCTCCTCCGGGCGGATCGTAACGGGCGCGGAGAGCATCTTCAGTCCCGAGAGCCGCTCGTTCGGCTCGATTTGATCAAGCTCGTAATCGCCGCGCACAAGATCGGTAAACGGCAGCAGCGGTTCCGCGCCCATGCCGAGCGAGAGATCAAGGTTGCGCAAGCCTACGTCCAGATCGATGCAAAGCACGCGATCGCCCATCGCGCTAAGGCACGAGGCAACCGCGGCGCAAGTGGAGGTTTTGCCGGTTCCGCCCTTGCCGGAAACGAATGCGAGGACCTTTCCCATAGCCGCAGCCTCCCCAATAAATAATAGTAATCTCATTATAGTCTAACAGGGTGGCAAATTCAACCGTTTTTGTGAAAACAGACAAAAAACAACAGAAAAAACCAGTTCTAAACGGCTCCGGATTGACGTATGCATCAAAGGGGAGTGATTGTTTTGGAACACAAAAGAGCGTATTTGGGTATGCTTGCGCTTGCCGTTGCCGTGCGCGGACTTGCCGCAACCGGGGTTGACGCGCTTGCGCAGCGAAGGCTGCTGGAAACGTTTGACGGCGCGCGCTTCGGCGCGGTCACGATGGCGCTTGCAACGGGCACGGAGCTGCCGCCGCAGGAAACGGAGCAGCGCGTTTGGGTGCTGCATAAGCTGCCCGCGGCGGAGAAAGAAGCGCCGCCTGCCATCGCGCCGTTTACGGCGGAGGAGGCGGCGGAGATCGGCGGAAACAGCGGCTATACGGCGGATGCAAAAGCGCTGCTGCTTGCGCCGCTCAAGTTTTCGATCCCGGAAAACGAGCCGGCAGTTCTGATCGTACATACCCATACGAGCGAGGCGTATACGCAGAGCGCAGGGTATACCTATGATGAAAGCGATTCCATGCGCACAACGGATCAGTCGCAATCGGTCGTGCGCGTGGGCGATGTGATCGCGCAGAGATTGAGCGAGCGCGGCATCGAGACGCTGCATGATACGTCGTTCCACGATTATCCGGCGTATAACGGCGCGTACGCGCGTTCGCTGGAGGCGGTGCAGGCGCAGCTTGAAAAAACGCCATCCGTGCAGGTGGTTCTGGATATTCACCGCGATGCGAACGAGCATCCGAAAACGGTCTCGGTCGGCGGTGAGACGGCGGCGCAGCTCATGTTCGTCGTCGGTACGGACGCCGGCGGCTTATCGCATCCCGATTGGCGGGACAACCTTTCGTTTGCGCTGAAGCTCCATGCGGCGGCGGAGCGGCGCGCGCCGGGAATCTGCAAAGCAATCGATTTGCGCAAGGAGCGATTTAACCAGCACGTTCGCCCCGGCGCGCTGATTATTGAGATCGGGGCAACGGGCAATACGCTGCCCGAGGCGCTCACAGCAGCAAACGTGCTTGCCGACGCGCTTTGCGACGTGCTTATTTCCCAGCGCGTTTCGCGCGGCGTACCCGGTTGAGATGGCGCTCAAAATCGCCCGATTGCAGCAGCTCCGCCAAAACGTATTGCTCGTATACGGGCACGGTGCAGGAATAAAAGCCGAGCTTTTGCTCAAAGGGCTTCAGCAGCGCGTCCGGCAGCAGCAGATAGCCGATGCGGATCGATGGCGCAATCGTTCGGGAAAACGTGTTGAGGTATAGAACGCGGCTTCCGCCGGAGCGTGCAAAGAGCGTGTCCTCGTGCTTTTTGGAAACGGTCAGCTCGGCGTCGTAGTTGTCCTCGATCAGCCAGCCGTTTCGCGCCTGCGCCCAGCGCAGATAGGCTTGCCGCTTTGATGCGTCGGCGGTCGTGCCGCTCGGAAAGCTGTTGAAGGGCGTTACGTGCAGAACGGTTGCGTCCGTCCGTGCAAGCTCCGCCGCGCGGATGCCGTCCGCGCCCATTTTCAGCGGATCAACCGCCGCACCGCTTGCAAGGTATACGCGGCGGATCTTATCGTAGGATGGGTCTTCGATCGCGTAAACGCGATCCGCGCCGAGCAGCTGCACGATCAGTCCGTAAAGATATTCCGCGCCCGAGCCGATAATAACCTGCTCCGGACGGACGGAAATGCCGCACGACCGCGCAAGATACGCGGCGATTGCCTCGCGCAGCTCGGCGCAGCCGTGGTTCGGGGATTTTACGAGCAGCGCCTCGCTGCGGTCGAGCAGAACGCGGCGCATCGTCTTCGCCAGAACGGAAAACGGAAAATCCGCCTTCGCCGGATGCGACGCGGCGCGGAGCGGCTTTTTCCTCGTTGGCGGCAGCAGGACCTCCTTTTCCCGATAGCAGGCAAAAAAGCCGCTGCGCTCGCGCGCTTCGCAGTAGCCCTCGTCGCAGAGCAGCGCAAACGCGCGCTCCACCGGGATCACGCTCACGCCTGCGTCAGCCGCAAGCGTGCGCTTTGAGGGCAGGCGGCTGCCGTAGGGGTAGACCGCGCTTACAATATCGCGGCGCAGTTGCTCATAAAGCTGCAAATATGCCGGCGCAGCGGCGGTTTTATCAACGTAGTATTTCATCTGGTTATATAAAATTCTCCTGTTCTGATAATTTCAATATGGTCAGTTCCATGATACGCTGTTTTTACAGAAATGTAAAGAGGTGCTGATCATGGGAAATAAACGCATTTCGAAAACAAGCCTTTGGCTTACGATGACCGCCGTTCTGACCGCGATGAACGTTGCGCTCAGCTCGTTTGGCATTCCCGTTCCGGGCGGCCATCTGTATCTGAACGATATTGTGATCTGTACGGCGGCAATCCTGCTCGATCCGTTCGGCGCGTTTGTCGTCGGCGGCGTCGGCGCATTCCTCGGTGATTTGTTCTTCTATCCTGCGCCGATGTTCGTCTCCCTCGTCACGCATGGCTTGCAGGCGGTTGCCATTTCGCTGATTGCGCATCGTCTTTTCCGGAGCAAACCCATTTGGGGCGCAATCGTGGGCGTGCTGGTCGGCGCGATCATCATGGTCGTCGGCTATACGCTCGGCAGAGCCTACGTTTACAGCACGCCGGAATATGCCGTTTTGAAGCTGCCGTTCCAGTTTTTGCAGGCGGCTGTCGGCGCAATCGCAGGCGTTCTGATCTGCTATCCGCTCGGCATTCGCAAGCAGTATATGAAATTTGCGCAATAAAGAAAAAATCGGGCATTGCCCGATTTTTTTCTGCCAAAATACGGCTGGAAAATCCGATGCGGACATGTTACAATGCCAGTGGAGGCGTTGCCTATGAAAACCATATCCCGCGTGATCTCATCGGCGGTTATGCTGCTGATTTCCGCGCTGCTCTGCGCTGCCGCATGGAAGCTGCCGCAGCTCATCGCGCCGTGGTATACCGGCTTGAGCGCGAACGTGCTCAGCGTAATCGGCGCGGTCACGGCGGTTTTTCCCTTCCCGCTTTGGGAAGCGATTGCCGTGCTGCTGATCGTTTGGGCAGTCGCGTCGCTGATCCATGATCTCAAAAAGAAAAAACCGCTCCGCTGGGTTACGGGCGTCCTTTGGGGCGCGAGTTTTGCCGTGCTGCTGTTCGTTGTGCTTTGGGGCGCAGGGCATTTTCTGCCCACGAAAACGGAGCAGATCGTCTCCGTGCGCGCGCCCTCGGAAGATCGCCTCGCAAACGCCGCCGCCTACTATGGAAACCGCGCAAGCGCGCTTGCAAATCTCGTGCCGCGCGATGAAGAAGGCATGCTCAGCGCGGATGACCTCACCGAGCTGAGCAGAGCGTCCGACGGCGGCTTTGCCGCCCTTGCCGCGCAGTACGACTGCATCGAGGATACGGAAGTCACGGTCAAGCCGCTTCTGCCCGGCGACCTGTTCAGTTACGCCGGAACAACGGGCATCTTCGTTGCGTATACCGCCGAGCCGTGCTTCAATCCGAATACCTACGGCTTTGCCATGCCGTTTACGATCTGCCATGAGCGCGCGCATCGCCTCGGCGCGAATACCGAAGCGGACGCGAATTTCATCGCCTATCTCGCCTGCGCGTCCAGCAGCGATCTGCGCTATCGCTATTCGGGCGAATTCAGCGCGTTTATGTATTGCTATAACGCGCTGTATAAGCTGTCGCCGGAACGCGCGGCGGAGGTTTGGAACGCAAGCCTGAGCGCGCAGGTGCAGCAGGATCTGCTCGGCGCAACGGAGCATTACGCGCCGTATGAAGGCGGCGTAAAGGATACGGCGCAGCAGGTGAACGATCTGTACCTCAAGGCGTTTGCCCAGTCGGAAGGCGTGGGCGCATACGAAAAGGTTTCCGATGCGCTCGCCGCCTGGTATGCCGAGCAAATTGCCGGATAAAAAGACTTGACAACCGCCGGGATGCTGTGTATAATGACTCCTGCATCCGGACGGTTAGCTCAGCTGGCTAGAGCACCTGCTTGACGTGCAGGGGGTCGGGGGTTCGAGTCCCTCCCCGTCCACCAAAAAACAGCATCGCCTTTGGCGGTGCTGTTTTTTGTATCAAGAGGGACTCGAAAGGCGGCTCTTAGCGACGTGCTTTTTACTATTGCAGATTGTTGGCAATATATGATATAACTGTTTTAATTGAACAAGTAATGAATAGTCCATATTATTGGACAAAAAATGTAGAACAATATGAACAAATAGAATTGATTATCCTTCTCAATAGAATTAGAAAAAAAGAGGAGCTATGTAAAAAATGAATCAATCAAAGAAAAAAACACCCAATCTTATGGGCGGTACTAACTTTTGTTCTTGCTGTTATAATTATTAGTGTTTTCGATTCTACAGATGAAAACGGTAGAAAGGAGAACAGTACATGCAAAAACATCCGAGAGCCTTTTCTGATGCAAAATTTGAAAGCATCAGCGATTTCAAGTGGTGCATGCGTTACGGTGGTGAGGTTGTGTTTATTTGGAATGGCGTCACATATTGTGCATTTGGGAGCGTTCTTCGTGACGGAAAGCAAATGATGTTCATTTCCAAAGCATACCCTACAGAAGGACCGGCAGATGTAGAGATGATCAAAAAATCAGAAAAATGGTGCAATAATGCCGATGAGGTCTTGGAATACATGGTCGGCAGTGACCGTCTTCGGGATGTTATCACGCAGGTAGAGGTGTATGAGCGCACGATTTGATATTTCTTGATCGGTGGACGATAAAATTCGTTATTTTAGCGACCACGGCGCGCCGAGGCATAAGGAAGGGGAAAAACGATGGGCAACGTATTTTATTTTGCATGGGAGATCGGACTGATGCAGTGGCTGCAGGCGCATATCGCGCCGGCGTGGATGGCGTTCATATCGCAGCTTTCGCTGCCCGGTGAGGATCTCTTTTTAGTGATGGTGCTCGGCTTCGTCTACTGGTGCAGAGATAAGAAGCTCGGGCAGCGGATCGGCTGGTGCCTGCTGCTGGGCAGCTCGTGGAGCCTCGCGCTCAAGGATATCGTGCAGCGGCTGCGGCCGTATTTCGTCAGCGACGGGATCGAGCTTTTGCGCAAGATCGATTCAGGCGCAGATACCCACGACATTGCAAAGCAGGGCTTCGCGTTTCCGAGCGGTCATTCGTTCAACGTGACCGCGGTGTTCGGAACGCTCGCCGTAGCTACGAAAAAGAAATGGCTGACCGTGCTTGCGGTGGTCCTGCCGCTGCTGGTGGGCTTTTCCCGCGTTGCGGTGGGCGCGCATTTCCCAACGGACGTATTTGCCGGCTGGATGATGGGCTTGCTTGTTGTTTGGCTCGTACCCTTTTTGCAGCGCGCGCTGCGCTATCCGCGCGTGTTTCGGATCGTTGCGCTGCTCTCCGCCGCGCCGGGGCTGTTCTTCTGCACGGGCGCAGCGTACTATACCTCGTTCGGATTGCTGCTCGGCTTGGCGCTTTCCGAGCCGTTTGAGGCAAAGTTCGTGCGCTTCGCGCCGGCAAAGGGCTTTTGGCGCTCGCTGCTGCGGCTTGCCGGCGGCATTGCGGTTTATCTTGTTGTAAACGCGCTGCTGAAGCTGCCGTTCTCCGCGGATTTTTTGGAGCAGGCAACAACGCTTTCCTATCTTGTGCGCGCGGCGCGGTATGCGATCGTATCGTTTATCGCAATCGGCGTATATCCGCTTGCGTTCAAGAAAATATAAAAAATTTTATATTTTCTATTGCGGGATTCGACGTGATTCGCTATAATGAGTAATGGCAGAATTTGCCATTGGGAGGCATTATGGTTATCACGGTCGTGAGCGATGTGCTCGGTGCGGAAAACAACGGCACCACCATCGCCGCAATGAATCTGATCCGCTATCTCCGCTCCCGCGGCCATACGGTGCGCGTTCTGTGCGCCGATCAGTACCGCCGCGGCGAAAAAGACTGGTATATCGTACCGAACCTCAATCTTGGGGCGCTTCTGAACGCCTACGTGAAAAAAGCCGGCGTTACGCTCGCAAAGCCGGATAAAGCGGTGATCACCCGCGCGATAGACGGCGCGGACGTTGTGCATATCATAACGCCGTTTGCCCTCGGCATCACGGCGGCGCACATGGCAAAAAAACGCGGCCTGCCGGTAACGGCAGGCTTTCACGCGCAGGCGGAAAACATGACGGCTTATATTGGGATGCATCAGTTTCGCTTCGCAAACTGGCTGGGCTATCAGCTCCTTTACCGCTGGTTTTTCCGCCACGTGGACGCGATCCATTACCCGACGCAGTTCATCCGCGAGTTGTTTGAGCGCGAGGTGCGTCATGCAACGCCGGGGCACGTGATCTCCAACGGCGTGAGCGACTCCGTGCAGCGCAAGCAGACTCCGCGCCCGAAAGAATGGGGCGATCATATCGTGATCCTCACAACCGGGCGCTATTCGCGCGAAAAATCGCAGGATACGCTGCTCCGCGCGGCGGCGGTCAGCCGCTATCGGGATGAGCTTTTGCTCGTCCTTGCCGGACAGGGCACGAAAGAGCGCAAGCTGAAGCGCCTTGCGCAAAGGCTGCCGAATCCGCCGATCATGAAATTTTTCGGGCGCGATGAGATCATCGACGTCCTCAACGCCTGTGATCTTTACGTGCATCCGGCGGAAACGGAGCTGGAGGGCATCGCCTGTTTAGAGGCAATCGCCTGCGGAAAGCTCACGATCGTTTCCGATAGTCCGCGCTCTGCAACAAAGGCGTTTGCGCTCGATGAATCGTGCGTTTTCCATAACCGCGATCCGAAAGACCTTGCGCGCTGCATCGACGCTTGGATCGATACGCTGAAAAACGATCCCGAAAAGCTGCATAGCTATGAAAACCGCTACACTGAAAGCGCTGTGATCTACCGGCAGAGCGAGTGCATGACGGAAATGGAAAAAATGCTGACGGAGGCGAGCGCCTGTGTCAAAGCCTGAAAAAGTTGTTTATTATTCCGATGCGCTGCACGATGATTTCGCCGGTACGGCGATCAGCACGGCGGTCGTCGGCGGCGATTACCCCTATACCCACGGGCGGCTTTGGAACCTCTGCTCCAATCTGCTCTATGGTATTGCGCTGCCGATCGTCTGGTTTTTGCATCGGGTGATCTCCGGCGTAAAGATCGTCGGGCGGAAGAAGGTGGCGCGGTTTCCGGAGGCGTGCTTCCTCTATGGCAACCATACTGCGTTTTTCGATGCGTATACGCCGGCGGTGCTCTCCGCGCCGCGCCGCGCGGACGTGCTTGCCGGAGCGGATGCGTTTTCCATTCGCGGACTGCGCACGGTCGTGCAGATGCTCGGCGCACTTGCCGTTCCGAATGCGCCAAGCGGCATGAAGCCGTTTCTTGCGGCAGTCGGGGAGAGCCACAAACGCGGAAGGCATATCGCCATCTATCCCGAAGCGCATATCTGGCCGTATTATACGGGCATCCGCCCGTTTCCGGTATCATCGCTGTATTATCCGGCGAAGCAGCTTGCTCCGGTTTTCGCTTACTGCATGACCTATCAAAAGGGCAAATTGCGTAAAGTCAAACGCACGATCTACGTCAGCGATCCGATCTATCCCGATCCGTCGCTGCCGCTCAAGGCGCGGCAGCAGAAGCTGCGCGACGCGGTTTTTGCTTACCTCACCGAAACAGCCGAAAAATACAGCACCTATAGCTATATCCGCTACGAAAAGAAAGCGGAATAATACATTTTTTCAAAAAATAAAGCACGGTTCGTTATGAACCGTGCTTTACTTTTGCGCTTTGTTAATTTCTTCCTCAATAGCGGCAAGCAATTCTGACGGGCGCATTTCAAGCGCCTCGGCAATCTTAAAAAACGTATCCAGCGTCGGTCGCCGTTCGCCGCGCTCTATTGCGCTGAGATGTGTGCGCCCGATATCCGCAAAACCGCTGATTATTTCCTGCGGCAGTTTTTTCTTTTTGCGGAAACGCTTTATTGTATTTCCCACGATCACGGGATCAAGCAACGCGCACACCTTCTTTCCGTGCATTAGTGTACGGCGATTCTCTGTAAATAATGAACACATATGTTGTCAAATGAACACAAATGTGTTAATATTTTTCTGTTCCATATTCTCTCAAGCAAAGAAATACGCACGATTCAGCGCGGAAGGAGCAGAAAAAATGGCTCAGAATCAGAATTTGCAGCGAGCTGCAAAAGCAAAAAAAGATGAATTCTATACGCAGTTGACTGATATTGAAAAGGAATTGCGCCACTATAGAAGGCATTTTGCCGATAAGACGGTGCTTTGCAATTGCGATGATCCGTTTGAGAGCAATTTTTTCAAATACTTTGTGTTGAACTTTAACCGCCTTGGGCTGAAAAAACTGATCGCGACCTGCTATGCGGATTCCCCGATTGCGAATCAGCAGCTGAGCCTTTTTGATATAAACGGCGGAGAAGCACAAGAAGGAAATAAGCCGTATAAGGCGGTGGTAACGACCGTCCATGACGCGACGGGAGACGGTGCAGTGGACATGCTTGATGTTGCCGATCTGTTCAAAACCGGAGAAAATGTATTGGCTGAACTTGAAGGCGACGGCGATTTCCGATCCCCGGAATGCCTTGCGCTTCTTGACGAAGCCGATATTGTTGTAACCAATCCGCCGTTTAGCCTATTCCGTGAATACGTTTCAATGCTTATGGAACACAATAAAAAATTCATTATTATAGGGAATGTAAATGCAATTACGTATAAAGAATTCTTTCCGCTTTTGAGAGATAACAAAGTTTGGATTGGGGCAAGTATTCATTCCGGCGACCGAGCGTTTTATGTGCCGGACGACTATCCGCTAAATGCTGCGGGATGTGGCATTGACGAAACAGGACGTAAGTTTATTCGCGTAAAGGGTGTACGGTGGTATACAAATCTGGATATTAAGCAAAGACACGAAGAGATGATTTTAGTTAAAAAGTACTCGCCTGAGGCGTATCCGACCTATGACAATTACGATGCGATTAACGTAGATGTGACGGCTGATATTCCTTATGATTACGTTCCCTGCTGGTTTGACTGTGAAAAAGCAGATGTGTGTGAATGGGCAAAAGCAGAGGGTATGAAAAAGGACGCCCCTGCGCCGTGCGACAGTGCGCGCACAGGCACGATGGGCGTTCCGATTACCTTTATGGATAGATACAACCCCGAACAATTCGACATCATAAAATTCCGCAAAGGAAATGATGAAAAAGACTTGACATATACAATTCGCGCGGACGACAATTTTGACAGACAGACAGACAGTCAGACAGACAGA
>JAFSUG010000013.1 GCA_017445385.1 Oscillospiraceae bacterium
ATATCCGCTCGACAAAAGCTATGCTCAAATCTGCAAATGAGAATCCTGTGAGCAAACTCACAACGGACTCGATACTGCCGAGCTGCTCCGGAGCCTGTGATACAACCTGATCTACTACGGTCCCAAAGGTTCCGGTGTTTAGCATAACGGCATAAGCAATGTACTGGATATATGTCAGTCCCAATATCAGAATCACTTCAAACCCGCCGTGTCCGATGCCGTATGAAATGGAAGTCTCTCTGTTCTTGCGTTTCCTCAGAACAGTCTTAAAGGCGATCAGCCGCCCGGTTTCTTCAAATACTCCGGGGAAAAGCCCTGCAACAAGCGCCAGTAGCACCGGGTTTGCACTCAGAAATCGACTGACGGTATGTTCCGGAAGACCCATTGTTGTCGGAAAAGCCAGCACATTCTGAATAGGTTTTTCAAGGATCAGAGCGAAAAGCAAGAAGGTGGCTGCCCCGACCAAAATGGACGTAATAGGCTCTTTTTTCTTTAATTTCCAGATAATTGCTACAGCCACAGGAACTGCGATCCAAAGCACAGTGCCTACAATCAGCCAAATGAAAGATGCAGCTTCAACATGCGCGTTCTCTATCATGTTCCTACACCTCCGCATCTTCCTTGCTGAGGACTTTTTTCTGCCAGCTTTTTTTACCGCATTCCGGGCATTTCATATACCTTGTCCGTCCCATGTGCATTGCAAGATTTGTCTGCCAGTATGTAGGAACATATCTGTGGTGACAATTCTGGCATTCATAGTATCCGGCCTTTTGCTCAATTCCCACAGCGATAAAAGCGACCGTAAATATCATCACAAGAGCGAATACGATAAGTACAATTCGCAGCCAGACTGGCATCTCTATAAATGAAGCCACAAACACCATGACCAGTCCGGCAATGACGGCAGGAATCGCAATCCAGTATTCCGTCTGAAGCATCTGCCTGTTTTTTTCTTCAACCTCTCGCCTCATTGCCAGCAGGTTTTCTTCTGCCCGTTTGTCATATGCTTCTGCCATAATTCTTTCGCCCGACAGGAGTTCGTTGACGTTAATTTTCAGAAGTTCACACAGTTCCAACATAATCCCGGAATCCGGCATTGACTTTCCGGTCTCCCATTTTGATACTGCCCGGTCACTGATTCCGAGCTTCTCAGCAAGGCTCGCCTGAGTCATGCCCTGTTCCTTCCTGCAGGATGCTATGAATTTTCCAATTTTGATTTGATCCATATCGGGCACCTCCTTTCATGACTCAAGCATAGCCGGTATCATCATATTTTTACACGAACCGTAGGTTGATTTCCTGCAACTCTACCGCTGGTTGAGTCCGGTAAAGTGCGCTCCCCGCCGCCGATAATGGCAGTATGGGAGCCTTTTGCCTGTCCTAAAGTGCATCCTTTGGACAATTTCTAACACATTCCATGCATAGAATACATTCTGTTCCATTTTTTCGTTTTCGAGAATTATCTGTCACGTCTACATTCATAGGACATACTCGTTTGCATTTCCCGCATGAGATGCATTTGTCTTTGTCGCATTTTATCCTAAGAACCGAGAAGTAACTCATTGGCTTCAAAAATACAGTGATGGGACATATATATTTACAAAAAGCTCGGTTATCCTTAAACGCAAATGCGAGTGCAATGCCCACAGCATAATAAGCGAGATTGCCGACAATAAATGCCCAGAACATAATCCGTTCGATATTGCCAACCTTAGCAAGGAACAGTGAGGCAACAAATACCAGTGAAACCATAAATGTAATGTATCTGATCCATCCGAGCTTCTTTCTTGGTTGTGATGGAGACTTGTAAGGAAGAAAATCCAAGACCATAGCTGTCCAGCAGGCATATCCACACCAGCCTCTGCCGAATAACAGTGGCCCGAAAATTTTTGCAACGGCGTAATGAATGGTGGCAGCCTCAAAAACTCCGGTGAATAAGTAATACCAGAATCCCTCGATCTGCATATTCTCATTGCAGATAAGCCCCAGATATATCAGCATATATAAGCCAACAAGCAACTGAACGATACGTCTTGCGTGCTTATATTTTTTTATAAACAGAAAAATCCCCAAATATATCGAAAGCCCGATGTAGCTGAAATTGAAGAGGTAAAAAAAATTATCCTTTGTAAGCCATAATGTAATTGCAACAGCTTCAAAGATTATGAGCATAAAAAAGCGGTGCCATATATTTTTCAATCTATCACCTCCATTCGACTTTCCCTGACATCTATCTCACAGCCACAACTACCCCAACATCTAACTCGGCAACTCAACATAGTGACATCTATCAAGGCAACTCAACTCTCACACTTTTTGAACTGATTTGCCCTTGGATAAGTTACCGAGAAGCGTTCTGTCTGCCCGATGCCGAAGTTGCCCGATTGCCCGAAAACCGCAGTATTACTGGGCTTTCGCGGCTATTTGCCGTCGACCCTTGACATCAATACTACTGTCTCCACGTGCGGTGTGCGCGGGAATAAATCGACGGCTTTTGCGTTTTGGAGCGCATAGCCTTTTTCGCGCAGCAGCTTGACGTCCCTGCCGAGCGTGCCGGGATCGCACGATACGTAAACAACACGCTCCGGCGCCATCTGCGCAATCGCTTCGATCACGTCGGGCGCAAGTCCCTTGCGCGGCGGATCAACAACGATCACGTCCGGCTTTTCGAAGCGCGCGGCGAGCTGCGATGCGGCTTCGCCGGCGTCCGCGCAGAAAAACTCCGCATTTTCGATTGCGTTTCGCTTTGCGTTTTCTTTTGCGTCAGCGATTGCCGCGTCTACAACCTCAACGCCGATTGCTTTTTTGCAGTTTTGTGCCAAAATCAGCGTGATTGTGCCGGTTCCGCAGTAAAGATCGAGCGCAATATCCGACTTTTGCAGATTTGCCGCTTCGAGCGCAAGCGCGTAGAGGCGCTGCGCCTGATCGCGGTTGACCTGGTAGAACGACTTTGCCGAAAGGCGGAAGCGCAGTCCGCAGAGAAGATCGTCGATCGTGCCGCTGCCGAAAACCGTGCGGAAATTGCCGGTTAAAACAACGTTGCCCACGCTTTCGTTTTCGCAGACGACGAACGTCGTAAGCTGCGGCGCGGCGCCCCGAACCGCCTGCAGAAGCGCGTCTTCGTGCGGAAGCGTTTTGCCGTTAATAACGAGGCAAACCATCAGTTCGCCCGTGCCGAATGCTTTTCGCACGAAAATATCGCGGACAAGCCCCGTGCAGGCGGTTTCATCATAGGCGGAAACGCTGAATTTTCGCATCCACGCGATGACCGCGCCGCGGACAGCGTCAGCGTCCGGCGGCTGAATACGGCAGGCTTCGATCGGAACGAGCGTATGCGTTCTCGCGCGGAAAAAACCGGCGTTCGGCTGTCCGTTTACGGAAGCAACCGGAAAAATCACCTTGTTTCGATAGCCGTCCACTTGCTCCGCGCCGAGGATCGGCACCTCGGTAAGCTGTGCGCCGCCGATCCGCGTAAGCGCATCGAAAACCTTTTGCGATTTGAAGCGCAGCTCTTCGCCATAATCCATGTGGCGCAGGGCGCAGCCGCCGCAGAGCTTGCTGTGCGGACAATCTGGCGCTGCGCGGTGCGGCGATGGCTTGATCACGCGCTCGATTTTGCCGTAGGCGTGGCGCGAGAGCGCCTTAACGATGCGCACCTCGATCGTTTCGCCGTCCAGTGCGCCGGCAACGAAAACCACCTGCCCGCCGATATGGCAAACGCCCATGCCCTCTGCGTTGTAGCCGGACACGGTTGCCGTTTCGATCTGGTTTTTGCGGAGCGTTGGTTTCACGTGAAACATTGCCTCTTTCCGTTGCGTTTTTATTACGACTATGATACCATATTTAATATAGAAAAAGCAATGGGAAGGTTCGATATATGCTGCAATATGACCGCTGCGAACTCTGTCCCCGAAAATGCGGCGTGAACCGCTTGCAGGGGCAACGCGGTTTTTGCGCGATGCCGGCGCATCCGCGCCTTGCGCGCGCCGCGCTGCACTATGGCGAAGAACCGCCGATCGGCGGCGCGTTCGGCGCAGGCGCGGTGTTCTTTTCGGGCTGCACGCTCCGCTGCAAATACTGCCAGAATTACGAGATCAGCTTGGGTGCGTGGGGCGAAGACGTTTCACCGGCAAAGCTGCGCGAGCTGTTTTTACGCCTCGTTGACGAAGGCGCGCAGTGCATCGACCTCGTTACGCCGACGCATTTTCTGCCGGACATCATCCCTGCGCTTTCGCCGAAGCTGCCGATTCCGGTTGTTTTCAACTGCGGCGGCTACGAGCGCGTGGAAACGCTGCGCGAACTGGAGGGGTTGGTTGATATCTACCTGCCGGATTTCAAGTATTCCGACAGTGCGCTTGCAAAAGAACTGTCCGACGCGCCGGACTACCCCGAAATTGCGGAGGCTGCGCTGCGCGAGATGTTTCGCCAGGTGGGAAAGCCTGTAATTCGAGATGAGATCATGGAGCGCGGCGTGATCGTGCGCCATTTGGCGCTGCCCGACCACGTAGATAATTCGCTCGGCGTGATCGACCGCCTCGCAGAGATCTTCCGCCCGAACGATATTCTGATCAGCCTGATGTGCCAGTACGTTCCGGCAGGGCCGCTTGCCAATACGCCGCCGTTTAACCGAACTGTTACGGAGGAGGAGTACGCCGCCGTGCAGAGCTGGCTGGAGCTTTCCGGCTTTACGCAGGGGTTCGTGCAGGATCTTTCAGCCGCCGATACCGCGCAGATTCCGCGCTTCGACGGCACGGGAATAAATTTTTGAAACAAATGTTTGAAAATTTTGTCAAAGTGTGTTATACTGGCTTCAGAAACTGAAAAGGAGGCTTTGTTATGGGCCGCCCCAGCGAGAACAGAGAGAAAATTTTAAGCTTTGTCCAGGAGTTTATCCGCGAAAACGGCTACTCCCCCAGTTTGCGTGAAATCGGCGCAGGCGTGGGGTTAAAGTCGGTTTCTTCCGTGCATTATCAATTAGAGCAGCTGCAAAAATCCGGGCTTCTTTCGGCGGACAGCGGAAAAAACCGCTCGCTCACGCCGCAGGATGCGCGCCGTCCGGTCAGCCGGATTCCGATTGTCGGCGTAGTCCGCGCAGGCCAGCCGATCCTCGCAACCGAGCATATCGAAGGCACGCTTGCGTGGGAGGGCGATCATCGCTGCTTTGCGCTGCGCGTTCGCGGCGATTCCATGATCAATGCCGGCATCCTCCCGGATGATCTTGTGATCGTCCGTCCGCAGCAAACCGCCGACCACGGCGATATCGTCGTTGCGCTGATCGGCGAGGAAGCTACGGTCAAGCGGCTGTGCCTGAAAAACGGCGAGGTCTGGCTGATGCCCGAAAACCCGGACTACGACCCGATTGACGGCGCGGAAGCCGCTATCCTCGGCAAGGTAAAAGCGGTGATCCGCGAATATTGATCCCAAAAAATAAGCGGTATGTTTCACGTGAAACATACCGCTTTTCTCTTGCTTTTCGCGCCCCACCGTGCTATGATGAGAAAAACGCACAGAAAGGGGGCGCTGCCTTGGGAATTTTGGCTGTTGTAAACCAAAAAGGCGGCGTCGGCAAAACGACGACTGCCGTGAATTTAACGGCTGCGCTTGCCGCCGCAGACCGGCGCGTACTGCTCTGCGATTTTGATCCGCAGGCAAACGCAACGTCCGGTCTTGGCGGACGGAAGAGCGGAATCCCCTCGGTTTATGAGGTATTAACGGGCGCATGCGACGCGCAAACGGCAATCCTGCACACGCCTTATGGCGATCTGCTGCCGTCATCGCCTGCGCTTTCCGGCGCGGCGGTTGAGCTTGTGGGCGTTGAAAACCGCGAATTTCTCCTGCGCGATGCGCTCAACACCGTGAAGGACCGCTATGATACTATTTTAATAGACTGTCCGCCGTCATTGGAGCTTTTAACGCTGAACGCGCTCTGCGCCGCAGAGGAGATCCTTGTGCCGGTGCAGTGCGAGTATTACGCGCTGGAGGGCCTCAGCGATCTGATGGCAACGCTGCGCGCGGTCAAAGCGCGCCTCAATCCGAAGCTTTCGATCTTCGGCGTTGTGCTGACGATGTACGACGGGCGGCTGAATCTCTCGGCGCAGGTTGCCGAAGAAGTCCGCCGCCATTTCCCCGGCAAGGTTTTTGCGGCGATGATTCCGCGCAACGTGCGGCTCAGTGAGGCGCCGAGCCACGGTTTGCCGGTTTTGGCGTATGATAAATACAGCCGCGGCGCAAGCGCATACGACGCGCTTGCAAAAGAGTTTCTCAAAAAGGAGGCGCAGTCATGACGGCAAAAAAAGGACTTGGAAAAGGACTTGGCGCGCTCTTCGGCGAACTGCCGCAGCAAACGCCCTCGGAGCAGCCCACGCGGATGATTCCGCTGCAGAAGATTGAACCCGATCCAAATCAGCCGCGCAAGCGGTTTGACCCGGTTGAGCTTGAGAATTTAGCGCAGTCGATCCGAGAAAACGGCGTAATCCAGCCGCTGACCGTGCGCGATATGGGCGATTTTTACCGCATTATTGCCGGCGAACGCCGCTGGCGCGCCGCGCGGCTTGCCGGACTCGAGGAGCTGCCGGCGCTGGTCGTGGAGGCGGACGACCGCCACGCGGCGGAGCTTTCGCTCATTGAAAACCTGCAGCGGCAGGATCTCGATCCGATCGAAGAAGCGCAGGGCTATCGCAGACTGATCGAAGAATACGGCTTAACGCAGGCTGCGGTTGCCGACAGCGTTTCCAAGGCACGATCCACCGTAACGAACGCGCTTCGGCTGCTGGAGCTGCCGGAAAGCGTGCAGACGCTGCTTGCGGAAAATGAACATTTCACGCCGGGGCACGCAAGAGCCGTTTTGCAGCTTAAAACGGAAAAGCAGCAGCTTGACGCCGCGCAGAAGATCAGCGCGTTGCAGCTGAGCGTTCGCCAGGCGGAGCTGATGTGCAAGGCGATGACGCGCGAGGAGAAAAAGTCCGCGCCGAAGCCGCTGGAAGTGGACTACGTTGCCGAGTGCGAGGCGCAGCTTCGCCGGAAGCTGAACCGCGGCGTAAAGATTGTGAACGGGCGGCGAAAAGGCCATCTGACCCTCGATTTTTACGGCAACGACGATTTGCAGAGCCTGCTCGATGCGCTGCATGCGCTGCCTGCCGCGAAGAAAGCAAAAAACACCGTAAAATAAGGAGCAATACACATGGAAGAAAAAGAACTCAAGACCGACGAACAGCCGATTTCCGCCGGTAAACGGTCCGCGCTGCTGCGCTATATTGTAATTTTGTTCGCGTTTGCGTTTATATTGGTATCCGTTTCGCTGGTTGTGCAGATCAGCAGCTCTAATTCCGTGATCAGCGATCTGACCTCCTCTTCAAGCGGCGCAATCGCGCGCGCGGAAGAGCTGCAAGCAACGAACCGCGCGCTGGAAGATGAGCTGGAAGAGCAGAAGGCGCGCAACACCACGCTGCGCGAAGCGGCAACGAATGCGCGGCAGGATCAGCGGCGGCAGCAGAAGGCGTACGACGCGCTGCTGATTCTCATGACCACCGAGAACCCGGACGGCGATCTGGATTACGCCAAAGCAATCGAAACGTTAACCGAGCTGCGCAACTGCCTGCCGGATACGGCGCAGGCGCTGGTCGATCAATACCTGGACGCGACTTGAGAAAGAGGAATTTTATATGATTGATATTCGCGTTTTAAGAGAAAATCCGGAATCTGTCCGGGAAAATATGCGCAAAAAGTTCCAGGACAGCAAGCTGCATCTTGTGGACGAAGTGCTGGAGCTGGACAGCAAAAACCGCGCCGCGATTGCGGAAGCGGATACGCTGCGCGCAAGCCGCAACACGCTTTCCAAGCAGGTTGGCATGCTGATGGGACAGGCGAAGAAGGACCCGTCGAAGGCGGCGGAGGCGGAAGCGGTTAAGGCGCAGGTCACGGCGAACGCCGCGCGCCTTGCGGAGCTGGAAGCGGAAGAAACGCGCCTTGCCGAAGAAATCCGCAAGCGTATGCTGCTGATCCCGAACTTCATCGATGCTTCCGTGCCCATCGGTCCGGACGATAGCTGCAACGTGGAAGTGCAGCGCTTCGGCGAGCCGGTCGTGCCCGACTTTGAAATTCCGTATCACACCGAGATCATGGAGCGGTTCCACGGCGTGGATATGGACGCGGCAGGCCGCGTTTCCGGCAACGGTTTTTACTATCTGCTCGGCGATATTGCCCGTTTGCACGAGGCGGTCATCGCCTACGCGCGTGATTTCATGATCAACAAGGGATTCACCTACTGCATTCCGCCGTTTATGATCCGCGGCGCGGTTGTGGAAGGCGTTATGAGCCAGAGCGATATGGACGCCATGATGTATAAGATTGAGGGCGAAGACCTCTATCTGATCGGTACGTCCGAGCATTCGATGATCGGCAAGTTTATCGACCAGATCATCCCGGAAGAAACGCTTCCGCAAACGCTGACCTCCTATTCGCCCTGCTTCCGCAAGGAAAAAGGCGCGCACGGCATCGAGGAGCGCGGCGTTTACCGCATCCACCAGTTCGAAAAGCAGGAGATGATCGTCGTCTGCAAGCCGGAGGAATCCATGGCTTGGTACGAGAAGATGTGGCAGATGTCCGTTGAGCTGTTCCGCTCGATGGAGATTCCCGTCCGCCAGCTCGAATGCTGCTCGGGCGACCTTGCCGATCTCAAGGTCAAATCCTGCGATATCGAGGCGTGGTCGCCGCGGCAGAAGAAGTATTTTGAGGTCTGCTCGTGCTCCAATCTCGGCGATGCCCAGGCGCGGCGGCTGAAAATGCGCGTGCGCGGCGCGGATAAGAAGATGTATCTGCCGCATACGCTCAATAATACCGTTGTTGCGCCGCCGCGTATGCTGATCGCGTTCTTAGAGAACCATCTGCAGGCGGACGGCAGCGTAACGATCCCTGCAGTTTTGCAGCCGTATATGGGCGGC
Source organism: Oscillospiraceae bacterium (assembly GCA_017445385.1). Taxonomy (GTDB): domain Bacteria; phylum Bacillota; class Clostridia; order Oscillospirales; family Oscillospiraceae; genus RGIG3566. The sequence goes on from JAFSUG010000013.1 coordinate 8,940, forward strand.
AAGACCGTACTCGTCCCGGAGGATTGATCCCGTAATTCCGCCGCAGCGCGGCAATAAATAAAGAAAGGATGAAATCCCATGAAAAAGCTCGCAAAAGAATTTAAGGACTTTATCATGCGCGGAAACGTGCTGGATCTGGCAGTCGGCGTTATTATGGCGACCGCGTTCGGCGCAATCACCACGTCGCTTATCAACGATCTGCTGATGCCGTTTATCGCATGGCTGTTCGGCGCGCAGGATATGTCCGCGCTGAACGTTACCATTCGCCCGGAGGTTCTGAACGAAGCCGGCGAAGTCACGCAGGAAGCAATCGTGCTCGGCATTGGCACGTTCGTGAGCGCAATTATCAATTTCCTGCTGATCGCGCTTGTGATCTTTGTAATCGTCAAGAGCTTCAACAAGGCGAAAGAGCTTGCCGAGGCGAAGCTGAAGAAGGCGGAAGAGGCGGAAGCAGAAGCGCCGGCAGAGCCGGAACCCTCCGCAGAGGAAAAGCTCCTCACCGAGATCCGCGACATCCTGAAAGAAAAGCAGTAAATCGCATAAAAAAACAGGCAATCTCAAAGAGATTGCCTGTTTTTTGTTTTTTACCGAACGATTCGGGCATAATCTTCCTGTACGAAATAGAAGCGCTGATCGGTGTCGTTCGCAAGAACGAGCACGTTGCCGATCTTGCCCAGCACCACTGCGCCGACGATCACAACCGCGCCAAGCACGAGCGCAACCGTTCTGCCAACGGCAGGCGAGTTTACGTCGCACGGCTCACAGCAGGGATCGGGATACGGCGGGCAGGCGTCGCGGCAGGCGTCCGGATGCAGGATGCGGCTCATCAGCGCGCGTGCGCTCTGGTAGTCCGCGTCGCCCGCAGTGCCGAAGGCAACGGCGTGCACGTCGTCGAGCGCGATGCGCGAAACGGTGATGCCGGTATCCGTGCCGGGACCTGCCGGCAGATACAGCGTGCCGGCAACGTCGAGATATTCGCAGGCGCAGGGGGTAAAGCCGCTGAACGATGCGGTCAGCGTATCTGCGAGGTTGTCGTAAGACTCGGCAATGAGCGGCTGAATGATCGTGGAGCCGACGAGGAACGTATCGGAAACGAACGCCATCGCCTGGAAATCCACAAGACCGCTGAGCCCGGACCGCAGCAGCATCTGCAATGCCTGAACAAGACCCTCGTCGCGGCGGATGGGCGCCGGCTGGGGCATCATGGGCGGACGGTTGTCGCCGCCGGTTGTGCAATAGGTATCATACATCATTGATTCACTCCCCGGAGAAAATTGGTTTTCCACCACGCCAGTATATGTGATGCGCTGCAAAACGGTGCAAAGAAGGAAAAAACGTATGGAAATCGGCGGCGATCTATGGTATAATTTCTATAACTATCGCCAAATCTTCCAAACGGAGTTTAATTATGCTGGAACTGTTGTCGCCTGCCGGCTCGATGGAGGCGCTCGTAGCCGCCGTGCAAAACGGCGCGGACGCCGTTTATCTCGGCTGCGGAAGCCATAATGCCCGTGCCGGCGCGAAGAATTTTACACCCGAAGAGCTGCCGAACGCCGTTGGCTACTGCCATGCGCGCGGCGTAAAAGTGCATCTGACCGTCAATACCCTCACAACCGACCGCGAGCAGCATCAGATCATCGAGCTGATCCGCCGCGGTGCGGAGGCAGGCGTGGATGCGTTCATCGTGCAGGACCCCGGCATCGTGCGCCTTTGCCGCGCGATCGCGCCGGGCGTGGAGCTTCACGCAAGCACGCAAATGGGCATCCATTCGCTTGAGGGCGTTTTGCAGGCGGCAAAAATGGGCTGCAGCCGCGCCGTTCTCGCGCGGGAGCTTAGCCGCGAGGAAATCGCCGCAATCTGCAAAGCAAGCCCCATCGAAATTGAAGTATTCTGCCATGGCGCGCTTTGTATGTGCGTTTCCGGGCAGTGCTATCTTTCGTCCGTGATCGGGCGACGCAGCGGCAACCGCGGCAGATGCGCGCAGCCGTGCCGTCTGCCCTATGGCTACGGGCGGCAGGAGGAGCGCTATCCGCTCAGCTTAAAGGATAACTGCCTCGTAGATGAGCTGCGCGAGCTGGAGGCGATGGGCGTTGCCTCCGCGAAGATTGAAGGACGCATGAAACGCCCGGAATACGTTGCCATCGTTACGCGGATTTATCGCTCCGCGATCGAAAACGGCGCAGTTACGCCGGAAAACGCCGCCAAATTGGAGCAGGTGTTCTCGCGGCAGGGCTTTACAAAAGGCTACTACGAGCGCAGGCTCGGGCAGGAAATGTTCGGCACGCGGCAGGAGCTTCGCGCCGACCGCGCGCTGCTTGCCGAAGCGCGCGCAACGTATGAATCGGGCGAGCTGCCGCGCGTGGGCGTGAAATTCTATGCGCTGATAAAAGCCGGCGAGCCGGCGCAGATTGCGGCGGAAGACCCCGAGGGCAGACGCTGCATCGCAAAGGGCGCAGTGCCCGAAGCGGCAAGAACGCACGCGCTCGATGAGCAGGAGCTTGCCGCGCGCTTGCAGAAAACCGGCGGCACGCCTTACGTCTATCAAGGACTGCAGTGCGTGATCGAACCCGGTCTTGCGCTGTCCGCGTCGGCAATCAATACGATGCGGCGCGACGTTTTAACGCAGCTGACCGCGCTGCGCAGCCGCCCGAAACCGGTGCAGCTCGGCGCCGTACCGCCGACGCCGTTCTATTCCGGATCGCGCGGAAAACCCGCGCGGACGGTCAGCGTCAGCAGCCTTGCGCAGATTACGCAGCGGCTGCTTGCCTCGCAGCCGGCGGTGCTTTACGTTCCGCTGTCGGAGCTTTTGAAGGACCTTTCTCTGCCGGCGCGTGCCGGCGAAACGGAGGTCTGCGCGGTGGTGCCGCGCGTGATCTTCAGCAGCGAACAGCCAGCCATCGAGCAGGCGCTTACGCTTGCGAAAGCGCACGGGCTGGAAAGCGCCGCCTGCGGCAATCTCGGCCACGCCGCGATGCTTAAGCGTCTCGGTTTCCGCGTGCGCGGCGATTTCGGGCTGAACGTTTTCTCCTCCGCTGCGGCGGAATACTGGCGCGGCGAGGGACTTTCCTCGGTGACGGTATCGTTTGAAGCGTCGCTGCCGCAGATCCGCGATATGAGCAAGCCGCTTCCGATGGAAATGCTCGTTTACGGCCGTCTTCCGCTGATGATTACGGAAAACTGCCTTATCAAAAACCGCAGCGGCGTTTGCGCCTGTGACGGCGCGGTGACGAAGCTGGTTGACCGCATGAGCGAATCGTTCCCGGTTATGCGCGATTGCGGAACGTGCCGCAGCGTGCTGCTTGGCGGCAGAAAGCTCTATCTGCTCGATAAGCAGGACGCGCTCGCAAAGCTCGGCATCTGGGCAACGCGGCTGCAATTTACAATCGAAAGTCCGCAGGAGGTCGATGCGATCGTGCGGCAGTGGGAGAAACCGGAACCGTTTGATCCGGCAATGCAGACGCGCGGACTGTACCTGCGCGGCGTTGAATAGAAAGAAGGAAAATCCATGGCGTTGATTTTAGCATCCAAATCGCCGCGGCGGCGCGAGCTGCTGGAGCGGCTGGGACTTGAATTTACCGTCCGCGCGGCGGACGTTGATGAAACGATGAACCCTGCCAATTCGCCGGAGCAGGAGGTCGGCGCGCTCTCCGCGCGCAAGGCGGCAGCCATCTCCTCCGGGGAGGACGTTGTCGTTGCGGCGGATACGATTGTCGTTCTGGGCGATACGATCCTCGGAAAACCGAAGGACGCGGCGGACGCCGTTCGGATGCTGAAGCTGCTCGGCGGCAAAACGCATCAGGTGATGACGGGCGTTACCGTGCAGCGCGGCGAAAAGCGCGAAACGTTCGTAGAGAAAACGGACGTGACGTTCCGTCCGCTCAGCGAAACGGAGATCCGCGCCTACGTTGCAACCGGCGATCCGCTCGATAAAGCCGGCGCCTACGGCGTTCAGGGCATGGCGGGCGCGTTCGTTTCGCATCTCGGCGGCGACTTTTTCAACGTAATGGGCTTGCCGATCTGTCGGCTCTGCCCGGTGCTGCGCCGATTCGGCGTAACCGTATTGGGAGAATGATATGGGAAAGAAATTCTGGACGAAGCGCGTAAAGGGAATCCTTGCAGCCGCGCTGGTGCTTGCCGTTCTGGTTATGCTCGGCTCGGCGGTCAGCCGCAGCGTTTCGGCAGGCGAATCCATCGTCACAACGCTGCTTGCGCCGTTTCGCAGCGTGGTAGCGGCGTTTGACCGCACCGCCGAGCAAATCTACGGCAGGATCTTCCGCTATGACGCGGCAATCGCCGAGGCGGAAGCGCTCCGGCAGCAGGTTGCCTCGCAGGAGGCAGCCGTCCGCGAAGCCGAAACCTACCGCCGCGAAAACGAGCGCCTTCGTGCGCTGCTCGGACTTGCCGGCGAGCATTCGGATTATTCGCTGCAGGCGGCATACGTCACAGCGTGGAGCGCCTCGGATTGGTCGGATACGATCACGGTCGATCAGGGCGAAGCCGCCGGACTGGAGATCGGCATGTGCGCGATCACCTCGAGCGGAAACGTTGTCGGGCTCATCAGCGCAACCGGCCCGAACTGGGCAAAGATCACAACGGTCTACGATGCCTCAAGCGAAATCAGCGCCGCCGTTTCCTCAACGGGCGAAACGGGCGTTGTGCTCGGCGGCCGCGGCGAAAACGGCGAAAAGCTGCTGCAGATGCGGTATCTTTCCACGTCCGCGGTGCTGCGCAACGGCGATGAAATCGTAACCACCGGCTCTGTGCTCTATCCGCGCGGTCTGCTGCTCGGAACGATCTCCGGCGCGGAGCTGGATGAAACGGGCATCGATAAATATGCGGCAATCGATCCGGGCTTCCGCGTCGATGCGCTGGAGCAGGTCTTCTTTATTACGAATTATTCCAAAGACTGAACCGAAAGGGGGAGCGAATCATGACAGCGGCTGCGAAACGCAGACTTCGTATGGGAATCAAATATGCGATCTATGCGCTTGCCGTGCTGCTGCTGCAAGATACGCTCCTGTCCCGTTTGCCGATCGCCGGCGTACATCTGATGCTGGTGCCGGTTGCCGCCTCGTGCGCGTCAATGTGGCTCGGCGCTGAAAAGGGCGGCTGCCTCGGCGTTGCCATGGGCACGCTCTGGGCGCTTTCCGGCGCGGCTGACGGCGGCATTTTGCTGCTTGGGCTTACGGTTTCATGCGTGCTCGGCGGCTGGCTTTGCGATGCCGTTTTTCAGCGCCGGCTCACCTCCGCGCTGCTCGCTTGCGCCATAACGCTTTTGATTACGCTTACACCCGTTTTGCTCGTGCGGCTTTATCTCTCCGGCGGCGGCGTGCGCCATGTGGCGCTGTTTTTGCGGCAGATCCTTCTCTCGCTGCTGCTCTGCCCGCCGGCATACGCTGTTGGCAAATGGCTCGGAAAGGCAGGTGACAGCGCATGGACCGCCTGACCAAGCAGCGCGTAACGGCGCTGTTCGTGCTGATGGGGCTGCTGCTCGGCGTTTTCTCCTTCCGGCTGTTTAAGCTGCAGTCGGACGGCGGCTCGTTCGAGCCGGAGGCGCGCGATACGCTCACCTATCGGACAACCGTCCCTGCCGCGCGCGGCACGATCTACGACCGCAACGGCGTGCCGCTCGTTACGAACCGCGCGTGCTATAACGTGGACATCGTCAATTTTGTGTTTTTCGCCGGCGGCACGCCGAACGCAAAGCTCCTGAAGCTGTATACGCTGCTTACGGAAAACGGGCTTACGGTTGTTGACCATCTGCCCGTTACGAACGCCGCGCCCTATGAATATACGAAGGACGACCTTCCCGAAGCATGGCGGCAGCACTTTTCCGCCTACCTCAAATGGAAGCAGTGGGACCCGGAAATGACGGCGCGGAATCTCCTCAACCGAATGCGCGAGGAATACGGCGTGCCCGAGGATTGGAGCGAGGAGGATGCCCGCGCGGTGCTCGGCGTGCGCTATGAGCTGGATCTGCGCTACTGCGTGGGGCTGGATAACTACTCCATGGTTACCGACGCGCCATCGAACGTGCTTGCAGCCGTTCTGGAGCAGAAGATCCCCGGCGTAATCGTCAGCACAACGACCGTCCGCGAATACGCAACAAAATATGCCGCGCACATTCTCGGCCACATCGGGCAGATGAATGCCGAGGAGTGGGAAACCTACAAGTCGCAGGGCTATTCCATGGATGCGCTCGTGGGCAAAGACGGGCTTGAGCAGGCGTTTGAAGCGCAGCTGCACGGAACCTCCGGCACGCGCTATACAACCGTAACCACCGATGGGATTGTTGTGGATTCGTATGATGAAACGGAGCCGAAGGCAGGCAACAACGTTACGCTTACGATCGACCTCGGGCTGCAAAAGGTTGCCGAAGATGAACTGGAGAGCGTCATAACCTCACTGCGGCGCAACGGCGTCGGCGGAAAGCATGAGGGCAAGGACGCCGAGGGCGGCGCAGTCGTTGCAATCGAGTGCAAAACCGGCGAGGTGCTTGCAAGCGCAAGCTATCCCACGTTTGACCCGGCGTCGTATTCCAAGGACTTCGATCAGCTTTTGAACACGCCGTACAGTCCGCTGTATAACCGCGCGCTTTCGGCAACGTATAACCCCGGCTCGATTTATAAGATGGTCACTGCCATCGCAGCCATTGACGATGGCGGTATCGGACGCTACCGCCGCATTACCGACCGCGGCGTTTACCGCTACTACGAAGACCAGGGCTATACCTGTAACTGCTATATCTATACGTCAACCGGCGCAACCCACGGCACCATCGATATGATGCAGGCGCTCTCCGAATCGTGCAACTACTATTTCTACGAGGTGGGACGCGAAACGGGCATCGATGCGATCGATACGGTTGCGAAGGGGCTCGGGCTCGGAGAGTCCACGGGCGCGGAGCTTGCAAACGCGCAAGGCACACGCGCCAACGCCGAAACGAAAAAAACGCTCTACGCCGGAACGGACCGCGCGGACTGGTACGGCGCGGATACGCTGCAGGCTGCAATCGGGCAGAGCGATAACTTCTTTACGCCGCTGCAGCTTGCAAACTATACCGCCGCGCTCGCAAACCACGGCACGCGCTATAAAACAACGTTTTTGAAAAACGTTACAACGTGGGATTCCGGAACGCTGCTGTATGCGCATCAGCCGGAAACCGCCGGAACGTTTGCGATTTCCGATGATGCCTACGCCGCCTGCAAGGACGGCATGCTGATGGCGGCGAAAACCGGCACGGCGTCAACCTTCCTGCGCGATTACGGCGTGCGCGTTGCGGCGAAAACCGGCACCGCGCAGCACGGCTCCGGCGGCAGCGATAACGCTTCGTTCGTCTGCTTCGCGCCGGCGGATGATCCGCAGATCGCAATTTGTATTTACGTTGAAAAAGGCGCGCAGGGCGGCAACCTCGGGCAGATCGCGCGCGCCATGCTGGAAGAATATTTCTCCCGGACGGGCGGCTTTGCGCCGTACGCGCCGGAACAAACCGTGAATTAGAGGGCAGCCATGACAGACTTATCAAAAATTCGCAATTTTTCAATTATCGCGCATATCGACCATGGCAAATCCACGCTTGCCGACCGCCTTCTGGAGGAATGCAAAACCGTGGATCTGCGCGAAATGGAGGATCAGATCCTCGATTCCATGGAGCTTGAGCGCGAGCGCGGCATCACGATCAAAGCGCGCGCCGTCCGCCTCGATTACGAAGCGGACGATGGGCAGAAGTACGTGCTGAACCTGATCGATACGCCGGGACACGTGGACTTCAATTATGAGGTTTCGCGTTCGCTGCAGGCGTGCGAAGGCGCGGTGCTCGTTGTGGATGCTTCGCAGGGCATCGAGGCGCAAACGCTTGCGAATACCTACCTTGCCATCGATGCCGGACTGGAAGTGCTGCCCGTAATCAACAAGATCGACCTGCCTGCTGCGCGGCCGCAGGAAACGAAGCAGGAAATCGAGGACGTGATCGGTTTGCCCGCGATGGACGCGCCGGAAATCTCCGCGAAAAACGGCATAGGCATCCGAAGCGTTCTGGAGATGATCGTGCGCGACGTTCCCGCGCCGCAGGGCGATGAAAACGCGCCGCTGCAGGCGCTGATCTTCGATAGTCAGTATGATTCCTACCGCGGCGTTATCGTTTATATGCGTGTGAAAAACGGCTTTGTCGAGCCGGGCATGGACGTGCGCATGATGGCAACGGGCGCGCAATATAAGGTCGTGGAGTGCGGTTACCTCAGTCCCAAGGGCATGATCCCTGCCGAGCGGCTTTCCGCCGGCGAGGTCGGCTACCTCACCGCCTCGATCAAAACCGTTTCCGATACGCGCGTCGGCGATACGGTCACGGGTGTGGAGAACCCGGCAAGCGAGCCGCTGCCCGGCTATAAGGCAGTGCAGCCGATGGTCTTTTCGGGCATCTACCCTGCCGACGGCAGCAAATACGGCGACCTGCGCGACGCGCTGGAAAAGCTGCGCCTGAACGACGCTTCCATGACCTACGTGCAGGAAAACTCCATTGCGCTCGGCTTCGGCTTCCGCTGCGGCTTTTTGGGACTTCTGCATATGGAAATCATCATGGAGCGGCTTGAGCGCGAATATAATCTCGATCTGATCACAACCGCGCCGAACGTCGTCTACCACATCACGAAAACGAACGGCGAAATGCTGGAGGTCTATACGCCGCTGAACTATCCCGATCCGGCGGAAATTCAGCTTGCGGAAGAGCCGTACGTCAAGGCAAACGTGATCGTGCCGCAGGAATACGTTGGCAGCGTTATGGAGCTCTGCCAGCAGCGGCGCGGTGAATTTAAGGATATGACGTATCTCGATCCCACGCGCGTTGAACTGCATTACGATATGCCGCTCAATGAGATCATTTATGATTTCTTCGATGCGCTCAAAAGCCGCACGCGCGGCTATGCCTCGCTCGATTATGAGCTTTCCGGCTACCGTCCGAGCAAGCTCGTCAAGCTCGATATTTTGCTCGGCGGCGAGATGATCGACGCGCTGTCGTTCATTCTCTTCTCCGATAACGCCTACGCCCGCGCAAGAAAAATCTGCGAGCGGCTCAAGGAGCATATTCCGCGCCAGATGTTCGAAATTCCCGTGCAGGCGGCAATCGGCGGCAAGATCATCGCGCGCGAAACGATCAAGGCGTTCCGCAAGGACGTGCTTGCCAAGTGCTACGGCGGCGATATCACGCGAAAGAAGAAGCTGCTTGAAAAGCAGAAGGAAGGCAAAAAGCGGATGCGCTCGTTCGGAACGGTCTCCGTCCCGTCCGAAGCATTCATGGCAGTATTGAAGCTCGATGATGATTGAGGAGTATGAATTGCACTTTGTGCATGCATTGACCGTGGTCATGAAATGCGCCTATGGCGCATGATTTGCGCGCAGCGCATAATCAAATCATACCGCGTAGCGGTAAATCATACGGAAGCAGGTGCAAAATGCCGGAAAACCAACTGATAATCATTTCCAAATCCTTTGCCGTTTCCATTATCGAGCTTTGCAATATTGTCAAGGCAAGAGGAAAAGCAACGATCATTGTGAATCAACTGCTTCGCAGCGGCACCAGCATTGGAGCAAATATCCACGAAGCGAATTATGCAGCAAGTCGGGCAGATTTTATCAATAAGTTTCAAATTTCTCTGAAAGAGTGCTATGAAACGGATTATTGGCTTGATGTTTTTCATGAAGCGCATATGTTGACGGACGAAGAATATGCGGCCGCATATACGCAGTGCAGCAAAATACGAAAGCTGTTGACTGCATCAATAAAAACGGCAAAAGCAAATAAAAACAAAGAATGAATTGTTCTTTGGCAGCGCATGATTTGCGCGCAGCGCATAATCAAATCATACCGCGTAGCGGTAAATCACGGCGAAGCCAAATCACGGAGCGAAGCGAGAAATCATTCGGAAGGAGCTATATCTATGCCGTCAGCAACGAAAAAACTCGGTATTTACGTCCACGTGCCGTTTTGCCGGGGAAAATGCGAATACTGCGATTTCTATTCGCTCGGCGGCGGAAAAAACCGCGATGCGATGGATCGGTATCTCAAGGCGGTCACGGCGCATATCCGCGAAACCGCGCCGCTTGCGCCGCATTATGAAGTGGATACCGTCTATTTCGGCGGCGGAACGCCCAGCTTCTTCGGCGCGGAGGGCCTGATCCGCGTGCTCGATGAGGTCGTTCGCGGTTTCCACATGGCGAAAAGTCCGGAGATCACGCTCGAAGCAAATCCGGATTCCGCAACGATGCAAACGCTTTCGCGCCTTGGGCGCAGCGGCTTCAACCGCATCTCAATCGGTGTGCAGTCCGATGATGACGAAATGCTGCGCAAGCTCGGCAGACCGCATGATTATAAGCAGGCGACGGCGGCGATTGCAAACGCGCGCCGCGCCGGATTTGAAAACGTATCGGTTGATCTGATGTACGGCTTGCCGAATCAGAGCCTGGACCGCTGGCGCGAAACGCTGCGCACCGTTGCCGCGCTCTCGCCCGACCATGTTTCCTGTTATGCGCTGAAGGTGGAAGAGGGCACGCGCCTCTGGGAGTACCGCGAATACGCGAACTTCCCCGATGACGATACGCAGGCGGATATGTATCTTGCCGCGGAGGGCATCTTGCGCCAGAACGGACTGAAGCAGTACGAAATTTCCAATTTTGCCCGCCCCGGCTATGAAAGCCGCCACAATCTCAAATACTGGCTCGGCGGCGAGTATCTCGGCTTCGGACCGTCCGCCGCGAGCGATTTCGGCGGCAAACGCTTCACCATCGCGCGTGATCTCGAAGGCTATATCCGCGGCGTTTCGGAGCAGGGCGTCGTCCTCTCCGAATGCGAAACGATCCCCGTTCGGGAGCGCGCCGGAGAATATCTGATGCTGCGCCTTCGCACAACGCATGGCATCGAACAGGCGGAATATGAAAAAACGTTCCTGCTGCCGTTCGCGCCGCTCGAAAAGCTGATGCAGAAATTTGAGAAGGCGGAGATGGCGGAGAAAACCGAATCGGGACGCTGGCGGCTTACGCCAAAGGGCTTTCTCGTTTCAAATTCCGTGATCGTGGAGCTGCTTGAAACGCAGCAGCGCACGACACCGCTTGCAAAAAAACGATAAAATTTCAATATTTCTATAGAAAAACGGTTGATTTTTTCCACGATTTGGCATAAAATATCCCCTGGCGAGGAAAGGTGATTCCAATGGTCAATTTGGTGCTGGTTGAGCCGGAGATTCCGGCGAATACCGGCAATGTTGCCCGAACCTGCGCGGCAACGGGCTCCGTGCTGCATCTTGTAAAGCCGCTCGGCTTCGATATTTCGGATAAGGCGGTCAAGCGCGCAGGGCTCGATTACTGGCACCTCGTGGATATCCGGGTGTATGAAAACCTGGACGATTTTTTTGAAAAAACCGGCGCGGAGGATCTCTGGCTGCTCACAACGAAAGCGCCGCGGATCTATACCGAAGCGCAAATGCGCGACGGCTGCTATCTGCTGTTCGGCAAGGAAACGAAGGGCTTGCCCGAAGCGCTGCTGCGGCGGTATCCGGAGCGCAGCCTGCGCATCCCGATGCGCGCCGAGGCGCGCAGCCTCAATCTCGGCAACTCGGTTGCGCTGGTTGCTTATGAAGCCCTGCGCCAGCAGGGATTTCCCCACCTGATCGGTCAGGGGAGAATGATGAATTGGGAATTTTAGAAGGAGGTTTTTCTATGAATTACAACAAGAAATCCGTTCGTGACGTTGACGTTAAGGGCAAGAAAGTGCTTTGCCGCTGCGATTTTAACGTCCCCATCAAAGAAGGCGTCATCACCAGCGATGTTCGCATCAATGCGGCGCTGCCGGTTCTGAAGTATATGCTCGATCAGGGCGCAGCCGTGATCGCCTGCTCGCACCTCGGCAAGCCGAAGGGCGAAATTAAGCCGGCGCTGTCCATGAAGATCGTTGCAAAGCGCATCAGCGAGCTGCTCGGCAAGGAAGTCAAGATTGCCGAATCGCTCGATCCCGTTTCCGAGGAAGCGCAGCAGATCGCCAAGAATCTGCAGCCGGGCGAGATCATGCTGCTTGAGAACCTTCGCTTCGATAAGGGCGAAGAGAAGAACGATCCCGCGTTCGCAAAGAAGCTTGCCGATATGGCGGATCTCTACGTTTCCGATGCGTTCGGCACCGTCCATCGCGCCCATGCCTCCACGGCAGGTGTTGCCGATTATCTGCCGGCAGTCTGCGGCTTCCTGATCGAAAAAGAGCTCGGCACCATGGGCAAAGCCCTTGCCGATCCCGCGCGCCCGTTCGTTGCGATCCTCGGCGGCGCAAAGGTCAGCGACAAGCTGAACGTAATCAACAACCTGCTTGAGAAAGTCGATACCCTCATCATCGGCGGCGGCATGGCGTATACCTTCCTCGCGGCAAAGGGCTACGGCGTTGGCGAAAGTCTGCTCGACAGCGAGAAGATCGACTACTGCAAGGACATGATGAAGAAGGCTGAGGAGAAGGGCGTCAAGCTCCTGCTCCCGGTTGATACCGTTGTGGCAAAGAGCTTCCCCGATCCCATCGACGGCGCAATCGAAGTCAAGACCGTTGCGGCTGACGCGATCCCGGCGGATATGCAGGGCCTCGACATCGGCGAAAAGACGCGTGAGCTGTTCGCAAACGCCGCAAAGACGGCGAAGACCGTTGTTTGGAACGGCCCGATGGGCGTTTTCGAGAACCCGACGCTTGCAAAGGGCACCATCGCCGTTGCGCAGGCGCTTGCCGATTCGGATGCCATCACCATCGTCGGCGGCGGCGACAGCGCGGCTGCCTGCGAGCAGCTCGGCTTTGCCGAAAAAATTACGCACATCTCCACGGGCGGCGGCGCTTCGCTGGAGTTCCTTGAGGGCAAGGAGCTTCCGGGCATTGCTTGCCTGCTGGATAAATAATAGAAGGAGAAACGAATCATGAACAGAAAATATCGCAAAACCGTCATCGCAGCAAACTGGAAAATGAACAAAACCCCCTCGGAAACCAAAGCGTTTCTGACGGAGTTTAAGAATAAGCTGCCGCGCAGCCGCTGGTGCGACATCGTCTTCTGCGTTCCGGCGATCGACATTTCCGCAGCCGTCCGCGCAATGCGCGAAACGCGCGTAGCCATCGGCGCAGAAAACTGCAACGCAGCCGCTTCCGGCGCATATACCGGCGAAATTTCCACCGGCATGATTGTTGACGCAGGCTGTAAGTACGTCATCATCGGCCACAGCGAGCGCCGCGCCATGGGCGAGACGGATGCCGAGGTCAACGCGAAAGTGCTCGCCGCGCTGGGTGCCGGCCTGCATCCCATCCTCTGCGTTGGCGAGAGCCTTGAGCAGCGCGAAATGGGCGTTACCGAAGAGTGGATCGCCATGCAGCTGAAGGCTGCGCTCCAGGGCGTAACCGAAGATCAGATGAAGAAGATCGTCATCGCCTACGAGCCCATCTGGGCAATCGGCACCGGCAAGACCGCTACGCCCGAGCAGGCGGAGGAAGTCTGCTGCGCGATCCGCACCATGATCCGCAAGCGCTACAGCGCAAAGATCGGCCGCGCGGTCACCATCCAGTACGGCGGCAGCATGAACGAGAAGAACGCATTTGAGCTGCTGGCGCAGCCCGATATCGACGGCGGCCTCATCGGCGGCGCATCGCTCGATACCGATAAGTTCCTTGCGATCATCAACGCGGCAAATCAGCCGACGGCGTAATTATGTAACGAGAGCGGCGCAAGCCGCGCTATCAAAAGAGGATAAAAGAGGGAATCCTGTCGGATTCCCTCTTTTTTGGTTATTGTGTTTTACCGCTTCCAGGGGATGGGCTTTCCCCGGCGGACCAAATAGGCCTTGTTTGCAAGCTTCGCCATTGGAAGATCGCGCCGCGAATCGGAATAGAATTCGTCAATCACCGCATCGCCAAACGCCTTGCGGTAGCGGCGGACTTTTTCTTCTCCGCTGCAATTTTTGCCGCTGTAAACGCCCGTTTTCGGCTCTACGGGCGATGCCATCAGCGCAGAGACGCCAAGCTGCTTGCAGATCGGGGAAAGCAGAAACGCCGGCGAAGCGGAGATCACAACGTCATCCGCTTTTCGCCGCTCGGGATACCACGCAAAGAGCTTGCGGCGGTGCGTGTCCCAAAAATCCGCAGTCATTGCAGCGGCATCAATCGCTCCGAAAAAGCGGAAAAGCCGCTGTTTCATCTCCGTTTTGTCGATCTTTTTCAGCGCGTAAAGCACGGTAGCGGCAATTTGCCCCGGCAAGTACCGCAGCAGCGAGGGCTTGCGCCTGAGCGCGTAGAAATAAAAATCCGTGGAGCTGTCTCCGCGGTAGAGCGTACCGTCAAAATCGTAAACGTTCACAGCGCACCTCCTTTTCGGCGCGATCATTATACCAGTTTTGCCAGAGCAATGCAATTCTTTGGTTGACAAGCGCAGGGAAATACAGGTAAAATCTATCGTAGAAAGCATGAAACTCGGAAAGGAACACAAATGGTTTACCAAAACATTCTCGAAGCAATCGGTAATACGCCGATGGTGCGTTTGCGGAAAATGCCGGAAGCGGACAGCGCGGAAATCCTCGTAAAATTCGAAGCGCTGAACGTTGGCGGCTCCATCAAAACGCGCACGGCGCTAAATATGATTGAAGAAGCGGAAAAGAAAGGGCTGCTGCAGCCCGATTCCATCATCGTGGAGCCAACGAGCGGCAACCAGGGCATCGGACTTGCGCTTGTCGGCGCGGTCAAAGGCTACCGCACGATCATCGTGATGCCCGATTCCGTCAGCGAAGAGCGCAGAAAGCTCGTCCGCCACTACGGCGCGGAGGTGCGGCTGATCCATGATCCGGGCGATATCGGCAAATGTATCGAGGAATGCCTGCATACCGCGCTGCGCATGAAGGAGAAAAACCCGAAGGTCTACGTGCCGCAGCAGTTTGAAAACCCGGATAATAAACTGGCGCAGATCAAATTCACCGCGCAGGAGATTTTGCGGCAGGTAAACGCCCCGATCCACGGCTTTTGCAGCGGCATCGGCACGGGCGGCACGATCTCCGGCATCGGCGAAGTGCTCAAGGCGCAAAATCCCGATATCGAGATCTGGGCGGTTGAGCCGGAAAACGCGGCGATCCTCGCCGGCGGTACCATCGGAACGCACGTGCAGATGGGCATCGGCGATGGGATTATCCCCGAAATTCTGAACCGTGAGATCTATAACGAGATCTACGTTGTCAGCGATACGGAAGCGCTCGATACGGCAAAGCGCCTTGCGCGCGAAGAAGGACTGATGTGCGGCATTTCCGGCGGCACGAACGTCGCCGCCGCGCTGCGCCTTGCGAAAAAACTCGGAAAAGGCAAAACGGTGGTCACCGTCCTGCCCGATACCGCCGAGCGGTATTTCTCAACGCCGTTATTTGAAGAATGAGGAGCGAAAAACGCCATGAATGACAAGCGGATCGCATATATGGATTGGCTGCGCATTGTATCCATTCTCGCGGTGATTGTATTGCACGTTTCTGCCGCATGGTGGAGAGGCTGTGCGCCCGGCAGCGGAGCGTGGCAAATTGCAAACGTCTTAAACGGCGCTACGCGGTGGGCGGTTCCGGTGTTCGTTATGATCTCCGGCGCGCTGTTTCTCTCGAGGGATATCCCCGTTAAAACGCTCTATTCGAAATACGCTCTGCGCCTTGCTATTGCGTATGTCGTATGGGCGGTGATCTATACGCTGCCGCGCGTTGCGCTCGGAAAAACGGAAGGCGTGCAGATCCTGCTGGATCTGCTGCGCGGCAGCGGACATCTCTGGTTTTTGCCGATGCTGATCGGACTGTACATCTGCCAGCCGATTCTGCGGCAGATCACGCGATCAAAAGCGGTTACGCGGTATTTTTTGGTGCTTTCGTTCGTCGTGTCGTTTGCAATCCCGTTTTTGCTGCGGCTTGTTACGGACTTTTTCGGCGTTGTTCCCGGGCGGTTCGCGGAAGAAATGCGCAGCGTGCTGTCTTATGCGGCGCTGCAAACCGTGAGTGGTTTTTCGTTCTACTATGTGCTTGGGTATTATCTGCACAAATGCGAGCTGACCGCGCGGCAGCGCAGAGCGGTTTACGCGCTCGGCATCGTCGGCTTTGCGCTTACCATCGGCTTGACCGCGCTGATCCAGCGCAAAACAGGCGAAGCGGTTGAGCGGTATTTTGATCCGCTTTCAATGAATGCCGCGCTGATGGCGGCGGCTGTGTTTACTTGGGCGCGGACGCACGTACAGCAAAGCGGCAAGGTGATGCAGGGGCTTGCAAAATGCGCCTTCGGCGCATATCTCTGCCATATGCTGTTTTTGGCAGCGCTGCCGTATCTTGGCATCGACCTTGCTGCGCTTTCGCCGCTTGTATGGATTCCGCTCGTATCGCTCGGCGTTGCGGCGGTATCGTTTGCGGTTTCGTTTGTGCTGAATCGGATTCCGGTTTTGAACCGCTGGATCGTATAAGGAGAAATTATGGAATTTCGGGAAATGCGCCGGTTTAAGCAGGAATTACCGCTTGTGGAATGCGAAAAAGTGCTTTCCGAGCAGTGGCGCGGCGTGCTTGCCGTGCTCGGCGACGGCGGCTATCCCTACGCCGTCCCGATGAATTTCGTCTATGACGCAGCGGAAAAGAAGCTCTATTTCCACGGTGCGGGCGAAGGTCATAAAATCGACGCCATTCGCGCCTGTGATCGGGTATCCTTTAACGTGATTGACGGCGGCGTAAAGCGGCCGGATCACTGGTCAAAAGATTTTCGCAGCGTCACCGTTTTCGGAAAAATCCGCATCCTTTCAGACGGCGCGCAAACGATGCGCGCCGTCCGGATGCTTGGGGATAAATATTACGCGGACAAGGAAGAATTGGAAGAAGAGATCCGCAAGTCGGCTGCGCGCGTCACCTGCTTAGAGCTTTCGGTGGAGCACATGACGGGTAAACGGGTCAACGAATCGTAAGAAAGGAGCATTCCTATGAGCATTTACGACTACACAGTAAAAGACATTTCCGGCAACGACGTTTCCATGAAGCAGTACGAAGGCAAGGTTCTGCTGATTGTCAATACGGCAACGGGCTGCGGCTTTACGCCCCAGTATGACGGCTTGCAGAAGCTCTATGAAGCCTATAAGGAGCAGGGCTTTGAAATCCTTGATTTCCCCTGCAACCAGTTCGGCAACCAGGCGCCCGGAACGGAAGAAGAGATCGTAACGTTCTGCAAGGGGCGTTTCGGCGTGACGTTCCCGCAGTTTGCGAAAGTCTGCGTAAACGGCGCGGATGAGCTGCCGCTTTATACGTATCTGAAATCGCAAAAGGGCGGCATCGGCGGGAAAAACATCAAGTGGAATTTCACGAAATTCCTCGTTGACCGCGCCGGCAACGTCGTTGACCGCTTCGCGCCGACGACCACGCCCGAAAAGCTGGAAGAAAAGATCAAGGAGCTGTTATAAATTGGACTATACCTATCGGACGCGCGACGTCTGCTCTGTGGAAATCTCGTTCCATCTGGAAGATGACGTTGTAACGAACATCTCGTTTTACGGCGGCTGCAACGGCAATCTGAAAGCCATCTCCAAGCTGGTGGACGGCTGGACGGTTGAAAAGATCGAGCAGTATCTGCGCGGCAATACGTGCGGCATGCGCCCCACGTCCTGCGCCGATCAGCTTGCCATTGCCGTGCGCAAGGCGTACGATGAAAGCCACGCGGCGTAAGCGATGTTTTCCGTAACGCTGCTTGCCGTTGGCAAGATGAAAGAAAAATTCTATCTCGATGCCGCCGCCGAATATCAGAAGCGGCTCGGCGCGTTCGTATCGTTTTCTTCAATCGAGCTGCCGGAGCAGCGGCTGCCGGAAAATCCGTCCGCCGCTGAGATCGCGCAGGCGCTCGAAAAGGAAGCCGACGCCATCGAAAAGAAGCTCCCGAAGGGCGCATGGCTTTGCGCGCTCACGCCGGAAGGGAAAGAAATTTCCTCCCCGGAGTTTGCCGAGCTGCTTTCGGGTCTGGAGTCCGCCGGCAGATCGAGCGCCTGCTTTTTGATCGGCTCCAGCTTCGGCATGGCGCAGCGGCTGAAGGACCGCGCGGACTTTTGTCTTTCTATGGGCCGCATGACGTTTCCGCATCATCTGGCGCGGATCATGGCGCTTGAGCAGCTTTACCGCGCAGAGTCGATCCGGCGCGGAACGCGCTATCATAAATAACTTGACAGGCAAACCGCCAAATGGTATTTTTATAGTATCCAAGCACAATTGAATCCGGTTCGGTTGACCGCTCCGAGAGAGGATGCGAAAGCATCGCCGAAGGGGAATGCAAAAACTCTCAGGCAAAGGGGATCGGAGCGCGACGAAGCTTCGGAGAGTACGCCACTGGCGTACACCAAAGGGGCAACCGCTTTTTTGCGGGAATCTCTCAGGGATAGACGGAGGCAGAAGGGCAAGGGGTCTTTCTGCCCCTTTCTATTATAGCTGCCGTTACCGCTCGGCTGTTATGGGAGAACAGGAAGCCGCATATCAGAAGGAAAAATAAAACTTGAAGAGGAGTTTTTCTATGAGCGATCTCAAACGAACACAACTTTATGAAACCCACGTTGCCGCCGGCGCAACAATGGTGGACTTCGGCGGCTGGGAAATGCCGATCCAGTATCCCTCCGGCATCGTCGCCGAGCATCTGTATACGCGCAGCGTCTGCTCGCTGTTCGATGTTTCGCATATGGGGCGGCTGCTTGTGGAAGGACCGGATCGTATCCGCTTTTTGCAGTACGTGCTGACGTCTAACATTGCGGCGCTTACGCCGGGTAAGGCGCAGTACTGCATCATCCCCGATGAAAACGGCGGCGCGATCGACGATGCGTATCTCTATCAGCTCGAAGACGGGCAGCTTCTGTTCGTTGTGAATGCGTCGAACACGGAAAAGGATCTGGCGCATCTGGAAAAAATCGCAAAGAACTTCGATTGCGAAATCAAAAACATCTCCGCCGATTGGGCGGCGATTGCCGTGCAGGGCCCGAAGAGCAACGAATACGTTGATCTGCTCTCAGGCGGCAAGCTGCCGGAGGACATCAAGCGCAACACGGTTTTGACGATGCAGCTTGAAGGGCGTGATGCCTACGTTGCGAAAACCGGCTATACGGGCGAGCCGCTCGGCTTTGAAATCTACGTCCGCTCGGAAAATGCCGCTTGGCTTTGGAACCGCCTGACCGAGCTCGGCGCAAAGCCCGCCGGACTCGGCGCGCGCGATACGCTCCGCTTGGAGGCGAGTATGCCGCTCTACGGCCATGAAATGGGCGTGGATGCAGACGGCAAGCCGATGCCGATCTTTGCCGTGCCGCTTGCGAAGTTCGCCGTGAACTTCTCCGAGGAAAAGAGCGACTTCATTGGCAAAGCCGCGCTTGAGAAGCAGCTCGATGCGTTTATGCGCCTGCGGGACGGCGATTTCTCCGCCTGCAGCGTTCTGCCGAAGTCGATCCGCGCCATCACGCTTACGGATCGCGGCGTGATCCGCGCCGGTATGGCGGTCTATCGCGGCGAGGAGCAGATCGGCTGGGTCACCAGCGGCACGATGGTGCCTTACTTCGTCTTTGACGGCGAAACGCGCACGGAAGAAACCGGCAAACGCGCGATCGGTCTTTGCTATATCGCAAGCGATGTTCGCCCCGGCGACAGCGTAACCGTTGACGTGCGCGGCAAGCGCCTTGCCGCCGTCATCACCGCGAAGCATCTGGAAAACAGAACACCGCCGCTTGCAAAAGCGGTTTTGATCGAAAACAAATAATGAAAGCGATAAACAGGAGGAATTTATCATGGCAACACCGAACGAACTGAAGTACACGAGCACCCACGAATGGGCAAAGATCGAGGGCAACACCGCAACGATCGGCATTTCCGATCATGCGCAGCAGGCGTTGGGCGATCTCGTTTTCATCAACCTGCCGCAGGAAGGCGATGAAGCCGTTGCCGGCGAAGCCTTCGGCGATCTGGAATCGGTCAAGGCGGTCAGCGATCTGATCAGTCCGGTTTCCGGAACGATCTGCGCCGTCAACGAAGCGCTGCTCGATGCGCCGGAAATGCTGAACGAAGACCCCTACGGCGCATGGATCATCAAGGTTGAAATGTCCGGCGAAACGGAAGAGCTGCTCGATGCCGCCGCATACGATGCGCTTTGCGAGCAGGAAGGATAACGAGATGAGCTACGTTCCATCCACCCCTGCCGAGCGGCAGGAAATGCTAAGCGCCGTCGGCTTGAAGGACTGGCGGGAGCTTTACCGCGACGTTCCGCCGCAGATGCTGCTGACAAAGCCGCTCAATATCCCGCATGCGATGAGCGAGCTGGAAGCATCGCGCGCCATGCAGGCGCTTGCTGCGCAAAATACGCAGTTTTCGCTCATTCTGCGCGGAGCGGGCGCGTATGACCACTATATCCCGTCCATCGTGAAATCCGTTCCGGCGAAAGAGGAGTTTTTAACGGCGTATACGCCGTATCAGGCGGAAATGAGCCAGGGCGTTCTGCAGTCGATCTTTGAGTATCAAACGATGATCTGCGAGCTGACCGGCATGGACGTTTCCAACGCCTCCGTTTATGACGGCGCAACCGCCGCGGCGGAAGCTGCCGCAGCCTGCCGCGACCGTAAGCGCCGCGTTACGCTGATCTCCGGCGCGGTCAACCCCGATACGATCGAAACCGTGCGAACCTATTGCTACGGCACGAACGATGAACTGCGCGTGATCCCCGTAAAGGACGGCAAAACCGATCCCGATGCGCTCAATGAGCTGCTTACGGAGGACGTTTCCGCCGTGATCGTGCAGCAGCCGAACTTCTTCGGCTTGCTCGAAGACGCCGAAGCGCTCGGCGAGATCGCCCATGCAGGCGGCGCGCAGTACGTGATGAGCTGCAACCCGATTGCGCTCGGCATTTTGAAAACGCCGCGCGAATGCGGCGCAGATCTTGCCGTCGGCGAAGGGCAGCCGCTCGGTCTGCCGCTCGGCTTCGGCGGCCCGTACCTCGGCTATATGGCGGCAACGAAAGCGATGATGCGCAAGCTCCCCGGCAGAATCGTCGGCGAAACCACCGATTCCAACGGGCAGCGCGCCTACGTGCTGTCGCTGCAGGCGCGCGAGCAGCATATCCGCCGCGAAAAAGCAAGCAGCAACATCTGCTCGAACGAGGCGCTCTGCGCCCTCACCGCCGCGGTCTATCTCTCCGTTATGGGTCCGAACGGCCTTGCGGAGGCTGCGCGCCAGTGCATGGCAAAGGCGCATTACCTCTGCGAGCAGCTCACAAAGCTGCCCGGTGTAGAGCGCGTCCATTCCGGTGACTATTTCCATGAATTCGTTACAACGCTGCCCAAGCGCGAGCAAGTGCTCGCCGCGCTGGAAGCGGAAGGCATCCTCGGCGGTTTGCCGGTTGAAGGCGGCGTGCTTTGGTGCGCCACCGAAAAGGCGGAAAAAGCTGCGCTTGACCGCGCGGTGGAGATCGTGAAGGAGGTGCTGGCGAAATGAAGCTGATTTTTGAGAAAAGCGTTCCCGGCCGCCATTGCGATCTGCTCGGCAAATGCGACGTTGCGGCGGCGGAGCTTCCGCAAAAGTACCTCCGCGCAACGCCGCCCGAGCTGCCGGAGCTGAGCGAAGTGGACGTTTCGCGCCACTATACGGAGCTGAATCAGCACGTTCACGGCGTAAACTGCGGCTTCTATCCGCTCGGCTCTTGCACGATGAAGTATAATCCGCGCGTGGATGAAGAGATGGCTGCGCTGCCCGGGTTTACGGCAGTGCACCCGCTTGCGCCGGAAGCACATACGCGCGGCTGCCGCGCGGTGCTCGATACCGCTGCGCAGTATCTGTGCGAAATCTCCGGCATGGACGCGATGACGTTCCAGCCGGCAGCCGGAGCCCACGGCGAATTTACCGGCGTGCTGCTGATTAAGCAGTACCATGACGCGCGCGGCGATACGGCGCGCAGAAAGATCATCGTTCCCGATTCCGCGCATGGCACGAATCCGGCAACGGCAGCGATGTGCGGCTTTGAGGTTGTGAACATTCCGTCCGCGCCCGATGGCTGCGTCGATCTCGATGCGCTCAAGGCGGCGCTCGGCGAAGATACTGCTGGCTTGATGCTCACAAACCCCAATACGGTTGGCATTTTCGATGAAAACATTCTCGAAATCACAAAGCTGGTTCACGAAGCCGGCGGCTTGTGCTATTATGACGGCGCAAACCTCAATGCGGTTATGGGCGTGGTGCGTCCGGGCGATATGGGCTTTGACTGCATCCATATGAATCTGCATAAAACGTTTGCCACGCCGCACGGCGGCGGCGGACCGGGCGCCGGTGCTGTGGGCTGCAAGGAATTTTTGAAGCCCTACCTGCCCGCTTCTGCGCTGATGGACGGCGCAGGGAAAAAGCAGGTTCGCGCTTTCGCGGGCAACTTCCTCGTTGTCGTCCGCGCGCTGACGTATCTGATGACGCTCGGCTGCGAGGGCGTGCCGGAAGCAGCGAAAAACGCCGTGCTGAACGCAAATTACCTGATGCAGCGCGTCAAGGGTACGTTCGAGCCTGCGTTTGACCGCATCTGTATGCACGAGTTTGTGCTCGATCTCAGCGAGTATAAGAAGGAAACGGGCGTATCCGCGCTGGACGTTGCCAAATCGCTGATTGATTACGGTATGCATCCGCCCACAATGTACTTCCCCCTGATCGTGCATGAGGCGCTGATGCTGGAGCCGACCGAAACGGAAAGCAAGCAGACGCTCGATTGGGCGGCGGACGTGTTCCGCAAGCTCTATGCGCTTGGCAAAACCGATTCCGAAACGATGCACGCTGCGCCGCATCACGCGCAGATCGGCCGTCCGGATGAGGTCAAGGCGGCGCGCAACCCGATAGTCAGGTGGTACAATGATTCGGAAACTGAAACTGTGCGAGGTGCAGGGAACTGATCCCTATCGCAATCTCGCCATCGAGCAGGTCTTGCTCGAATCGCAGGAAGCTGGCTGCTGCACGCTCTACCTCTGGCAAAACCAGAACACGGTCGTGATCGGCAGCAACCAGAACGCCTGGAAAGAATGCCGCACGGAGCTGCTCTCGCAGGAGGGCGGCCGCCTTGCGCGCCGTCTTTCCGGCGGCGGCGCTGTCTTCCATGACCTCGGCAATCTGAATTTTACGTTTCTTGTCCCGTCGGAGGATTATGATCTGCCCCGGCAGCTTGCCGTGATCTGCGGCGCATGCCGTGCGCTCGGGATTCCGGCGGAGGTTTCCGGCAGAAACGATCTGCTTGCCGATGGCAAAAAATTCTCCGGCAATGCGTTTTATCACAGCGGCGGCAAGTCGTATCATCATGGCACGCTGCTTGTAAACGTGGATATGGAGAAGCTCGGGCGATATCTGCGCCCGTCGGAGGCAAAGCTCCGCGCAAAGGGCGTTGCGTCCGTGCGCTCGCGCGTGTGCAACCTGCGCGAGCTCTGCCCCGATCTCACGATCGGGCGGCTGAAGCAGGCGCTTGCGCAGTCCTTCAGCGCGGTTTACGGTCTTCCCGTGGAGCGCATTGCGGAAGACGCGCTCGATACGGCGGAAATCGACCGCCTGCAAACGCGCAACGCAAGCTGGGAATGGAACTACGGCCGCAAGCTGCCGTTCGATTTCTCGTGCGAGGCGCGGTTCGATTGGGGCGAGATGCGCATCGAGCTGCAGGTGGAAAACGGTAAGGTCGCCCACGCAGCGGTCTATACCGACGCGATGGACCATACCGCCGCGCCGCTTTTGGAGCAGGCGCTCACGGACAGCCGCTTTTCGCTTGCGGATTTGCAAGCGCGCGTGCAGGCATCCGGCTTTGCGCAAGCCGCAGACGTTTGCGAGCTGCTGAAGCAGCAGGATCTATAAAGAAAAAGCCTTTCGGCGTACACGCCGAAAGGCTTTTTCTATTTGGGAACGCGGATCGTCAGAACGATCTCCCGCTCGGTTTCCTCGCTGCCGCACTGCGCGGCAACGCCTGCGCTCCGCGCCGCGCGCAGCGCGCGCTCCACTGCCCCAAGCAGAAGCTGCGCATTGCGCGCCGTAACGCGGTGAAGGATCGAACGTTGCTTCACCGTTTGCTCGCGGTCAAGCGTTTGCTCCAGACGCGCAACGCTCCAACCCTCATCCGTGATCCTGCGGATCAGCGCAAGCTGATCGCTTTCGCGCTCCACGCGCAAAAGCGCCCGCGCATGGCGCTCGGTCAGCCCGTTCTCGCGCAGCGCCTGCAAAACCGCCGGCGTATGGCGCAGAAGCCGCAGCTTGTTCGCAACGGCGCTCTGGCTTTTGCCGAGCTTGCGCGCTGCCTGCGCCTGGCTCATGCCATATTGCTCCATCAGCAAGGCGATGCCTCTTGCCTCGTCAATGTAGTTCAGCTCCTGCTGCCGCAGGGCTTCAACAAGCGCGTTTCGTCCGCCGCCGAGATCGTCTTCCGAACGCACGATGCAGGGCACCTCTCCAAGCCCTGCGATCCGCGCGGCACGAAGCCGCCGCTCGCCTGCGATCAGCGCATACCGCTCGCCGGCACGCCGAACGGTCAGCGGCTGCAGGATCCCGTAGCGCGAAACGGAATCCGCAAGCGCGCGGAGCGACTGCGGATCATACCGCCGCCGCGGCTGCGCCGGATTTGAAGCAATCTCGGAAACCGGCAGGAAAACGATCTGCCGCGCGGCATCCTCCGTCTGCCGCATTGCCTGACCCCCTCTCCACGGCTATTGTACCGCGCGCCGTTTGCAAAATCGGGCGAAATGCGGCGCTAAACCACAAGAATTTGTGTTTTTTTCTTAAAAACACACTATAACTGGTGGTGTACGGCGGCACTTGAAAAAGAAACGAAGAATTTGTTATACTATAAAAAACAGAAGGGGAGGGAACGCGCGTGAAAAGGATGCTTTGGCGCAGGGCGCTTGCGCTGCTGCTTGTGCTGCTGCTGGTGCTGCCGGCGGCTGCGTTTACGCTGGAGAGCCGCGGCGAGAATGCGCTCGGCACGGCGGAAGAAGGCGACGCGCTGACCTATCCCGCACCGCGCCGTCTGCTGCGCAGCGCACAAGCGCCTTCGCGCTATGATCCGCGCGAAAGCGGCTTTGTAACGCGCGTGAAAGATCAGGACGTAAACCCGATCTGCTGGGCGTTTGGATCGCTCGGCGCGATGGAGCTGAATCTGCTGAAAAACGGCTATGGCGAGCAGGACCTCTCCGAGCAGCACATGTATTACGCAACCGCACCCGATGGCGGCAACGGCACATACGGCTTCGTGCGCGGCAGCAAGCAGGGACACCGCCTCTATGCGGCATCCTATCTGATGCGCGGCGCTATGAGCGGCGCGGTTTTGGAAGAAGCCGATCCCTATGATACGTTCCTCCGCACGCGCGATGCTTCGGTAACGGCTGCGATCACGCCGTCGTATCGCGCGCAGAATATGATTATGCTCAGCGGCGATACAAGCACGATCGCGCAAACAGAGCTCAAAAATGCCGTGTTGGAATATGGCGCGGTTGGCGCAAGCATGTATTGGAAAGGCGTTGCAACGAGCGAAGCAGGAACTGCAAGCACCGCAAATTATAACGCGCAAACCGCCGCATATTACAGCGCAGAGAAAAACACGACCAATCACATGGTTTTGATCGTCGGCTGGGACGATGCCTTTTCTGCGGAAAACTTCCTGGAAAGCAACCGCCCGGAAGTGGATGGCGCATGGCTCGTGAAAAACTCATGGGGCAGCGGCTGGGGCGACGGCGGTTATTTTTGGATCTCCTACGCGGATGCAACGTTCCCCTCCGGCACGTTCGTAGTTGACGGCGCGGAGCCGTACAGCGCAAACGAAGTGATCTACGAGACGGAGTATCTGACAACCACTGCTTCGCTTGCAGGGCCTTCGCAGTATGCAAAGGTCTTTACCGCGCAAAGCAGCGGCGAGCAGCTTACGGCAGTGCGGCTGTATCTGACCGACGCGGAAACCGATCTGACGATCTCCGTTTTTACGTCGAGTGATTTTTCGTCCGGCACGCCGGCAGCGCAGCAGCCGTTCTATGCGAAATATGCCGGCTGGTACACCGTGAAGCTCGATACGCCGGTCACGCTCGGCGATGCGGGCAGCGCGTTTTCGATCCGAGTGAGCCTTGCGAGCGGCAAAAAGCACGTCGGCTACGATAAGCTGACGCCAATCGCTGCCGGCGAAAACTACTATTATTCCGGCTCGGCGTGGAAGGATCTTTCGCAAGCCGGCAACTATAATATGGCAATCAAGGCGGTCGCGCAAAAAGCGCCGCCGCGCGGCGATGCGAACGGCGACGGGCTTGTGAGCGTGAAGGACGTTACGCTCCTGCGGCAGTATTTTGCCGGCGGCTACGATGCGCGAATCAATGAAAGCGCGTCGGACGTATCGCGCGATGGGCTCGTAAACGGCAAAGACGTAACAATTCTGCGGCGATACTTCGCCGGCGGCTACGGCGTTACGCTGGATTAAGAAATCAAAAAAACGGCTTTCGGAAGGGCGCCCTTCCGAAAGCCGTTTTCTTGTTATTGCTTATGCGTTCTTGATCGCAGCCTGCGCAGCGGCGAGCCGTGCAATGGGAACACGGAACGGGCTGCAGGAAACGTAGTTCAGGCCAACCTTATGGCAGAACTCGATGGAGCTGGGATCGCCGCCATGCTCGCCGCAGATGCCCATGTGCATCTCCGGGCGAACCTTTTTGCCGAGCTTTACGGCAGTGTCGATCAGGCGGCCGACGCCGTTCTGATCCAGGCGGGAGAACGGATCGCTCTCATAGATCTTGTTATCATAGTATGCGGTGAGGAACTTGCCTGCGTCGTCGCGGCTGAAGCCGAAGGTCATCTGCGTCAGATCGTTCGTGCCGAAGCAGAAGAACTCTGCGTACTCGGCGATCTCGTCGGCGGTCAGTGCCGCGCGCGGAATCTCGATCATCGTGCCGACTTCGTAGTGCAGCGCAGCGCCTGCATCTGCAATTTCCTTATCGGCGGTTTCTTTAACGACGTCACGGACAAACTTCAGTTCCTTCGCGTCGCCAACCAGCGGAATCATGATCTCGGGCACGATCCGCCACAGCGGATGGCGCTTCTGAACGGCGATTGCCGCGCGGATCACGGCGCGCGTCTGCATCTTTGCGATTTCGGGATAAGTAACGGTCAGGCGGCAGCCGCGGTGGCCCATCATCGGGTTAAACTCATGCAGGGATGTGATGATGTTCTTAATGGTTTCAACGCTCTTGCCCTGCGCCTTTGCCAGCGCTTCGATGTCAGCCTCTTCCGTCGGCACGAACTCGTGCAGCGGGGGATCGAGGAAACGAATCGTAACGGGGTTGCCCTCCAGCGCCTCGTAGAGCGCTTCGAAGTCAGCCTGCTGCATCGGCTCGATCTTGTCCAGCGCGGCCTCGCGCTCTTCAACGGTATCCGAGCAGATCATTTCGCGGAACGCTGCGATACGCTCCGGATCGAAGAACATATGCTCCGTGCGGCAAAGACCGATGCCTTCCGCGCCCAGCTCGCAAGCCTTGCGCGCATCGCGCGGCGTATCGGCGTTGGTGCGCACTTTCAGCACGCGGTACTTGTCTGCCCAGCCCATGATGCGGCCGAACGTACCTGCGATCGTTGCGTCAACGGTCGGGATAATGCCATCGTAGATGTTGCCGGTGGTGCCGTCGATGGAGATGGGATCGCCTTCGTGGAAGGTCTTGCCCGCAAGCTCAAACTTCTTGTTCTCTTCGTCCATCTTGATATCGCCGCAGCCGGAAACGCAGCAGGTGCCCATGCCGCGCGCAACAACCGCTGCGTGGGAGGTCATGCCGCCGCGAACGGTCAGGATGCCCTGCGCGGCTTTCATGCCGGTGATATCCTCGGGCGAGGTCTCCAGGCGAACCAGAACGACCTTCTCGCCGCGCTCTTTCCAAGCAACGGCATCGTCTGCCGTGAAGACGATCTTGCCGCAGGCTGCGCCGGGCGATGCGCCCAGACCCTTGCCCATCGGGGTAGCTGCCTTCAGGGCAGCCGCGTCAAACTGCGGATGCAGCAGCGTATCGAGGTTTCTCGGGTCGATCATCATAACTGCCTGCTGCTCGGTGATCATCTTTTCGTCAACGAGATCGCAAGCGATCTTCAGCGCGGCCTGCGCGGTGCGCTTGCCGCTGCGGCACTGGAGCATGAACAGCTTGCCGTTTTCAACGGTGAACTCCATGTCCTGCATATCGCGGTAATGGTCTTCCAGAAGCGCGCAGACTTCAACGAACTGCTTGTATGCTTCGGGGAACTTTTCTTCCATCTGGGAGATGGGCATCGGGGTACGCACGCCGGCAACAACGTCTTCGCCCTGCGCGTTGGTGAGGAATTCGCCCATCAGCTTCTTTTCGCCGGTAGCCGGATCGCGCGTAAAGGCAACGCCGGTGCCGGAGTTTTCATTCAGGTTGCCGAAGACCATCGGCATCACGTTAACGGCAGTGCCCCAGGAATACGGGATGTCGTTATCGCGGCGGTAAACGTTCGCGCGCGGATTGTCCCACGAGCGGAACACGGCGCGGATCGCTTCGTTCAGCTGAACGATCGGGTCGGAGGGGAAGTCTTTACCGATCTGCTTTTTATATTCCGCCTTGAACTGCTCGGCAAGCTCCTTGAGATCGGCAGCGGTCAGATCGATGTCGTTCTGAACGCCCTTCTTCGCCTTCATCTGGTCGATCAGCTCTTCAAAGTACTTCTTGCCAACTTCCATAACGACGTCCGAGAACATCTGGATGAAGCGGCGGTAGGAGTCGTAAACGAAACGCTCGAACTTCGGGTCGGGGTTGCCGGCGATCATCGTCTTGACAACTTCTTCGTTCAGACCGAGGTTCAGGATGGTGTCCATCATGCCGGGCATGGAAGCGCGTGCGCCGGAGCGGACGGAAACGAGCAGCGGATTCTTGGCGTCGCCGAACTTTTTGCCGTTGATCTCTTCCATCTTCGCAACGTACTGCATGATCTCCGCCTGGATCCCCGGGTTGATCTGGCGGCCGTCTTCGTAGTACTGGGTGCAGGCTTCGGTTGTGATGGTGAAGCCCTGCGGAACGGGCAGACCGATCTTCGTCATTTCGGCGAGATTCGCGCCTTTGCCGCCCAGCAGCTCACGCATCTGCGCATTGCCCTCAGAGAACATATACACATATTTCTTGGACATTCTGGTGTTTTCCCCTTTCGTGAATTTGGATCTCCGATCCAAAATGATTCTATAACGTATTGCCAATAATAAAATATACCATATTTCTTTGTCTTTGGGAAGTGGAAATTTCATTTTTTTCCACCTTTTTACGCAAAAGCAAAATAACCTTGCGAAAGAATAGGAAATGCGATAGAATGTGCGGGAAAGGAAGTGCTGTCCGTGTCAGACGTGATCGCTGCTGCCGCAACGCCGCTCGCGCCGTCCGCAATCGGGATTCTCCGCGTCAGCGGAGACGGTTGCCTGGACGTTGTGCGGCGCGTTTTCCGCGCGAAAAACGGCGCGGAGCCGCGCGATTTGCCACCCCATCGGCTTACGCTCGGAACGCTGCTCGATGCGCAGGGGCGCGAGATCGACCAGACGCAGCTCGTCGTTTCGTTCGCGCCGCACAGCTATACGGGCGAGGACACGGCGGAGCTGCAGTGCCATGGCTCGCCTGCCGTTTTAGCTGCAGGACTGCGCGCGCTGTTCGCCGCCGGCGGACGGCAGGCGCTGCCGGGCGAATTTACGAAACGCGCGTTTCTGAACGGGCGCATGGATTTAACGCAGGCGGAGGCGGTCGCCGATCTGATCGACGCCGATACGGCGGAGGCTGCCGCAAACGCCAGCGCGCAGGTGCGCGGCGCGCTGCGCGATAAGATTGATCCGATCTATAACAGGCTTGTGGATATGATGGCGCATTTCCACGCGGTTCTCGATTACCCCGATGAGGAGATCGCGCCGTTCGCGCTCAAATCGTTTCGGGCGCAGATCGCAGCGGACCGCGATGCGCTCTCCGCGCTGGAGGGTTCGTTTTCGCGCGGTCAGGTGCTGAAAAACGGCGCGTCCGTCGCGCTGATCGGCAGCCCGAACGCCGGAAAATCCAGCCTGCTCAATGCGCTTGCCGGAAGCGAGCGCGTTATCGTAACGGAAATCGCCGGAACAACGCGCGATACCGTGGAGCAAACAGTCGTCTGCGATGGGGTAAAGGTGCGCCTTACCGATACGGCAGGCATCCGCGAAACGGCGGATCAAATCGAGCAGATGGGCGTTCGCGCCGCGCAGCGCGCGCTGGAAAACGCCGATCTTGCGCTTTACGTTTTCGATGGCGCAAGAGCGCTTACGGAAGACGACCGCCTTGCCATGCAGGCGGCAAAGAGCGCAAGGCGCTGCATTGCCGTTTGCAATAAGTGCGACCTTGCACTCGTGGAGCAGTCCGTGCCGTTTGAACGTGTGCTGACCGTCAGCGCGAAGACAGGCGAGGGGATTGCGGCGCTTTCAAAAGAGATTGCCGCGCAGCTCGGCGGCGCGGTCATCCCGGACGGCGGCGTTTTAACGAATGCGCGCCAGCAGGCGGCGGTTTCCGATGCGCGCGCTGCGCTGGAGCGGCTGATTGCTGCGCTGGATGGCGGCATAACGCCGGATGCCGTGCTGCTCGATGCGGAGGCGGCGCTTACCGCGCTCGGCGAGCTTACGGGCAAAACCATGCGCGAGGAGATCGTCGCGCGGATCTTTGAGCGGTTTTGCGTGGGGAAATGATACACTATTATATATATTGAGGAAAAACCATGATCTATCTGGATAACTCCGCAACAACAAAACCTTGCGGCGAGGCGGTTTCCGCCGCTGTGCAGGCGATGGAGCGCGGCTGGGGCAATCCCAGCAGCGTGCACGGCTTTGGCATGGAAGCGGAAACGCTTTTGCGTGATGCGCGAAAGAAAGTTGCTTCCGCGCTCGGCGCGGAGCAGGACCGCGTGTTTTTCACCTCCGGCGGTACGGAGGCGGATAACTGGGCGATTTTTTCAAGCGCAAAGCGGCTCGGCAAACGCGGAAAGCATATTGTAACCACGGCGGTTGAGCATCACGCGGTGCTGCATCCGATGCAGCAGCTTGCTTCGCAGGGATTTGACGTGACCTATCTCGCGCCCGATGCAACCGGCGCCGTTTCGGCGAAAGCTCTGGAAGCTGCGTTGCGTCCGGATACGATCCTCGTTTCCGTGATGATGGTCAATAATGAAGTGGGCGCGGTCATGCCGATCGCGGAGATGATTCGCGCAGTTCGCCGCAAAAGTCCGCTTGCGCTGTTCCATACGGACGCGGTGCAGGGCTTTGGCAAGCTGGCGTTTCGCGCAAAAACGCTCGGCGCGGATATGATCTCCGTTTCCGGGCATAAGGTTCACGCGATGAAGGGCGTCGGCGCGCTCTATATCCGTCCCGGACTTCCGCTTCCGCCGTTTCTCTACGGCGGCGGCCAGGAAAACGATTTCCGTTCCGGCACTGAGCCGATTCCGGCAATCGCGTCGTTCGGCGCAGCTTGCGCGTCGCAGGATTTTGCCGCTGATGCAAAGCGCATGGCGCGTTTGCGTGATCTTTGCCGGGAAAAGCTCTCGCAGGTGGATGGCGTAAAGCTGATCGGCAGCGGCGATGCGCCGCATATCATCAGTCTGTCGCTGCCCGGGCTTCGCTCGCAGGGGATCATCAACTGCCTGCAGGATGATGGGATTCTCGTTTCCGCAGGCTCGGCGTGCAGCCGCGGCCATCGCAGCCACGTGCTGGAAGCAATGAAGCTCCCGACCGAGGTGATCGACGGCGCAATCCGCGTGTCGTTCGGCAGGGACAACACCGAGCAGGACGTCGCTGCGCTCGTGAAAGCGGTCATCCGCGCGCGGGAAACGCTGAAAGGATAAACCGAAAAAAGAACCCGGCTATGCCTTGGGCGGTGCAAGTTAGGGATTATGCAGCCGCAAAGCGGATCTTTTCGTGCAATACTGCGTTATCAAAAGAGGGAATCCGACAGGATTCCCTCTTTCTCTGTCTTGTCTTGCGCAAAAATCTCACGCTTTGCGGTGCTTCGCAGTTTTGAGCCAGCAATTTTTCGTCATGACAAAGCACAAAGTTGGGGTAATCCTGACGGATTACCCCAACTTTAAATGCAGTAATGGCGGAAAAGGGCGGCTCAAAACCTACATAATCCCTAATTTGCGCCGCCCTTTAGGTATAGTCGGGTTCTTTTTTGGGCAAAATTTCCGGCAGAGGTGATACGATGCTTGCGCAGGAGATCCGGCAGAGCTTTTCCGGCGCCGCGGATTTTGTGGAGCGGAGCGTAACCGCCGGCGGCAACGAGGTAACGGTCTTTTTTCTCGATGGGCTCACTTCCGCGGCGGAGATCGCGGATTTCGTGCTGCGGCCGTTGGCGCGTCTTCCGCGGTGCGCTGCGGATACATTATATAAAATATGTCTCAACGGCGCGGTTTGCAGCGCGGTCGCCGTGCCGGAGGATGCTGCGCAGTCGGTTTGCGCAAAGCTGCTCGGCGGCTTCTGCGCCGTTGTGATCGGGGAGAAGGCGGTATCGTTTGAAGTCAAGAGCGGCGCAAAGCGGATGCCGTCGCCGCCGCAGGTGGAAAACACGGTCAAGGGCGCGAAGGATGCGTTTACCGAAACGCTGCGCATCAATACCGCGCTGATCCGCCGCCACGTGCGCACGCCCGATTTGCAGATCTGGGAAACGCAGATCGGGCGCAGATCGTCAACCACCGTTGCGCTGCTCTCTGTTCGCGGATTGACCGATCCGTCGCTCGTTTCGCAAATGCAGACGCGCCTGTCCTCCATCGACGTGGACGGGTTGCTCTCTCCGGCTGCCGTTGAGGAGTATCTTACGGGCTCGCGCCGCACGGCGTTTCCGCTGCTGCAGTATACCGAGCGAACCGACCGCTTTGGGCAGGGTCTGCTCGATGGGCAGATCGGCGTGCTGGTCGATGGCTTGCCGCTGGGGTATCTTGCGCCCGTCAGCCTCGGCGGTCTTATGACCTCTGCCGAGGACCGCGGAAGGGACTACGTTTCCGCATCCGCCGTGCGGCTGATCCGCTATCTTGCGCTGATCCTGCATCTGCTGCTGCCGGGACTCTTCATTGCCATGGCGCAGTTTCATCCAACCATGATCCCAACGCCGCTGCTCCGCGCGATCCTGCAGAGCAAGGAGCTCGTTCCGTTTCCAACCGTTGCGGAGGTGCTGGCGCTGCTGATTGCGTTCGAGCTGCTCCAGCAGGCAGGCCTGCATCTGCCGCAGTCAATCGGGCAAACGGTTTCTATCATCGGCGGCCTCGTTGTCGGCACGGCGGCGGTGGAGGCGAAGCTCATTTCGCCGTCGTCGCTGATCGTTGTGGCAGCTGCCGGCATCTGCGGCTTTGCTCTGCCGCAGCAGGATTTTACAAATGCCGCGCGTGTCTGGCAATTCGTGCTTGCGCTCTGCGCATCGGTTGCCGGGCTGTTCGGCTTAACGGCAGGCGGCCTTTGCCTGCTCGTGCGGCTCGGGTCGCTGACCTCGTTCGGAAGGCCGTATCTCGCGCCGTTTTCCGAGGGTATCTTAACGGCGGTGATCCGTCCGCGCCTCGCTTCGCAAAAGTACCGCGATCCGCTGCTCCGTGCGCTTGATCGGAGGAATCAGAAATGAAAACGATTAAAATTATGGCGCTGCTGCTCGTGCTTTCGCTCGGTGCGTCGTTTCTCGGCGTTGTGCCGTTTTCGAGCAGCGACATCTCAAAGCTCACAATCGTGGAGCTGCTTTGCTTTGCCGATGCAGCACAGGGCGTCGCCGTTACAACCGAGGACGGCATGACCGCCACGGGCGCAAGCGTATCCGATGCGCTGCGCCTGCTCAAGGCGGCTGCGCCGGGAAAGCTTCTGCTCGGAACGGTCGATCATATTACCGTCTGCGGCGTTGCGCCGCGCGCAAGCGAGCTGCTCGCATGCGGTCTTCGTCCGGCGGCAAAGGTGTACCGCGCGCCGACCTCGCTCAATCCCGAAGCCGCGGCGGAATACTTCCGAAACCACGACGGCGGCGTTTCGCTCGGCGAACTGGCGGAGGGCAGCGAACCGCCGCTGCTCTCATGCATAAACGGCAGGCCGTATTCGGAGGGAAATCCGTGAAAGATACGATCTCTCCGCGCCAGGCGGCGCTCTTTGCGTTCGCTTCGTCCTCCGCGCCCGTTATAACGGTCTGCGCCGGCACGTCGTGGGTTTGGACGCTGCTTATTTCTGTGGGAGTGTGCCTAATCGCGTGGCGGCTCTTTGCGCTTTGGAAGCGTGCCGGCGCGGATCTGCCGTCGCTCGTTTTAGCCGTCTGCGGCAAAACGCTCGGCGCCGTCTTGCTGGTGCTTGCCGCCGCGTTTGCGGCGCTTGTGCTGATGCGCTTTGCCGCGTGGACGGATAGCGCCTTTCCCGAAACGGCAACAAAACCGTTTGTGCCGCTCGTGCTGCTGGCGATCACGGTTTGGAGCGCGTGGAAGGGCAGCGCGGCATGTGTTCGCGCGGTGGCGGTTGTTTCGTTTCTGCTGCTTGCGCTCTACGCCGCAATTTTTCTCTTTGCGCTGCCCGATGCGCAGCCTGCGCGGCTGCTTTCGCAAAACGCCGTATTCTCTCCGTCGCTCAGCGTTGCGCTGCTGCCGCTTTCGCTTATTTGGTTTGCCGCGCCGGGGCAGGGGCGCTCCGCGCGTCTGACCGTGCTTGCCGTTTCGCTGCTTCCGCTGCTGACTTCGGCTGTCTGCGCGATGATCCCGGGCAGCGGCGGATCGTTTTACGTCATGGCGGAAACGGTCAACGTGCTCTCGGTCGGCAGCCGGATCGAGCCGCTCGTCTCCGCCGCGCTCACGGCGGGGTGGTTTGCGGCAATGTGCATGCCGATCCTGGCGGCCGGCAGGATCTCCGAGGCGCTTTTCGGAAAATCTTTGCCCGGCGTTTTGGCGTGCGCATCGTTTGCCGTGCCGGGAACGCTGCTTGATTTTCCAGATGCTGGGAAAATCATGGCAATCGGAGCTTCCATATTTTGTGTGATTTTTCCGCTCGGAATACTACAAATTGCGGTGCGAAAAAAAAGAAAAAAATTATGAATTTTTTTGTTGACAAGCGCGTTTTCGCGTGCTAATATAAGCAAGCCGCTTGTGAAGCGGGCATAAAAATCGGGCGGATGAAAGAAAAGTTTTCTTGACAAACGGTTTTTGATCTGCTATCATAAACGGGTTCGCGGCGAGAGCTGCGAAGCGCGTGTACCTTGTAAATTAAACAACGAGAAACATGTTTAACACCATGGTTAAATTAGCTGTTTTGCTCGAGAGAGCGAAACAGCGCCAACGTTAATTTGAGTAATAGCTAAGAGCGAACTCAAAAAGGTTTTAGCAGGCGAAAGCCTGTTAGGATACAATTTTTTGAGAGTTTGATCCTAGCTCAGGACGAACGCTGGCGGCGTGCCTAACACA
>JAFSUG010000014.1 GCA_017445385.1 Oscillospiraceae bacterium
ACTGCGTTATCAAAAGAGGGAATCCGACAGGATTCCCTCTTTCTCTGTCTTGTCTTGCGCAAAAATCTCTCGCTTTGCGGTGCTTCGCAGTTTTGAGCCAGCAATTTTTCGTCATGACAAAGCACAAAGTTGGGGTAATCCTGACGGATTAGCCCAACTTTTAATTCAGTAATGGCGGAAAAGGGCGGCTCAAAACCTACATACTCCCTAACTTGCGCCGCCCTTGGGGGAGTTGACTGCAACTTACTGATTGCCGAGGATATAGTAGGAATGGTACCATTCGGCGAAGCGGCGGAGACCTTCGCGGATCGAAATTTCCGGGCGGAAGCCATAGTCGCGTTCGAGCGCCTCGCTGTCGGCATAGGTTACGGGAACGTCTCCCGGCTGCATACCGACAAGCTCGCGGTGACCTTCAAAATCATAATCCGCCGGCAGCACGCCCGCGCGGACAAGCTCTTCCTGCAAGACGGAGATATACGTCAGCAGGTTTTCGGGCTGGCCGCCGCCGATGTTATAAACGGCATACGGCGCAGTCGGCAGCCCGTCTTCGCCGGTTGCCTTTTCCGGCGCGCCGCGCATCACGCGCACGATGCCCTCGACGATATCGTCAACGTAGGTAAAATCGCGCATCATATCGCCGTAGTTGAAAATTTTGATCGTGCCGTTTGCGGCAAGCTTCTGCGTTGCCGAATAATAGAACATATCCGGGCGGCCGGCAGGGCCGTAAACGGTGAAAAAGCGCAGTCCCGTTGAGGGGATGTTATAGAGCTTGGAATAGCTGTGCGCTAAAAGCTCGTTGGATTTTTTCGTTGCGGCGTAGAGCGAAACGGGGTGATCCACGGGATCGTCCACGCTGAACGGCACCTTCTTATTGCCGCCGTAAACGGACGACGACGATGCGTAAACAAGATGCTCCACCGGGTTATGGCGGCACGCCTCCAAGATATTATAGAAGCCGATAATGTTCGATTCAATGTACGCTTCGGGATGCTCGATGCTGTAGCGCACGCCTGCCTGCGCGGCAAGGTTGACGACGACCGCCGGCTTATATTTTTCAAACGTCTGATCCACAAGCGCTTTATCCGCAAGCGAGCCGCGCACGAAAATATGCTCCACCGGCGAAGACGCAGCGTCTTTTTCCACAAGGCGGAGCCGGTATTCTTTGAGCCGGGGATCATAATAATCGTTCATATTATCGAAGCTGACAATCCTGCCGCTTTTCAGCTCGCCGAGCAGCCGGGAAACGAGATTCGCGCCGATAAAACCGGGGCAGCCCGTTACGAGGATCGTTTTGCCGTCTAACGTAATCGGTTGTTTTGCCATAAGTTAGTCCCTCCGGAACTGGTCGCGCGTATAAACGCGCGCACGAACGTCGTCAAGCACGGGATCATAGCGGTTTGCGATAATGCAGGCGCTCATGCGCTTGAACGCATCGAGATCGTTTACAACCTTGCTGCCGAAGAACGTAGAGCCGTCTTCGAGCGCGGGCTCGTAGATGATTACGGTTGCGCCCTTTGCCTTGATGCGCTTCATAACGCCCTGGATCGAAGACTGGCGGAAATTATCGGAATTGGATTTCATCGTAAGGCGGAATACGCCCACGATGATCTCCTGCTGATGCGCTTCTTTCTGCGCGGAGTACTCCTCGCTGCTGCCGTAAGTCCCGGCAATCTCCATAACGCGGTCGGCAATGAAATCCTTGCGCGTGCGGTTGGATTCCACGATGGCATGGATCAGATTCTCCGGAACGTCGCGGTAGTTCGCAAGCAGCTGCTTCGTATCCTTCGGCAGGCAGTAGCCGCCGTAGCCGAAGCTGGGGTTGTTGTAAAAATCGCCCACGCGCGGATCAAGGCAAACGCCCCTGATAATGTCCGCGGTGTTCAGCCCTTTGATCTCGGCATAGGTATCGAGCTCGTTAAAAAAGCTCACGCGCAGCGCAAGATAGGTATTGCCAAACAGCTTCGTTGCCTCCGCCTCAGTTGCGCCCATAACGAGAACGGGCACGTCCGGCTTTAAGGCGGCATCCTTCAGCAGCGATGCAAACGTGCGCGCCGCCGCTTCCGTTGCGCCGTCGCAGCCGACAACGATCCGGCTCGGATAGAGATTATCATACAGCGCTTTCGATTCGCGCAGAAATTCCGGGCTGAAAAAGAGGTTGTCCATCTCCAGAGCCTTGCGCGTCTGCTCGGTATAGCCAACGGGGATCGTGGATTTAATCACAACGGCGGGCTTTTCCTTGCGATCCGCCGTGCAAGCCTTAACCTGCTTCAGCACGGATTCCACGATCGAGCAATCAAAGAAATTCGTTTTGGGATCATAGTTCGTCGGCACGGCGACAACGATGAAATCCGCTTCGGAATACGCTTTTTCCGCATCCGACGTGGCGTGCAGCCGGAGCGTGCGCTTGCCATCCTTCGCTTCGTTCAGATACTGCTCGATATATTCGTCCCGAATCGGGGATACAAAGCGGTTGAGCATTTCCACTTTTTCTTCAACCGTTTCCACGATCGTAACCTCGTTCTGCTGCGACAGCAGCACGGAGATCGAAAGCCCCACGTATCCTGCGCCGGCAACGGCAATTTGATACTGACCTGTTTTCATAAAATCATCCTCTAATCCGCGCAAAATTCCATTTATTTTATATAGAAGAATTGTATCATAGCCGCACGGCAAAATCAATAAAAAGTGAAGTTTGCCCTGACGGGCAAGTGATGTTACGGCTATCGCCGTAGTGATGATTGTCGCTGACGCGGCAAGTGATGCGACGTGTTCCGCTCACGTGCCGCAGGCACACATCACGCCCGAAGGGCACATCACTTGGCGAAGCCAAACATCACGTTCCGCAAAGCGGAACACATCATTGAAAAAACCTCGTCTTTCGACGAGGTTTTTTCATGGAGGTGCCACCCAGATTTGAACTGGGGAATAAAGGTTTTGCAGACCTTTGCCTTACCACTTGGCCATGGCACCGATTTTTATAGGGAACGCGATTGCGTTCCCTATTGCATGGAGCGGGTGACGAGGCTCGAACTCGCTACCTCCACCTTGGCAAGGTGGCGCT
>JAFSUG010000015.1 GCA_017445385.1 Oscillospiraceae bacterium
AGCACCTTGGACAGGAAGTCCTTCAGGCGCGGATTGTTCGGATGGTCAAACAGCTCGTTCGGTTCGTTCTCTTCCAGGATCTGGCCTCCGTCCATGAAGATCACGCGGCTCGCGACCTCACGGGCAAAGCCCATCTCGGGGGTGACGACGACCATCGTCATGCCGTTTTTGGCAAGATCCCGCATCAGGTCCAGTACTTCGTTGACCATCTCCGGGTCCAGGGCCGAGGTCGGTTCGTCAAAGAGCATGACCTCCGGCTCCATGGCCAGGGCGCGGACAATGGCGAGGCGCTGCTTCTGGCCGCCGGAGAGCATGTTGGGATATTCGTTGGCCTTATCCGCCAGGCCGATGCGATCAAGAAGCTCCTTCCCCTTCGCCTGGGCCTCCGCCTTTGTTTTCAGCTTCAGGTGGACCGGAGCCAGCGTGATGTTCTGCATCACCGTCTTGTGCGGGAAGAGATTGAAGTGCTGGAACACCATGCCCATCTTGCGGCGGTGCTGATCGAGATTGACCTTTTTGCCTGTAATATCCACGCCATCCACGATCACCTTGCCGGAGGTGGGTTCTTCCAGCAGATTCAGGCAGCGAAGCAGCGTAGATTTGCCGGAGCCGGACGGCCCGATGATCGAGATGACCTCGCCCTTTGCAACGGTCATGCTGCAATCATCCAGCGCGATAATGCCGCCGCCGAAGTCCTTGACAACGTGCTCAACGCGGATGATCTCATTGCTTGTCGCCACGGCGCATCCTCCTTTCGATTGCTTCGATTGCCTTGGAAGCCGGATAGTTGATGCAGAAATAGATCAGCGCAGCCAGCGTATAGGGCGCGAGCGTGATATAAGTTGTTGACGCAACGGCCTTTGCGCCGAACATCAGCTCCGCCATGCCCAGCATCGAGCAGATGGAGCTTTCCTTGACCATGGTGACGATCTCGTTTGCAATCGCAGGCAGGACGTTTTTGACCGCCTGCGGCAGCACAACGAGCTTCATGCCTGCCCACTTCGAAAGTCCGAGCGAACGCGCAGCCTCCATCTGCCCTGCATCAACGGCAAGGATGCCGGCGCGGAAGATCTCCGCGACGTATGCCGAGGAGTTCAGCGCGAGCGCAACGACGCCGGGGATAAAGCGGCTGAGATCAACAAATCCGAACAATGCAATGCGCGGAATTTGGATAAAGCCGAACAGACCGAAATAGATGATCGAAAGCTGCACCAGCAGCGGCGTGGACCGAAACACAGCGATATACGCGCCGGCAAGGTTCTTTATAAACTTGCGTTTGCTCAGCCGCATCAGCGCAAGCGCCAGCGCGGGGATAATTGCCAAAAGCACCGAAACGATTGCCAGCAGCAGCGTATATTCGATGCCCTGAACAAAAAACGCGGCGTATTTCGGAAGAAATGAAAAATTGATGAAGCTCGCGGAGCTCATGTCCGTGAACAGGTTGCTCCACCACATAGAGCAGGACCTCCCTCTTTATCAGGCTTGGAAAACCGCGCGAAGACCCGAGCGGATCTTCGCGCGGCTTATTGATTATGTGTTGCTTACTCGGCACTGACTTCCTGCCAAACGTCTTCCAGAGATCCTGCCTGCTCGGTGAACTCGGTGACTTTATCCTTCGCAAGCATGTCGGCAATTGCCGCATTGATGCCGGGCAGCAGACCCTTCGGGTCGCCCTTTGCAACGGCAACGCGGTACGGATACGCTTCGCCGAGATCAACGGAGGCGATTGCCAGGTCTTTATTGGCGTCAACGAACTGGAGCGCAACTGCACCATCCAGCACGACTGCGTCGATCTTATCGTTGATGAGCTGGTTAACGAGGTCGTTCACGTTCTGCAGCGCAACGAGGTTCGCGCCGGTCATGTCGTTCTTTACGATGCCTTCCTTCGTCGTGGCGGTCTGCGCGCCGACGGACTTGCCGACAAAGTCATCCAGGCTTGCGTAGGCGTCCTTATTCTCAGCCTTCACAAGGATCATCGGCGGATAGTCGGTGTAGTAAGGATCGGAGAAGTCCGCGCTCTGCAGACGTTCTTCGGTCTCCTCGATGGCTGCGATGACGATGTCAAAATCGCCCTTCTGCAGGCTGACCAGCAGATAGTCAAAGCCCATGTTCTCAATCTGCAGATCCATGTTGTTGTATTCGGCGATATACTCAGCAACGGAAACGTCGATGCCGCCATAGACGAGCTCGCCCTTTTCATCCGGATACATGAACTCGAACGGCGCATAGTCGGCAGAGGTGCCGAGAATCAAGGTCTTCTTCTCTTCGGTTTCCGCGGGCTGCTCAGTCGTTGTGCCGCAAGCGCAGAGCGCAAAGAGCATAACCAGTGCCAAAAGCATCGCAATCAGTTTTTTCATTTTGAACACTCCTTAAGATCAAAAAATGGTTTGTATGCGAGATGTATGGAGTATAGCATCTTCATTATGCAGAGTCAATACATAAATATGCAAAAAAGAAAATATTTTCTGCAGCGCCATTTTGTAAAAAAGAACGAATCAGTGCGCAATTTTGCGACCGGTTTCAAAATAACTGGCAATATTTGTTAATTATTGCTTGCATTTTGCGGAGAATTACGATATAATTATAATTGTGTCGCACCAAGACGGTGTGCGTGCATAAAATGAAAAAGGAATGCATATTCATGAATATTAGTGAATACAATTCTTATTTATTGATTGATACGGCGCTGCTCGCAAAAAACGTCCGTTCCATTCTTGGCAAAGCGCCGCAGCTCATCCCCGTTCTAAAGGACGACGCCTACGGGTTAGGCGCGGTCCCGATTGCGAAAGCACTCTGCGCGTTTCCCGAAATCAAAACCTTCGCAGTCGCCCACGTGAGCGAGGGAATCGAATTGCGCCGCGCCGGCATCGACCGTAACATTCTTGTTATGGGCGGCGTACTCCCCTTTCAAATCGATGCCGCTGTTGAAAACGGTCTGACCGTTGCGCTCTCGCGTTTGGGAATGGCGGCAGAACTTTCGGAAGCTGCTCGAAAAGCAGGGGTTCGCGCAAAGGCGCAGATAAAAATAGACACGGGGCTGCATCGGATCGGAATTGACCCATCGGAGCTGAATGAACTGATTCAAGAGCTGAACGATGCAAAAGAATTTCTCGAGATTACCGGCGCGTTCTCCCATTTTTCCGACGCCGGCAATCCGGAACGCGATAAAGCGGAGTATGGATGCTTCCTTGCAGCTACCGAAGCCCTCCGGCGCGCAGGAATCGCGCTTCCCTTGCGTCACATGGCGTGCTCGGCTGCAATGGAGCACAGTCCGCAGTACGCCCTTGATGCCGTGCGCTGCGGCAGAAGGCTGTATATGGATAGTCCCGAAATGCCTTCCGGCGAAATCGCCGAATGCGTGAGCTGGCGCGGTTATATAACGCACGTTGCCCGCCGAAACGCCGGCGAGCGCATCGGCTACGGCAAGGGCTGCACGCTCGAACGCGACAGCATAATCGCAACGCTGAGCGTCGGCTACGGCGACGGGCTGAACGAGGCCTGCTTTACTGCCGGCGCGCCGGTGCTGATCGGCGGCAAACGCTGCAAGCTGCTGAGCTGCTGCATGGATCAGTGCATGGCGGACGTTACCGGCGCAACGTGCGCTGTCGGCAGCGAGGTCACGTTCTTCGGCAGCGACGGCTGCGGCGGCTTTCTCTCCGCGCAGGAGGTTGCATCGCTAATCGGCGCAAACGAAGGCTGCGGACTGACCTCCCCACTTTCTCCGCGCGTAAAGCGCGTATACCGATAACCGCACGCTTTCTCGCGCCTCTCATTTCCACCAAAAAAGCAGCCGCCGAAGGGCGCCCTCACTTAAGGAGTCGACAGCCGCAAAGCGGATCTTTTCGTGCAATACTGCGTTATCAAAAGAGGGAATCCGACAGGATTCCCTCTTTCTCTGTCTTGTCTTGCGCAAAAATCTCTCGCTTTGCGGTGCTTCGCAGTTTTG
>JAFSUG010000003.1 GCA_017445385.1 Oscillospiraceae bacterium
ACTGTTGGACGGAGCAGGAAATATGCCTGCGGCATATTTCCCCGGTCAACCGCAGCGGCTATGCCGCGAGGACCCGCAGGAAGCAAGCGCAAAACAGGAAATAAAAAAACCACAATGCCAAAGCATTGTGGCTTTTTTGTATACAGCAGAATAATCAGCGCTTGCTGAACTGCGGAGCGCGACGTGCGGCTTTGAGACCGTATTTCTTACGCTCTTTCATTCTCGGGTCACGGGTCAGGAAACCTGCGGCCTTGAGCAGTGCGCGGTATTCGGCGTTCACGCCGAGCAGTGCGCGCGCGATGCCATGGCGGATTGCGCCGGCCTGACCGGTCACGCCGCCGCCGGCGACGGTGCAGACGATGTCAACCTTGCCGAGCGTCTCGGTGGTGACGAGCGGCTGACGGACAACCATCTTCAAGGTGTCCAGACCGAAGTAATCGTCGATGTCGCGGCCGTTGATGGTGATGGAGCCGGTGCCGCCTTCATACAGGCGAACTCTTGCTACGGAGGACTTACGACGTCCCGTGCCGTACTGATACTGTCTTTTGCTCTCGTACATACTCTATTCCTCCCTTAATCCAGCGTCCAGGCTTCGGGCTTCTGCGCGGCATTCTTATGCTCGGCGCCCTTGTAAAGACGCAGACGGGTGAGGGCGGTGCGGCCGAGGGTGTTCTTCGGGAGCATGTTCTTAACAGCAAGCTCCATTGCGAACTCCGGACGCTGCGCCATCAGCGTGCGATACTTGACTTCCTTCAGGTTGCCGATCCAGCCGGTGTGATGGTAGTAGGTCTTCTGATCGAGCTTTTTGCCGGTCAGAACAGCCTGCTCAACGTTGATGATGATGACGTAATCGCCGCAATCAACGTTGGGGGTGAAATCGACTTTATGCTTGCCGCGCAGCAGCTTGGCGGCGGTTGCGGCGGTACGGCCCAGGGGCTTGCCGGCCGCATCGAGAACGTACCATTTTCTCTGGACGGTCTCGAGCTTTGCCATAGTAGTGGACATAGCGTGTTCCTCCATAATTTTGGCTGTAACCCCTGATTGATAACAGCTTCGGTTCTGACTTGACCTTTGCCGCTGCAGGTGCGCCGCCAAAACTTGAAATACACAAAGTATTCCTGCGTTTTCTCGGCTTCTTGCAACGCCAAAATCCTGCGTCAGAACTCTCGTTGCCATCAAACAGTGTTACAATACCGATAGTATGTTTTGCTTTAAGAATTGACAAACGTTTGCGCGTGGAATTATAATTGGTTCGCATCGCGCGGAACTCAATATAGCACACGTGCGCGCGGCTTGTCAACCGAAAAACGGAAAAATTTTTATTTTGCATGGGCAAAACTCTTGTTTTCGCAAAATATCTCGTGTTTTCTCGCAAATGCTAAAAAACGATTTTACTTTTGGAGGCGCTATGCAAAGACTTGTTGGGCTTGTACGCCGCTGTATAGACGATTATAAAATGATCGCGCCGGGCGAAACGGTGGCTGTCGGCGTTTCCGGCGGCAAGGATTCGCTTGCGCTTTTAACGCTGCTGAACGCGCTGCGGAAATACCATCCGACAAACTTTAAGCTTGAAGCGTTCACGGTGGATATGGGGCTGAGCGGCATGGATTTCAGCCCCGTTGCGGACTACTGCGAAACACTCGGCGTGCCGTATCATCTGATCCATACGGAGATCGGCAAAATCGTTTTTGACTACAGGAAGGAAAAGAACCCCTGCTCCATGTGCGCGAAGATGCGGCGCGGTGCGCTGCATGACGCAATGGCAAACGCCGGGATCTCCAAAATCGCGCTCGGACACCACTACGACGACGCAGTGGAAACGTTTTTGATGGAGCTGCTCTTTGAGGGGCGCATTGGCTGCTTTGAGCCGGTGACGTATCTCGACCGCACAGGCGTTACGCAGATCCGTCCGCTGCTGTATATTGGAGAGAAGAGCATCGAGCATCTTGCCGCAAGAGAGAAGCTGCCCGTTGTGCATAATACGTGCCCGGCGGATAAGCATACGAAACGGCAGGAAGTCAAGGAGCTGCTTGCATCGCTTCTTGCGCAGTATCCCGATCTCAAAACGAAGCTCT
Organism: Oscillospiraceae bacterium; assembly: GCA_017445385.1. Lineage (GTDB taxonomy): Bacteria > Bacillota > Clostridia > Oscillospirales > Oscillospiraceae > RGIG3566. Next base: position 2,076 of record JAFSUG010000003.1, read on the forward strand.
TCGGCGCGATGCAGCGCTTTCCGCTGCCGCAGTGGGGCGTAGAGGAGCTGCGCCGCCGTCCGCTGCCGGAGGAATAAAAAACCGCAATCAAGCAACGCTTGATTGCGGTTTTTATCAGAATACATCGCCCGGAATGCAGGGGACGGCGTCCGGCTCAATGGGGCAGACGTAGCCGCCGCCTGTGCGCGACCGAAATTCCGCCTGCGCTGCCTGCAGCGTTTGCGGATCTTCATACAGCGCCTGCGCCGTGGCGGCAAGGACCTTCGCCGCAAAGAGCATCGCTTTTTCGGCTGCGCCGGTTGCGCCTGCGGAAACCGCCTGCCAGCTATGACCGGGCGTTCCAAGCGGAAACGATGCCGTATGCACCTGCACGGTCGGCGTCAGCCAGCTGACGTCGCCGACGTCGGTAGAGCCTGCTTTGACCGCTTCGCTGTGGTGCAGCGGATGGATCGCGGTATCAATGGGATCGCCTTCCGTTTCACCGAAGGTTTCGCGCAGCTTCGCTGCAAATTCCAGCTCCTCCGCCGTATAAGACGGCTGCGGTGCGCTTTCAAGCTGCTGCTGCATCAATCGTTCCAGCGTTTCGTTCGGAACGGTGTTTGCCGTGCCGTCGATGAAGTGGCGGCGGACGGTTGTTCCGGTCATCAGCGCGGCGCCTTTTGCGATATCGTCCACGCGCGCGAGCACCTGCTTCGCGTTTTTCACGTTATCCGAGCGCACCATATAAAGCACGCTTGCGTGCGACTGCACAACGTTCGGCGATTTGCCGCCGGCATCCCAAATGGAATAATGCACCATATCGTGCGGCGGAATATGCTCGCGCAGGAATTGCGCGCCGACGTTCATCAGCGAAACCGCATCGAGCGCGGAACGGCCCTGCTCGGGGCAGTTTGCCGCGTGCGCTGCAACTCCCGAAAATGCGTACTGCGCTTGCAGCGATGCCATGCAGCTTCCGGAAACAACTTCGTTTCTGTCCTCCGGGTGCCAGGTCAGCGCGGCATCGAGCTTTGCGAAAACGCCGTCACGCGCGAGAAACGCTTTTGCTGCGCCGCCCTCTTCGCCGGGACAGCCGAAGAAGATCACGGTGCCTTCGCCGCGCTCGGCAAGATATGCCTTGATCGCAACGGCTGCCGCAAGCGCGCCTGCGCCCAGAAGATGATGACCGCAGCCGTGACCGCAGCCGCCCGGTATGATCGGGGCTTCCTCCGCGCAGCCGCCCTTTTGCGAAAGACCGTCCAGCGCGTCGAACTCGCCGAGCAGCCCGATCACGGGTTTGCCGCTGCCGAACGTGCCGGTAAACGCCGTTCGAATGCCGCCGACGTTCGTTTCAACGGTGAAACCCTCGCTGCGGAGAAAAGCCGTGTAGACCTCGGCAGCGTGAAACTCCTGCAGCGAAAGCTCGGGATGCGCCCAAATATCGCGCACCAGCGCAATAAGGGATGCTTTCTTTTCTTCGATTATTGAGAAAAGCTGCTCTTTTTTCATAATCCACCTCGGAAACAGCCGCGCCTTTCGATCGGAAAGGCGCGGCGTTTTGATTAAAGCACCTTGGAAAGGAAGTCCTGCAGGCGCGCGTTTTGCGGATGATTGAAGATATCGTCCGGCGTGCCTTGCTCAACGAGCTTGCCCGCGTCCATAAACAGCACGCGGTTGCCGACTTCTCTGGCGAAGCCCATCTCGTGGGTTACAACAACCATCGTCATGCCTTCTCTTGCGAGCTCCGTCATAACGTCCAGAACCTCGCCGACCATCTCGGGATCGAGCGCGGAAGTCGGCTCGTCGAAGAGCATGACGTCGGGGGACATCGCGAGCGCGCGCACGATTGCAACACGCTGCTTCTGACCGCCGGAAAGCTGGATGGGATATGCCTGGGCGCGGTCGGCAAGACCGACGCGGTCGAGAAGCTCCAGCGCTTTCTTCTCCGCGGCCTCCTGCGGAATGTGCTTGACCTTGATCGGCGCAAGCGTCATATTGTCGAGGATCGTCATGTGGGGGAAGAGGTTGAAATGCTGGAACACCATGCCCATCTTTTGGCGGTGCAGATCGAGGTTCAAGCGCACCCACTTGCCATCGGGCGTCTGCTCCTTCTTTTTTGTGATATCCACGCCGTCGAAGATGATCAAGCCACTTGTAGGCTGCTCCATCAGGTTCAGGCTGCGCAAAAACGTGGATTTGCCGCTGCCGGACGGACCGATCACGACCATGACGTCGCCGCGGTTTACGTCTACGGTAACGCCGTCAAGCGCCTTGATCGCGCCTTTGTTGTAATACTTTTTCAGGTCGATGACCCGAATCAGACTACCGTTTGTGACCACGGTTCATCCTCCTTTCAAAGTATGCGATGATCTTGGAAGTGGGGTAGGTCAGGCAGAAATACAAGGCCGTGGCAACGATCAGCGGCTCTGCAATTATGTAAGCTGCGCCCTTAACGGCGGCAACGGCATACATGATCTCCTGAACGCCGATCGTGTAGCAGATGGACGACTCCTTGATGATCGTAACAAATTCGTTTGCGATGGCAGGCAGAATGTTGCGGATTGCCTGCGGCAGAACGATATAGCGCATCGTAAGCCCCTGCGAAAGACCGAGTGAACGCGCAGCCTCCGTCTGACCGCCGTCAATCGACTGGATGCCGCTTCGGATGATCTCGCTGAGGTAAGCGCCGGAGTTCAGCGACAGCGCAACAACGCCGGGCAGAAAGCGGTCAAAGCGGATCGAGCCGAACAGGCGGAACGAGGGAAGGTTGATGCCTCCGAACACAACGTAATAGACGATGAACAGCTGCACCAGCATCGGCGTTGCGCGGAAGATCTCCACATAAACGCTTGCGAGAATATTGAGCGGCTTGAATTTGCCAAGCCGGCAGAGCGCAAGGATCAGCGCCAGTATGAAGCCGAGGATAACGGTCAGCGCGGAAAGCGAAAGCGTGCAGACAAGACCGTCCCGGAACATCACTGCGTATTTCAAGACTTTTTCAAAGCCTGCGGCGGTTAATTTCATAGGAACAAACCTTTCTCTGATGATCGTGCGCGGCGAAAACGCCGCAAAAGACAAGGGAACTCCTCCTCCCCCGAGGGGAGGAGGAGCGCTTATGCAAGAGAATTACTGTGCGTCCAGCAGACCTTCGTAGATGTTGCCTGCAGCCAGCTCGTTGGCGTCTGCAACGAACTGATCCATGGAGCCGTCGGCAATCGCGGCGGCGATCGCTTCGTTGACGGCGTCGGTCAGCGTGCTGCCCTTGGGCAGGCCGATTGCGGAGCCTTCTGCATCATACGGAACGTCCAGAACAACAGCCAGCTCGGGATAGGTGATTGCGTAGCACTCTGCAACAGCGGTTTCGATGAAAGCGCCGTCCAGCTTGCCGCTAATCAGTTCCTGAACGATGTCGGTAACCTTCGTCAGAGCGATTACGTCAGCGTCCGGAGTATTCTCCTGCGCCAGGCTGAACTGGATGGAGCCGGTCTGCGCGCCGATTGCGTATTCGCTGTTGTTTGCGGCTTCGAGGGTGGGGAACTTATCCTCGTTGCCCTTGGTGGTCACAAAGGACTGACCGCCGAGGTAGTAGATGTCGGAGAAGTCCATTGCGTCAGCACGCTCGGGATCGGGGGAAAGACCTGCCAGACCGAGGTCAACGTTGCCGGTGGAGAGCTCTGCGAGCACGCCGTCAAAGTCCATCGGGACAACTTCGAGCTCAAGGCCGAGATAATCGGCGATGTACTGTGCCAGCGCCATATCGAAGCCGGACAGCTGCGGATTGCCGTTTTCGTCGATCGCGTAGAATTCATACGGCGCGAAGTCCGGGCTGGTCGCAACGGTCAGAACGCCCGGGGTGATCGTTTCGTAAGCAGCGGTTTCGGTGGTTTCGGCTGTTTCGGTGGTTTCAGTGGTTTCGGTGGTCTCGGTGGTCTGCGTCTCGCCGCAAGCGGCAAGCGCGAAGATCATAACAAGAGCCAAAACGATGGCGATGATTTTTTTCATTTGAGTGTGCCTCCTTATTTGAATGTAAATGCATTATATGATGAATATTATTAAAAAGCAAGCGTTAAAATGCACAGCGAATTCATAAAAATTCGCTGTGCTTTGTGCATATCGCTGTAATTTTAAGAAAAATGACGGGTGATTAGCGAATATGCAGTGAATATTATGCATATTCACTGCTGCGTATTCGTGAAAAACTCCCGAACACCCACGATGATCAGAAAGCCGCCGAAGAGCTTGCGGAGCAGACCGGGATCGAACGCCGTGGCAAGCCATGCGCCGCCGATCGCCGCAGCGCAGCCGCAGAGCGCGGCAGGGATCACCGCGCGCCAGGCGATCTGCCGGTTCTTTGCGTGAAACGGCAGCGCGCCGAGCGACGTCGGGAGGAAATAGAGGAGGTTCCAAAACTGCGCCGTTTGCTGCGGAACGGAAACTGCGGCGGTCAGCCAAACCATCAGCAAGCTGCCGCCGCCGATCCCGAAGCCGGATAAGATGCCGCAGGCTGCGCCGACTGCGGCGGTCAGAAGCGCGCTCATCCGAACACCAGCCGCAAGCCGCCGAATACGATCAGCGCGCCGAGCGCCTTATGAAGAAAGACCGGCGTGACCTTTCGGAACAGCAAGCCGCCCAAAACGCCGCCGGCAAGTCCGCCGATCAGATAGGTAAGCACGCCGTCAAAGCTGCCCGATCCGCGCAGCAAATAGACCGCGAGCGACGTTACGCACAGCGGCAATACGATCGCAACGGAAGAGGCGAACGCTTTTTTATCCTCCAACTTGCAGAATTTCGTCAGCAGCGGAATCAAAACCATGCCGCCGCCCGCGCCGAAAAAACCGTTTACGATTCCGGTCAGCGCGCCGGAGAGACTGTATTTCCAAATTGCTTCTTTTTTGGGCATAAAAAATCACCTCAACGGTATTGTTCCGTCGAGGTGGTTTTTATATGCGGTTTAACCTGCGGTTGCCGGTTCGGCAGCTTCCGCCGGAGCCTCGGGAGTCTCGGTAGTTTCTGCCGGAGTCTCGGTAGTTTCTGCGGTTTCGGTGGTTTCCGCGGCTGCTTCTTCGGGAGCAGGCTTGATTACCGCGGTGAAGCGCATGCCGAATGCGTTTTCTTCAACGGGGTAATCCGCGGTCAGCTCGTCAAGCAGTTCCTGGTACTTTGCGTTTTCAAATGCGGTACGCACATCGTCTGCAAAGCTGTTTTCGCCTTCGCTGATGAAGTAGATGATATGGAAGCCGTATTCGGTTTCAACGATGTCAACGTCGCCGGTCTGGCGGCTTTCATCGAAGATCCATGCGTCGAATGCTTCAACCATCTGACCCTTAGTGACGTTCTCATAGAGGCCGCCGTCCTCGGCGTTGTCGGTGGAGTGGGTTTTTGCCAGCTCGGCAAACGCTTCCTCGGTCTTGTCGCCTGCGAGGTACTCATCAAGAACGGACTGCGCCGTTGCTTCATCCTCAACGAGAATGTGGCGAACGTTCACAGTGCGGTGATCTGCTTCCGTGCCGAGCTCTTCCTGATGCTCTGCATAGTAGGCGTCAACATCTTCCTGGGAGAAGGTTGCAAGCCACTGCTCGGTATAATGGGAAACGGTTTCCAGAAGAACGCGGTAGTTGCGGTAAGTTTCTTTCGTGCTGCCTGCGCCGTACATTGCGGCGAGGAGCGCCTTGCCGCTGCCGTAGCCGTAAGATGCGGCAGTCGTTTCGAGATCGGCAATTTCACCGTCGATTGCGTCAAGTTCTACTTCATCCAGCTCGAAGCCTTCTTCCATCGCCTTGTCGTAAACGGCGTAGACCTGCTGCAGGCGGCTGTTCGTTCCGGAGATCATGGAGCCTGCGAGGCTCTGGAGCATATCGTCGGTTGCGTTGCCGCCGAACATCTGCGCATACTGATAGCGGATCTCGCTGTAGTGGTAGTTGTATTCTGCTGCGGTCACGTTGTGCGTGCCGACGGTTGCGGCGGTCACGTGGCCTGCGAACCAGTTCGTGGAAAGCATATATGCACAGACGAGGATGCATACGGCAAGCACGATGCCGACGATCCAAAGCACACGGCTGAGTGTTTTATTGCTCTTTTTTTCCTGCGTCATTTCGCCGGAAAATGCCGGGGTTTCTTTTCTGCGCTGTTTTTCACGGGATGCGCTCATAAATAATCAATCCTTCCTTTGTGCGTTTGCTCCGTTCATTATAGCGGTAAAAGTTGCCGGTTTCAAGTAGAAGTTGTATTTTTGCAAAAAAACGGGAGCCGGCGTACCGGCTCCCATTGCATACTGCTGATCCCGCTTCGGCCGTGCGAACCCAATTATAACCTGCACGTTACGGCAGGTGGGTTGCCGCTTGCCGCAATTACTGCTTCCAACGTCCGCTGCCGGTCGAGCCGGGGCGGGAGGCCTGCAAACCTGCGGCAAAGCTCTGCGTCCCAAAGTTATGATGTGGGTTTAAGTGGATCCGTCACGCACCAAGCAGGAAAAAATCATTCCGCTTCGTCGTCTGAAATATCGTCGAGCAGGAGGGCGTAGACCGCTTCAAGCTCATCGTCGTCGTCAACGGTTACGAGAATGTCCTCGCCGTCTTCCGTGACCTGCTTGAGAATGCTGACTTCGAGCTGTTCGCTGTCGTCGTCAACGTCGGCAGGCAGCAGCGCAAGATACATCGCGCCGTTGTATTCAACGGAGGAGAGGATCTCCAGCTCAAATTCCTTGCCTTCCTCATCGGTGATGGTGATGAAATCGGCGCCGTATTGTTCTTCCATAAAGCGGCCTCCTTGTTCGTTTGTTTTCTACCTGTATTGTAAAGCGGCGGCATGGGAAAATCAAGTGAAAAAACGGGAACGGATTTTTTTCAAAAACGTGCTGACTTCATTTGACAGGTATGCTATAATAATACTGTATGCGTATTACGCACCGGATACACGGAGGTATCTTATGAAACGATTGATTCAGAATCCGCGCACGAAGAAGCGTTTAGAACGAATCGGGAAGATCATTGGAACGATTCTGCTTATCGGACTGCTGACCGCGCTGATCTTTACTTGTATTTTTGCCGTTTACGTGCGGGATATTCTCTCGAAGCAGGCGGAATTTGATGCGCAGGATATGGCGATGAACCAGACGAGCATCATCTATTACCAAAACCCGGAAACGGGCGAGTGGGAGGAGCTGCAAAAGCTCTATGCCGGCGAGAACCGCATCTGGGCATCGTATGATGAGCTGCCGAAGAATCTGCTCAACGCTTGCGTTGCAATCGAAGATAAGCGTTTTTACGAGCATCACGGCTTTGACTTTGTAACAACCGGTCAGGCAGGACTGCGCCTGTTTTTGGGGCAGGGTTCTGCCGGCGGCAGTACGATCACGCAGCAGCTGATCAAAAACCTCACCGGCGACCAGGAGATCACTGTCCGCCGAAAGATCATCGAAATTTTCCGCGCGCTGGAATTTGAAAAAACCCATTCCAAAGAGGAAGTTCTGGAATGGTATATGAACGTGATCTATCTCGGCGAGGGCTGCTTCGGCGTTCGCAGCGCATCGCAGGTTTATTTCGGCAAGGATGTTTCCGAGCTGACGCTTGCCGAGTGCGCGTCGCTGATCGGCATTACGAATAATCCCTCGCTTTACGATCCGTATCTCAACCGCGAAAACAATCTAAAGCGCCAGCGGATTATCCTCGGCGAGATGCTCGACCAGGAGATGATCACGCAGGAGGAATACGATGCCGCGATTGCGCAGGAGCTTGTTTTCACAAGCGGCGAGGACGAAGACGATTCGGACAGCGGCTACTATTCCTATTTTGTGGATCAGGTTATCCGCGACGTGATTTCGGAGCTGCAGGAGCAGCTCGGTCAATCGGAAGCGATTGCGGAGAAGCTGCTCTACGGCGGCGGCTATAAAATCTACTGCACGCTCAATCCCACCGTGCAGCAGGCGGTTGACGACGTTTATACCGATCTCGATAAGATCCCGAATACAACGAGCCGCCAGCAGCTGCAGTCCGCGATGGTCATCATCGATAACCAGAGCGGCGACGTTGTTGCAATCGCAGGCGGCGTGGGCGAAAAAGAGGGCAGCCTGACGCTTTCCCGCGCAACGCAGACGATGCGCTCGCCCGGCTCTACGATCAAGCCGATCACAGTCTATTCGCCGGCGCTTGATCTCGGGGTGATCACACCGATCAGCGTCTACGATGATACGCCGTTTTCCTTTGGCGGCGGCAAGGGCTACCCGAAGAACCAGAATAATACCTACCGCGGCTTGACGACGGTTGAGTATGCCGTCGGACAATCGCTCAATACGATCCCTGTTAAGATTGTAGACCAGCTCGGTCCGGAGTACTGCTATACGTTCGCAAAAGAAAACATGGGACTTTCCACCCTTGTTTCGGACGTTGAAATTTACGGCAAAACGTATACCGACGCTGCGATTGCGCCGATGGCGATGGGCGGTCTGACGCGCGGCGTAACCGTCCGCGATATGACGAACGCCTACGCAACGATTGCCGGCGGCGGTTACTACCGCGAGGCAAGGACCTTCACCCGAATCGAGGATTCGGAAGGACGGCTCGTTCTGGAAAAAGAGCAGCCGGCGCATACCGCGATGAAGAGCAGCGCGGCATGGTATATGACGAATCTGCTCCATAACGCAACCATCAGCGGCACGAGCACCTCCGCAAAGCTCAGCGGCATTGCCGTTGCCGCAAAAACCGGCACGACCTCCAGCAACTATGACCGCTGGTTCGCCGCCTTCACGCCGTATTATACGGGCGTTGTCTGGTGCGGCTTCGATGAGCAGGAAGAGGTTGTGCTCTCCGGCTCTTCCATGAACCCTGCGCTCAATCTTTGGAAACAGGTTATGACGGTTGTGCATGAAGACCTGCCCAGCCGCGATTTCCCGCGTCCGGGCAACGTGGTAAGCGTCAGCTACTGCCTCGACAGCGGCCTGCTTGCAACCGAAGCTTGCCGCCATGATCCGCGCGGCAGCCGCGTCGCATCGGCGCTGCTGTACCAGTCCGATGCGCCCACAACTTACTGCGACGTGCATGAGAACGTGCAGATTTGCGAGGAAAGCGGCGAGGTTGCAACGGATTACTGCGCAATGTACGAAGGCGTAACGCTCAAAACCGTCGGGCTGCTGAACGTGCGCCGCGCATACCCGATTCCCGGCATCACCGTGAGCGATCAGGCGTACGTTACGCCTTCTGCTGCAAACGAAGCGCCGGCTTCCGGCTACTTTGCGGCAGCCGCGCCGTCGTCCTCGCCATATCATCAGTATTGCTCGGTGCATACCGCGCCGCCGATCCCAGAGGCGCAGGAAGAGCCGGAGCCGGAGCCATACCCGGCTGAAACAACACAGACAACTGCGGAGGAACCCCATGTGGATCGCTGACCAATGGAAAGATTATGAAGTGCTCGATACGTCCGGCGGAGAGAAGCTGGAGCGGTGGGGGGAGTATACCCTTGTCCGGCCCGATCCGCAGGTGATCTGGGCAACGGCGCGCACGCATCCCGGCTGGAAGAAATTTGATGCGCGCTACAGCCGCTCCAATACAGGCGGCGGCAAATGGTCGGCGCATCATCTGCCGGAGCGCTGGCAGGTTGCTTACGGCGATCTCGTTTTCAACGTGAAGCCGATGAACTTCAAGCATACGGGCGTTTTTCCGGAGCAGGCGGCGAACTGGGATTTTATCCGCGATCAAATTGCGCGCGCCGGACGGCCGATCAGCGTTTTGAATCTCTTTGCCTACACGGGCGGCGCAACGATTGCGGCGGCTGTTGCCGGCGCATCGGTCTGCCATGTGGACGCGGCGAAGGGCATGGTGGCTTGGGCGAAGGAAAACGCCAAATCCTCCGGCTTGGAGGATCGTCCGATCCGCTGGATCGTGGATGACTGCGCCAAATTCGTGGAGCGGGAGATCCGCCGCGGACGGCGCTATGATGCAATTATTATGGATCCGCCGTCGTATGGACGCGGTCCTTCGGGCGAGATCTGGAAGCTGGAAAACGACCTCTATCCGTTTTTGGAGCTCGTTTGCGGCGTACTTTCCGATGATCCGCTGTTTTTCATTATCAATTCTTATACAACCGGACTTGCGCCGTCCGTCTTGGGGTATCTGCTCGATACGCTCGTAACAAAAAAGTACGGCGGAAGAACGGAGTGCGGCGAGCTTGGCTTGCCCGTTACCGAGAGCGGACTCGTTCTGCCCTGCGGCAGTACCGGCAGATGGTTGGGAGCGGAAGCATGAGCAATACGGCGTTTACAATTCAAAATTTGCGCTTTTCGTATCCCGGCGCGGAGGATATGCCCGATACGCCTGTTTTCGATGGGCTGAATCTGACAATCGAGGAAGGCTCGTTCGTTGCGGTTGTCGGGCATAACGGCTGCGGAAAATCCACGCTTGCGAAGCTGCTCAACGCGGTTTTGCTGCCCTGCGGCGGCAGCGTGATTGCCTATGGCATGGATACGAAAGACGAAAAATTGCTGCTTGCGATCCGCAAACGCGTTGGCATGGTTTTTCAGAACCCGGATAATCAGATCGTTTCCAACGTTGTGGAGGAAGACGTTGCTTTTGCGCCGGAGAATCTCGGCGTGGAGCCGGCGGAGATCCGTAAGCGTGTGGATGATGCGCTGAGGCGCGTTGGTATGTATGAATACCGCAACCATGCGCCGCACCTGCTCTCCGGCGGACAGAAGCAGCGTATTGCGATTGCCGGCGTGCTTGCGATGCAGCCGAAATGCATCGTCCTCGATGAGCCGACCGCGATGCTCGATCCGCAGGGACGCAAAGAGGTGCTGGAAACGATCGAGCGCCTTTGCCGCGAGAGCGGCATGACGGTCGTTCTGATCACGCACCACATGGATGAAGCGATCCGCGCCGACCGCGTGATCGTGATGACGAGCGGCAAAGTGATTGCCGACGGCAAACCGGGCGAGGTATTCTCCCGGGTGGAGCTGCTCCGCGAAAACAGGCTGACCGCGCCGGATACGGCGCAGCTTTTATACGAACTCAACCGCGAGGGCTATTCGCTTGCGCTCGATGCGCTCTCGCCGGAAGCATGCGCGCAGACACTTGCGAAAGCGTTCAAGGTCTGACGGAGGAAAAAGTATTGACCCCGATTTTAGAAACGAAAAACCTGCATCACGTATACAGCGATGGGACGCCCTTCCGCCATGAGGCGCTGAAGGGGGTTGACTTTGCCGTGCAGCGCGGCGAATTTCTTGCGCTGATCGGGCATACCGGAAGCGGCAAATCCACGCTGGTACAGCATCTGAACGCGCTGCTCAAACCGACCGATGGACAGGTGCTGTTTGACGGCAAGGATATTTGGAGCGATAAAGCGTTTACGCGCGCGGTGCGCTTCCGCGTGGGACTCGTGTTCCAGTACCCGGAATATCAGCTTTTTGAAGAAACGGTCTTTGCCGATATTGCGTTCGGTCCGAAGAATATGGGGCTTGACCGCGATGAGATCGATGCGCGCGTGCGCCGCGCGGCGGAGTTTGTGGGACTTTCGGAAAAGGCGCTCAGAAAATCGCCGTTCGATCTCTCCGGCGGCAACCGCCGCCGTGCGGCAATCGCCGGCGTTATTGCGATGGAGCCGGACGTTTTGATTCTCGATGAGCCTACGGCAGGCCTCGATCCCTACGGCAGCGAGCAACTCCTTGAAAATCTCCGCCGCTGGCAAGCCGCGCAAAACAGCGCGGTTGTCATGGTAACGCATTCGATGGAAGAAGCTGCCGCCTGCGCAAGCCGGCTGGTTGTTATGGCGGACGGCGCCGTAAAGATGCAGGGCGAACCGAAAGCGGTTTTTGCCCACGCCGCGGAGCTTGAGCGGCTCGGGCTTGACGTGCCGCAGATCACGAAAGTCTTTCTGCGTTTGCGCGAGCTTGGCATGGACGTGGATACCTCTGTGTTCACGGTGGAGCAGGCGAAGGCTGCCCTGCTGAAAAGAGGGGAGGGTGCGCCGTGCTGAAGGATATTACGCTCGGGCAGTATTTCCCCGGCGATACCGCGCTGCATCGCCTCGATCCGCGCACGAAGACGATTCTTGTGATCGTGTACATCGTTGCGCTGTTTTTGGCGGTCAGCTACGTTTCGTATGCGGTGCTGCTTGCCGCGCTCGCGGCGGCGATCGCCGTATCGAAGGTGCGGCCGAAGGTGCTGCTGAAAAGCCTGAAGCCGATCCTGATTTTGATGGTGCTTACCGCGGTGCTCAATCTGTTTTATACGCGCGGTACGGACGTTCTTGTTTCGTTCTGGATCATTACGATCACGCGCGAAGGGCTTGAAAACGCGGTGTTTATGCTTTTGCGGATCGCCATGCTGATCCTCGGAACGTTTTTGCTGACGTATACAACGTCTCCGATTTCGCTGACGGATGGACTGGAGCGGCTGCTTCGTCCGCTGAAAAAGATTCGCGTGCCGGTGCATGAGCTTTCCATGATGATGTGCATCGCCCTGCGCTTTATCCCAACGCTTTTAGAGGAGACCGATAAGATCATCAGCGCGCAGAAAGCGCGCGGCGCGGATTTCGAAACAGGCAATCTCATCCGCCGCGCAAAAGCGCTGATCCCGATTTTGGTGCCGCTGTTTATCAGCTCCTTCCGCCGCGCGGATGAGCTTGCAACGGCAATGGAATGCCGCTGCTATCACGGCGGCGAAGGACGGACGAAGATGAAAGAGCTGCGCTATGCGCGCGCGGACGCGATTGCGTTTGCGCTTGGCGGTGCGCTGCTTGCCGTTACGATCGTCCTGCGGACAATGGGGCTGTAATATGCGAAATATCGCCATTTTTCTAACCTATTGCGGAACCGCCTACCATGGCTGGCAGGTGCAGAAAACGGATATAACCGTTGGCGAAACGGTTGAAAAAGCGGTCGCTGCCGTCGTCGGCCATCCGGCGCACGTCACCGGCTGCGGCAGAACGGACGCCGGCGTTCACGCCAAGCGCTACGTTGCAAACTTCCGCACTGCTTCCACGATCCCCGTGGATCGTCTGCCGCTTGCGCTCAACGCCAATCTGCCGCCCGATATTGCCGTTTTCGGCGCAATGGACGTGCATGAAGGCTTCAACGCAATCGGCTCATGCGTGCGCAAGGAGTATACGTATTTGATCCATAATTCGCGCATCCGCGATCCCTTTTTTGAAAACCGCGCGTGGTTCTATCCGAAGCGGCTGGATGAAACGATCATGCAGGCGGCGGCGAAGGCGTTTATCGGAACGCATGATTTTGCCGCCGTGCGCTCGGTGGGCACGCAGGTGCACTCCACGGTGCGGACGGTTTACCATTTTGACGTAGAGCGCAAAGGCGATCAGATCGAGCTGCGCGTCTGCGCGAACGGATTTCTCTATAATATGGCGCGCGCCATGGTGGGAACGGTTGTTTACGCGGCGGAGGGGAAAATCGCCCCGAGCGAGATCGAAGCGATCTTAGATCGCGGCAACCGCACGGACGCCGGACCGACCGCTCCGGCAGGCGGGCTTTATATGACGCGGCTTTGGTATGATGACGGAGAGGTGCAATTCCATGTCGGATAACGTAACGACCTACGATTTTTCGAATAAGCAGCAGCGCAAGCGTATCTTGCTGCTTGTGATTGCTGCGGCAGTGGTCGTGCTGGCGCTTGTGCTGATTCTGTTTGCTGAAACGCTGAACCTTGACGCGATTGGGCGCGGCATCAAGTATATCGGCGCGAAAGAGGAGGATCTCGTTTTCTCCTTTGACGCGCACGGAACGAACCGCTTCGCGCGCTGCGGCGATGGGCTTGCCGTAGCTTCGGCAAGCGGACTGAAAACAATGAACAGCCGCGGTCAAACGGCGCTCACGGTGGATCAGTCTCTTTCCGCGCCCGCCGTGCAGACGGGCGGCGGCGTTACCGCCATCTGGGATATCGGCGGCAGCACGCTGACCGCCGCGCGCAAGAAAGTCACGCTGCAGTTCCGGTCTGACGGCGCGATTTTAGATGCCGACGTATCTTCCGGCGGCGCGGTATGCGTCGCGTCGTCTGAAAGCGGATATAAAACCGTCCTGCGCGCATATGATGCAAACGGCAAAGAAACCTACCGCTGGTTCTCGTCGAGCCGATTTTTCCCGATCTGCGCCGTATCTCCGAGCGGCAAGCAGATGGCGGCAATTTCGCTCTGGCAGTCCGGCGGCGTGTTTGAAAGCACGATCAACTGGTTCAAAACAACGCGCGAGGACGTGCAAAAAAGCGTGTCGCTCGGCGACCGCCTCGTGTACGATCTGTATTTTATGAATGAAAACCGCGCGTGGGTCGTCTGTGAAGACGCGCTCTACTGCGCCGAGCCGGATGGCTCGCTCACACAGGTAGCCGATCTTTCCGGGCAGTATCTTTCGGATTACGATCTCGGCGGCGACGGCTGCGCTGTGCTTGCGCTGAATCTTTTCCAGGCAGGCAACCGCTATATGCTGCGCACGGTCAAGCCGGACGGGACAGTTCTCGGCGAGCGCGATATCGAAGGCGAGATTCTGGATATTTCCGCCTGCGGAAAATACGTTGCCGTTTTAACGGCGGAACGCTTGCTGATTTTGCATCGGAACCTCTCCGACTACGCCGCTGCGGAAAATGCGGACGGCGCATCGAAGGTTCTTATGCGCGCGGACGGCTCGGCAATCCTGATTTCCGACCGCAGCGCAGCAACGATCCTTCCGTAATTTGGTCTGCGGCGTTTTGCCGAAGATGTGCTATACTGAAAAAACAACGCGATTATTTATCAGTGGTAATAAGGAGTAGAAAATGCAACCGACATTATGTTCCAACTGCAAGCAAAACGTTGCCGTGATTTTTATTACAAAAATCGAAAACGGCGTCAGCAAAAACGAAGGCTTGTGCTTGAAGTGTGCGAAAAAAATGGGCATCAAGCCCGTAAACGATATGATGCAGCAAATCGGATTGAGCGATGAGGACATCGATTCGCTCTCCGATGAAATGACCGGCATGATGGAAAACGGTGGACTGATGGGCATGCTGCAGCAGCCGGAGGGCGGCGAGGACGACGATGAATCCGAAAGCCAAACGGCAACGTTCCCGTTCCTCAATAAGCTGTTCGGAAATTCCGGCCAGATGCAGCCGAAGCAGGAAAACGCGCCGAACGAAGAACCGAAGCAGGGCGAGGGGAGAAAGCAGCGCAAGCGCAAATTCCTGGATACTTACTGCCAGAACCTCACGAAAAAAGCTGCCGAGGGCAAAATGGACCACATCGTCGGGCGCGACGTGGAAACCGAGCGCGTTGTGCAGATTCTCAACCGCCGCCAAAAGAACAACCCCTGCCTGATCGGCGAGCCGGGCGTCGGCAAAACGGCAATTGCCGAAGGCCTCGCGCAGCGGATCGTAGAAAAGAACGTGCCGTATAAGCTGCAGGATAAAGAGGTTTACCTGCTTGACCTGACCGCGCTTGTTGCCGGAACGCAGTTCCGCGGCCAGTTTGAAAGCCGCATCAAGAGCCTCATTGAAGAGGTCAAAAAGCTCGGCAATATCATCCTTGTGATCGATGAGGTGCATAACCTTATCGGCACGGGCGATGCCGAAGGCAGCATGAACGCGGCGAACATCCTCAAGCCGGCGCTGTCGCGCGGCGAGATCCAGGTGATCGGCGCAACAACGTTTAATGAATACCGCAAGTATATCGAAAAGGACGCCGCGCTGGAACGCCGCTTCCAGCCGGTTATCGTCAATGAGCCCACGATCGATGAGGCAGCCGCGATCCTTACCGGCATCGCGCATTATTATGAGGATTTCCACGGCGTTACGATTCCGCCGGAGATCTGCCGCCAGGCAGTTGTGCTTTCCGAGCGGTATATTACCGACCGTTTTCTGCCCGATAAGGCGATCGACCTGATTGACGAAGCCTGCTCGGATATAAATCTGCGCAATCCCGAGATCGGAAAAATTGCCGCACTTGAAAAGGACCTTGCGGATATTGATTTGGAGCGGCAGCTCATCTCCGAGGGCGGCGACCCCGATTTTGAGCGCCTTGCAACGCTGCGCAGCCGCCGCCTGCGGCTGGAAGAGGAGATCGGCGAGCTTCGCGCGAAACCGAAGCCGGTTCTCAATATTGAAAATCTCGCGCGGATCATTGAGCTTTGGACGAAGATTCCGGCAAGCAAGATCCAGGCGCAGGAGTATACACAGCTGCAGGAGCTTGCGCCGCGGCTGAAAAAGCGTATCATCGGTCAGGATGAAGCGGTCGATGCGGTGGCGGCTGCCATTCGGCGCAATCGCGTGGGCATTTCGCCGAAGAAGCGTCCGGTGTCGTTTATCTTCGTCGGCTCTACGGGCGTTGGCAAAACGGAGCTTGTCAAGTGCCTTGCCGATGAGCTGTTTGACAGCGTGGATTCGCTGATTCGGCTGGATATGTCGGAGTACATGGAGAAGCACTCCGTCTCCAAGATCATCGGTTCGCCTCCCGGCTACGTCGGCTATGACGAGGCAGGGCAGCTTACCGAGAAGATCCGCAGAAAGCCCTATTCCGTGATTCTGTTCGATGAGCTGGAAAAGGCGCATCCTGACGTGCTGAACATCCTGCTGCAAATCCTCGATGACGGCAGGATCACTGATGCGCAGGGCAGAACGGTCAATTTTGAAAATACCGTGATCGTAATGACATCCAACGCCGGCTCTGACCGCAAGGACGGAACGGTCGGCTTCGGTCACAGCGTAACCGATCAGACGAAGGAAAAGGCAATGAAGGCGCTCAGCGAAATTCTGCGCCCGGAATTTATCAACCGTGTGGACGAAGTGCTTTGCTTCAACCGCCTCACGGAGGACGATTTCCGCCGCATCGCCGGCATCATGCTCGGCGAACTGAAAGACGCGCTTGCCGAGCGTTCGCTCACGCTTTCGTGGGATGAAAGCGTTGTGGATTATCTCACAAAGAAATCCTATTCCGTGCAGTACGGCGCGAGAAATCTCCGCCGCACGATCCAGCGCGATATTGAAGATCCCGTTTCCGAGGCGATCATAGCGAGTTACGTCAAGCCGATCTCGCATATCACCGTAAAAGCATCGGACGACAAGATCACGCTCGAAACCGAATAAACAAAAACGCACCGCTTTCGCGGTGCGTTTTTGTTGCGATCGGGTCTGTAAGCCGGGTTCTGTAATCGGCAGTCATCTATCTAGACCTGCTGTTGCCGGCAGGTTCCAGCCACCTTCTCGGAGACCGCCGGGCAGGCGTATGTCTCCTCTGCGGTGTTGCTCCGGATAGAGTTTACAGCATCGTCACGTCTCCGTGAGATGGGTGAGCTCTTACCTCGCCTTTCCATCCTTACTGTGCGAAGCACAGCGGTCTATTTCTGTTGCACTTTTCCGAGGGTCGCCCCTGGCGGGTGTTACCCGTTATCCTCGCCCTGTGGAGCCCGGACTTTCCTCATGCGCGGCCTTTCGGCGCTGCGCACGCGACTGCCCGACCCGGTCGCATCGGTATTTTAGCGAATTTGCGCGGCTTTGTCAAATCTATTGCAAAGATCGCCGAATTTGCGTATAATAATTAGGAATATATAGGAGGCGCTGCATATGAATTTTGAAAGCTATCTGCAATCGCTTGAAGGAAAGCGTATTTTGGTGCTTGGCATGGGCGTGAGCAACCGTCCGCTCGTCCGCCTGCTCTTGCAGCGCGGACTGGACGTTACCGCCTGCGATAAAACGCCGCGCGAAAAGCTGGATGATGAAATTCTGGAATTTGAGCGCATGGGCGCAAAGCTGAAGCTCGGCGATGCGTATTTGGAGGATTTGGAGGGCGACGTTGTTTTCCGCACGCCCGGTATGCGCCCCGATCTTCCGCAGATCAAGCGCCTGTTAGATGGCGGCGCGGTGCTTACAAGCGAGATGGAGGCGTTCTTCGAGGTCTGCCCCTGCACGATCCTTGCGGTAACCGGCTCGGATGGCAAAACCACAACCACAACGCTCATTTCCGAAATGCTGAAGCATTCGGGCAAGCGCGTTTGGCTGGGCGGCAATATCGGAAATCCGCTGCTTGCGGACGTGCCGAATATGACGGAGGACGACTATGCCGTTTTGGAGCTGAGCTCCTTCCAGCTGCTTACCATGCGGCAAAGCGCGCATATCGCCGTTGTTACGAACCTTGCGCCGAATCATCTTGATATGCATAAGAACATGGCGGAATACGTTTCAGCGAAGAAAAACGTTTTTTCGCATCAAACGGCGGAAGATAAAGTCGTTTTGAATCTTGATAACGAATATACGCGCGCGTTTGCCGCAAAGGCAAACGGCGCGGTGGAGTTCTTCTCGCGCAAGAGCAAACCAGAACGCGGCTGCTTCTTTGACGGCGAAACCATTTTCTATAACGGCAAACCGATCATGAAGCGCTCGGATATCCGCATTCCGGGCCTGCATAACGTTGAAAACTATATGGCGGCAATCTGCGCCGTTGCCGATCTCGTATCGCCGGAGGATATGCTTGCCGTTGCAAGAGAATTCCCGGGCGTAGAGCATCGCATCGAGTTTGTGCGCGAGCTGCGCGGCGTGAAGATCTATAACGATTCCATCGCAACCTCGCCCAGCCGGACGACTGCGGGACTGCGCTCGTTCGATCAAAAGGTGATCCTGATCGCCGGCGGCTATGATAAGCATATTCCGTTCGATGCGCTCGGCAGCGAGATCTGCCGCCACGTGAAGCTGCTTGTGCTCTGCGGCGCAACGGCAGACATGATTGAAGACGCCGTGCGCTTCGCGCCGGAGCAGGAAAAGCCGGAAATCATCACGCTGACCGATTTCCGCAAAGCGGTGGAAACGGCGGTTTCCCGCGCCGTACCCGGCGATATTGTAACGCTTGCGCCTGCCTGCGCGGCGTTCGACCAGTTCAAAAACTTCATGGAGCGCGGCAAAACCTTCAAAAAGATCGTTATGGAATTGGAGTAAACCATGCTGTTTCGGAAGAAGAAAACGCCGAAATGCGCCGCGGTGATCGTGGCTGCCGGCGCGTCTACACGCATGGGCAGAGATAAGATCATGGCGCAGCTTTGCGGAAAGCCGGTCATCTGGTATGCCATCCGCGCGTTCGATCTCAATCCTTGTGTGGAGGAGATCGTCGTCGTTACGCGGCAGGCGCTGATCGAGCCGATTGCGCAGCTGTGCGCTGATCACGGCTTTTCCAAGGTGAAAGCGGTCGTCGTCGGCGGCGAGAATAGAACGCAGTCCGTTTTGATTGGCGTTGAGGCAGCCGGCAGTCGCCATGGTCTTGTTGCCGTGCATGACGGCGCGCGTCCGCTCGTTTCTCAGCGCGTTATAACGCAGACGGTCACTCTGGCATCAAAAACCGGCGCAGCCGCGCCGGCGGTTCCGGTTGTTGATACGATCAAGGTTGCGGAAAGCGGCACGGTTACCGATACACCCGACCGCAGCAAGCTCTTTGCCGTGCAAACGCCGCAGGTGTTCGATGCGGATCTGCTCCGCGCGGCGCTTACGGACGTTTTGGAAAAAGATGCGGCAGTTACCGATGATTGCGCCGCGGTAGAGCGGCTCGGCATGCGCGTACTTTTAACGGAGGGCGCGCCGGAAAACCTTAAAATCACAAAACCGATGGATCTGCAGATTGCGCAGCTCTATCTGGAGAAAGGCGGCGGCGAATGCGAATCGGACACGGCTACGACGTCCACCGATTAACGGCAGGACGAAAGCTCGTTCTATGCGGCGTGGAGATCCCGTATACGCTCGGGCTGGACGGGCACAGCGACGCGGACGTTGCGCTGCACGCGCTGATGGACGCGCTGCTCGGCGCGGCAGCGCTGGGCGATATCGGAAAGCTGTTCCCGGACAGCGATCCAAAGTATAAGGGCATTTCAAGCCTGCTGCTTTTGGAGCAGGTGCTGCAGGCGATCCGCGCGGAAAATCTCCGCGTGGGCAACGCGGATCTTACGATCATCGCGCAGAAGCCGAAGCTCGCGCCGTTCATTCCGCAGATGGTAAAAACGCTTGCAGACGCGCTCGGCATCCCGGAAAACCGCGTCAACGTGAAAGCGACGACGGAAGAGCATCTCGGCTTTTCCGGCAGGGAAGAGGGCATCGCGGCGCATGCGGTTTGCTTGCTGGAAGAATAAAAAAATCCGATGGCAAAAGCCATCGGATTTTTTATGGAAATTACTGCGCTTTCTTGGTTGCAGCTTTGATAACCAGCAGAACCGCGATCATCAGAACCACGGACAGTGCCAGGCACAGCCACCAGGTCTGCAGGAAGCCCGTGAACAGGTAGCAGACGAAGCTGACAGCCGCGGTAGTCACCGCGTAGGGCAGCTGCGTGGAAACGTGCTGGATGTGGTCGCACTGCGCGCCGGCGGAAGCCATGATGGTGGTATCCGAAATGGGGGAGCAGTGGTCGCCGCAGACAGCGCCCGCCATGCAGGCTGAGATCGAGATGATCATCAGCGTGTTGCCCATGTTCGCGCCGAATACGCTGACAACGATCGGAATGAGAATGCCGAACGTGCCCCAGCTTGTGCCGGTGGAGAAGGACAGGAACACGGCAACCAGGAAGATGATCGCCGGCAGGAAGCCGAGCAGCGATGCAGCCGACTGCTCCACGAGGCCTGCAACGTAGGTTGCCGCGCCGAGGGAATCGGTCATAGCTTTCAGCGTCCATGCAAAGGTCAGAATCAGAATCGGAGCAACCATGCTCTTGAAGCCTTCGGGGATGCAGTCCATGCAATCGCGGAAGGAAAGAACGCCGGTGCAGAGATAGAAGATGATCGTGATGATCATTGCCGCAGCCGAGCCGTAGACGAGGCCGACGGAAGCATCGGAATTTGCAAATGCGTTAACAAACGTTTCGCCGCTGAAGAAACCGCCGGTATAGATCATGCCGATGCAGCAGCTTGCGATCAGAACAACGATCGGGAGAATCAGATGGATGACTTTGCCCTTTTCGTTTACGCTTTCGCTTGCAGCGTCGCGCGCAGCCTGGTTATCGTCCAGATGCTGCGCCATTTCAGCCATGCGCATCGGACCGTAATCGAACTTCGCAAACGTGAGCGTCAGCATCATGACGATGGTTAGGATCGCGTAGAAGTTGTAGGGGATCGCGCGGATGAACAGCTCCAGACCGTTTGCGCCGTCAACAAAGCCGGTAACGGCAGCCGCCCACGAAGAGATCGGAGCAATGATGCAGACAGGCGCGGCGGTTGCGTCGATCAGGTAAGCGAGCTTTGCGCGGGAAATGCCGTGCTTGTCGGTCAGCGGACGCATGACAGAGCCGACGGTGAGGCAGTTGAAATAGTCGTCAATGAAGATCAGAACGCCGAGAATGACGGTTGCGATCTGCGCGCCGACGTTCGATTTGATGTGCGCCACCGACCAGCGGCCGAACGCTGCCGAGCCGCCTGCGCGGTTCATCAGCATAACCATACCGCCGAGGATGACGAGGAAGATCAGGATGCCCACGTTCCAGCTATCGGAAAGAGAGCCGATCATACCGTCAACGAAAACGTGCTCAATCGTGCTGACAACGTTGAAGCCCGAATAGAGCAGGCCGCCGGCGAGAATGCCGAGGAACAGCGAGGAATAAACTTCTTTCGTGATCAGCGCCAGAACGATGGCGATGATCGGGGGCAGCAAAGCCCATGCCGTTTCGGTAAGGGTATTGCCCTGCGCAATCTGAACGCCTGCAACAACCATAGCCGCAACAACCAGAACGATAACGACGATCGTTGCAACCAGGGAAGCGGCGCTCCGCTTTTTGGTTTGCATTTGGAATCTCCTCCTTCAAAAAATTCAGGTCATGACAAGCGTCATGACCTGAACGAAAAAATCGAACGAAATCACGACAGCGCTCCACCGAAGTGACAGTCTGCAAGATATTCTCCCGCAGCCCAGGCGTCAGCCAAACGAGGATCCGGCTGTGCCTTCGGCGAACGCCCCTTTCCGCTCCCGGTCCTCGCCGGATTTGCGAGCGTACTGATGTTGTTCGCACCTCTGTCATACCTTTTATGCGACCATTATACTCCCGTTTTTCCGTCTGTCAAGCCCAAAGCGGAAAAAATGCACCTCCCGTCGCTCTTTGGCATAAACTGTCGAGGGAGGTGGGCGATATGTTTCAGTATTATTTTACCTTTCGCTCGATCACCGGCGCGCAGCGCGGTCTTCGCGCGCTGGAGGGCGCCGGCGTGCGCGGCGCAATGACGCGCGCGCCGAAGTTTCTGAGCGTGAGAGGCTGCGGCTATGCGCTGAAGGTGCGCGATCCCGATGCGGCTGCCGCCGCGTTTTCCTATTACCGCGTGCCCTATGAGGGCGCTTACCGTGTCGATGCGCATGGCGGAGCTGCGCCGCTATGATTTATCTCGATAACGCGGCAACTTCGTTTTTGAAACCGCCTGCGGTGGAGCGCGCGGTGCTTCGGGCAATGCGCAGGTGCGCTTCGCCCGGGCGCGGCGGCTACGAAGCAGCGATGGAAGCGGCTGACCGCGTTTTTGAATGCCGCGCGCTTGCATCGGAGCTGTTCGATTGCGATGCGGAAAACGTTGTTTTCACAAGCAATGCCACCCACGCGCTGAATCTTGCGATCAAAACGCTTGTAAAACCGGGCGGCAAAGCCGTTATTTCCGGTTTTGAGCATAATGCGGTCGTCCGTCCGCTCCATGCGCTCGGCGCGGAGGTGACCGTTGCCGGCAGAAAACTGTTTGATCCGGCGGATACAATCGCTTCGTTTGATCGCGCGATCACGCCGGAGACCGACGCCGTTATCTGCACGCACGTTTCAAACGTCTTTGGCTACTGCCTGCCTGTGGAAGAGATTGCGGCGCTCTGCTGGCAGCGCGGCGTTCCGTTTATTCTTGATGCGTCGCAGTCGGCAGGCGTTTTGCCCGTTTCGCTCCGCGCGCTCGGCGCGTCGTTTGCTGCAATGCCGGGGCATAAGGGGCTCTATGGACCGCAGGGAACGGGACTGCTGCTCTGCGGCAGAATCCCAAAGCCGCTCATGGAGGGTGGCACAGGCAGCTTATCGCGCCTTGCGGAAATGCCGGACTTCCTACCGGATCGCGCCGAAGCCGGCACGCAGAACGTTGCAGGGATCTGCGGCCTCGCCGCCGGTATGCGCTTTGTGAAAAGCGTTGGCATAGAGCGTATCTTGGCGCATGAAAAGAAAATCTGCGCCATGCTTGCGTCCGCAATAGAAGATACCGAAGCCAAAGTCTATACGGGCGAAAATCAATGCGGCGTTCTCTCCATTGCCGTTCCCGGCGACTGCGAAGATTTTGCGCAAACGCTCGCAGAAAACGGAATTGCCGTTCGCGCAGGGCTGCACTGCGCGCCGCTGGCGCATGAAAGCGCCGGAACGATCGACTGCGGAACGATTCGCTTCAGTCCTTCCGCGCTGACTTCGCTGCGCGATGGGGAAGCGGCAGCGCGAACGATCCGCAGCGTTGCGAAAAAAATCGCTTCCGAAGGCTGAAAAAATGCCTCCGGCGCTTGCCAAGATGCGGCAAATCCGCTATAATGTATACAACTATAATCATTTTACGCGGATTTGCCGTATCGGGCAAGAAAACCGCATGAAGGAGGGCCGGCATGCAGACGCTCAGAGAGCTTTTTCAGGTCATCGAATATTCCCTGCCGAACATCCGGCTGATGGACGTTTTGGATATCCTTGTTGTCACGTTCGTCATTTATAAGCTGATCGGCGCGATTCGCGGGACAAGCGCTTGGCGCGTTGTAAAAGGCATCGTGCTGCTGCTTGTGGCAACCGCCGTAACGACCGTGCTGCAGCTCAATACGGTCAATTTCCTTCTCTCCAGAGTCTTGGAGCTGGGCTTCGTTGCGCTGGTGATCGTGTTCCAGCCGGAGCTTCGCCGCGCGCTGGAGCGCGTCGGCAGCCGCCGCTTCGGCGGACTGTTCAGCATCCAGACGGAGCGATCGGAAATGGAAACCGCTATCGAGCAAACGGTCAACGCCTGCGAGATCCTTTCGCAGGAGAAAACCGGTGCACTGATCGTTTTTGAGCGCACAACGCAGCTCGGCGACTATTTCAAAACCGGAACGCTGCTTGATGCGCAGCTTTCTGCGCAGCTTTTGCGCAGCGTGTTTTTCCCGAAAACCGCCCTGCACGACGGCGCCGTGATCGTGCGCCAGGGCAGAGTCGCCGCGGCAGGCTGCGTCCTTCCGCTTACGGAAAATACCCATCTGAGCAGCGACCTTGGCACGCGCCATCGCGCCGGCATCGGCATGAGCGAAGTTTCCGATGCAGTCGTTGTGATCGTTTCGGAGGAAACGGGCGCGATCTCCGTTGCGATCGGCGGAATGCTCAAACGCCATCTTGCGCCGCGCATGCTTGAGCAGCTTCTTCGAAACGAGCTGCTGAGCGATGAAGCCGCGCAGGACGATACGTGGACAAGCAAGCTCCGCAGATTCTTCAGCGCAGGAGGGAACCGCAATGCAGAAACGTAAGATTCTCGATCTGATTATTGCGCTGCTCTGCGCGATATTGCTGTGGATCTACGTGGTTACCGTCATTACGCCGGAGGACGACGTTACGATCTCCGATATTCCGATTACGTTCGTCGGTGAAAGCGAGCTTCGCAGCGAATACGGGCTGACAATCGCGAACCGAACGGCTACGGCAGTTACGGTAAAATTCCACGGTTCGCGCGCCGCGCTGCGCCAGCTCGTTGCGGAAAAGAACAACATTATGGCAACGCTCGACGTTACCGGCTATACAGCCGAGCGTGAATACTCCGCAACGTATACGGTCAAGCTGCCGTCCGCGCTGCAGGATAATTCGATCATCGTTACGGATCGCTCCCCGAGAACGATCCAGTTCAGCGTGGAAAAGCTGATGATGAAGTCCATTCCCGTAAAGGGCGTGTTCGATGGCACGACTGCCGCCGGATTTACCGCCGGTGAACTTCGGTTCGATCAGGACCGCATCACGATCACCGGCCCTGCCGCCGAGGTGGAAGCGATCAGCTACGCGCAGGTTGTCGTTGGTGGAACGGACGTTTCCGAGCTGATCGATATCCGCGAAAGCTATACGCTGATCGATTTGAACGGCAACGCCGTTTATTCGGAAAACATCACGTCCGATACGGCGGACATCGGGGTACAGGTTCCGATTTGGGTGGATAAAACCGTACCGCTTACAATCTCGCTGACGCCCGGCGCCGGCGCGGATGAAAGCAATACAACGGTTGCGATCGCGCCGGAAACGTTCGTCCTCTCCGGCGAAACCGCCGCGCTGGACGCTGTGGAATCGATCGATCTCGGCATCCTTGATCTGTCACAGCTTCGCTCGGGCGATACCGTGCAGATACCAGTTGAGCTGCCAGAAGGCGTTATTGCGCCGGAACAGACGCTTACCGCAAGCGTCACCGTTACGATTACCGGCCTTACAGAGCAGCAGGTAACGGTGCAAAGCATCAGCGTTACGGGACTTGCGCCCGGCATGAAGGCGGTGCTTGCCGACCAAACGCTTACAGTTACGCTCCGTGCGCCGGAAAGCGTTATGGCGTCGCAGGAGGAGCTAACGGCATCGGCAAGCGTGGACCTTTCCGAGTATACAACCGCCGGCTCCTATACCGTACCGGTTACAATCACAGCGCCGGATGGGATCGGCGCGGTCGGCTCGTATGAAATTACGGTAGAACTGGATTAAAGAAAAGAGGAACAGCATTGATTCGAAGCATGACGGGCTACGGCAGCGCAACCGAAACGCACGGAGCCCTTGAAATCACAGCGGAAATCCGCTCGGTCAACAATCGCTTTCTGGATTGCGCCGTGAAACTGCCGCGCGCGTATGCGTTTGCGGAAGAGCCGCTCAAACGGCTCGTGAAGCAGTATGTAACGCGCGGCAAGGTAGACGTTTTCATTTCGGTTCGGCAGATCGTGCCGCAGGAGGCAACGGTTACGCTCAACCGTCCGCTGTTGGAGGGATATCTTCGGGCGATGAAAACGATCATTGCGGAATATGACGTGCGCGATGATCTTTCGGCAGGTATGCTTGCGCGCATGCCGGACGTTTTGCAGACCGATCAGGCAAAGGAAGACGAGGAAGAAGTTCTCGCCGCGCTGCTCGCTACTGCGGAGTCCGCGCTGAAAGCCTATAACGAAATGCGCCAAACCGAGGGCAACGCGCTTGCGCAGGACCTGCTCGGCAAGGCGGATTATTTCGAAACCTTTGTGGAAAAAATCGAGCGTAGAAGTCCGGAAACGGTGGCGGCGTATCGTGAGCGGCTTCGCGCGAAGCTCATGGAAGTGCTGCAAAATACCGAGATCGATGAAGCCCGAATTCTCACCGAGGCGGCGATCTATGCCGATAAGGTTGCGGTGGATGAGGAAACCGTGCGCCTCAGAAGCCATCTCAAGCAGCTTCGGGAGATGCTGAAATCCGATGGCGTAATTGGCAAAAAGCCGGATTTCCTACTGCAGGAAATGAACCGCGAAACGAATACGATCGGCTCGAAATGCGCCGATCTGGAACTGACAAATATCGTTGTGGAAATGAAAGCGGAGCTTGAAAAGATCCGCGAACAGATCCAAAACGTCGAATAGGAGCTGCAAATGAAACTGATCCCAATCGGATGCGGCGGTATGGTTTCCGCCGACCGGCTGCTGGCGGTGCTTGCGCCGGACAGCGCGCCGGTCAAGCGCATGATCCAGGAGGCGCGCGACCGCGCTATGCTGATCGACGCAACCTACGGCAGGAAAACAAAATCCGTCCTCGTTATGGATACCGACCACGTCGTGCTTTCGGCGGTCAGCCCCGAAACGGTTACGGCGCGCAGCGAGGAGGAGGAGACGGAATGAGCGGAAAACTCTACGTGATTTCCGGACCTTCCGGCTGCGGAAAGAGCACCGTGATCCATGCGGTGATGGCGCGTTATCCGAATTTGCAATTCTCCGTTTCGGCAACAACGCGCCCGATCCGTCCCGGCGAAACGGACGGAAAGGACTATTTTTTCGTTACACGCGAGCAGTTTGATGCGATGCTCGAAAAAGATGAGCTGCTGGAGCATGCCGAATACGTCGGCAACTGCTACGGAACGCCTGAAGCGCCGCTGCAATCGGCGCTGGATCGCGGGATCGACGTGCTGCTCGATATTGAGCCGCAAGGCGCGCTGCAGGTGCGAAAAAAGCGGCCGGATGCAACGCTGCTGTTTCTTGCGCCGCCCTCGATGGAGGTTCTGCGCGAAAGATTGGAAGGGCGCGGCGATACATCGCCGGAACTGATTGAAAAGCGCCTGAAGCAGGCGCACTGGGAATTGCAGCAGGCGGCGCACTACGACCATATCATTATCAACGACAACGTGCAGTCAGCGGCGGAACAGATTCTCGCCATACTGACTGATCGTACATAAGGAGGAACTCAATATGCTTTACCCACCCATCACAAAAATGCTGAAATACGCAGACAGCCGCTACCTTTTGGTAAATTTGGTTGCGCGCCGTGCGCGCCAGCTTTCCATTGAATCGGAAATGACCGGCGAACCGCTGACGGAAAAGCCTGTTACGATTGCGATCAACGAGGTTGCAAACGGCGAGCTTTCCGCGGTTATGAAGGACTGCTATCGGAAGTAAACCCCGGCAAGGCGTAAGCAATGCGCTTACGCCTTTGGGTCTTTTTAGGAGGGATGGGCATGATCGCGAAAATTGCAGTCAGCGCGGCGGTATATGCGATTGATAAGCCCTATTCCTATACCGTTCCGAAATCGCTGCAGGCGCTGCCCGGTCAGCGCGTACTCGTGCCGTTCGGGCGCGGAAACCGCAAAGCGGAGGGGATCATTCTCTCGGTGGAGCAGGGAAGCGATGCAGACCTCAAGCCGATCGACCGTATTCTGGACGAACAGCCGGTTTTAACCGAAACGGCGCTCCGTATGGCGGCGTTTTTGCGAAAGCGTTATTTCTGCACGTTTTTTGATGCTGCGAAGGCGATCCTGCCGGCAGGCCTTTGGTTTGCCGCAAAAGATCGCTATACGATCACGGAGGAAGGCGGCAGCTACGAAACGGCTGCAAAGCGGAACCCGGAAGCGGTGGCGCTGATGCGGCAGATCGAAGCGCTCGGCGGCGCGGCGGACTACAGCGCGCTGAAGGAAGCGAACCCCGATGAGGGCGCGCTGCAGGATGCGCTTCGCTATCTCGTGAAAAAAGGGCTGCTCGCCGCGCAGACGGATCTGCTGCGCCGCGTAAAGGATCAAACCGAGCGGATCGCAACGCTTGCAGTTGAGCCGGAAGCTGCGCTCGAAGCGGCGGAGCAGAAATCGCATTCCGCGCCGGTTCAGGCGGAGGTTTTGCGGCTGCTTGCTTCCATCGGAAGCGCCGGCGCAAAGGAGATCTGCTATTTTACGGGCGCAACGTCCGCAACGCTGCGCGCGCTGGAAAAGCAGGGGATGCTTTCAATCAGCGTACAGGAGCGTCTGCGCCGCGTTGAGATCACGGCGGTTGAGCCGGCGGAGCCGCCAACGCTTACCGATGCGCAAAACGCGGTGTTTGCCGCGCTTGCCGATCAGGTCACGCGCGGCGATCGAAAGCCTGCGCTGCTCTACGGCGTAACGGGCAGCGGTAAAACGGCGGTATATATCCGCCTTATTGCGCATTGCCTTTCGCTCGGAAAGAGCGCAATGCTGCTCGTTCCGGAAATCGCGCTCACGCCGCAGCTTATGCGGCAGATGGCGGCGCAGTTCGGCGAGGAAGTTGCGATTTTACATAGCGCGCTCCGCCTCGGCGAGCGGTATGATGAATGGAAGCGCATCCGCGATGGAAAGGCGCGCGTTGTAATCGGAACGCGCTCGGCGGTGTTTGCGCCGCTGCAAAATCCGGGGCTTTTGATTCTGGATGAGGAGCAGGAGCATACCTATAAATCCGAAAATAATCCGCGATACCACGCGAGAGAGGTTGCCATCTGGCGCGGCGCGCATGAGGGCGCGCTCGTGCTGCTCGGCTCGGCAACGCCCTCGATTGAAAGTATGTATCGCGCGAAAAACGGGGATTATTCCCTGTATACAATGCCAAACCGCTACAATGGCAAAGCGCTGCCCAATGCGGAGATTGCAGACCTCCGCGCGGAGCTGCGCGCCGGCAACGGCGGCATGATCAGCTCGCTTTTGCGCAAACGTCTGCATAACTGCCGTGAAAACGGCGAACAGGCGATCCTGTTTCTCAACCGCCGCGGCAACAGCCGCTACGTTGTGTGCGTGGAATGCGGCGAAGTGCCGCAGTGTCCGCGCTGCAGCGTCAGCCTGACGTACCACAGCGCAAACGGGCGGCTCATGTGCCATTACTGCGGCTATTCGCAGCCGAACCTGAAACGCTGCCCGGAATGTGGCGGACCGCTGAAGCCGATTGGCGCAGGGACGCAAAAGGTGGAACAGGAGCTGCATGAAAAGCTGCCGGATACGGAAATCTTACGCATGGACGCCGATACCGTATCCGCAACGAATACGCATGAGATGATCCTTGACCGTTTCCGCAAGGAGAAGATTCCTGTTCTGCTCGGTACGCAGATGGTTGCAAAGGGTTTGGACTTTCCGAACGTAACGCTCGTTGGCGTTCTCGATGCCGATCTCACGCTCTATGCCGATCATTTCCGTGCCGCGGAGGTTACGTTTTCGCAGATTGCGCAGGTTATCGGCAGAGCAGGGCGCGGCAGCCGCGATGGCACGGCGCTGATCCAAACCATGACGCCGGAGCATACCGTAATCAAGCTTGCGGCGGCGCAGGATTACGACAGCTTTTACGAGCAGGAGATCGCGCTGCGCGAAGCGCGCAATCTGCCGCCGTTTTCGGAGATTTTGCAGGTGCGCTTTTCCGGCGCAAGCGAAGCGCGCGTTGCGTCTGCTGCGGCAGCGTTCCGCCGCGGCTTTTGCGCCAATCTCAAATCGGAAAACGCGGTGCTTGGACCTGTGCCTGCGCCGATTCCGCGCGTGAACGACCGATTTTTGTATCGGCTCACGATTTTTAACCAAGGCGATCCGTCCGTGCGCGAGCTGCTTACGGCGATGCTGCGCGGATTTGCAAAAGAGAAACAATTTCGGGGCGTCAGCGCGTATGCCGACGTGAATCCCTACGAATGAGGAATGAAAATGGCTCTTAGAAAAATAGTAACGGTCGGAGATCCGATCTTAACGAAGAAATGCCGTCCGGTTGTGCGGTTCGATGAAAAGCTCCATACGCTGCTGGACGATATGGCGGATACGCTGCTGGAGGCAAACGGCGTAGGGCTTGCCGCGCCGCAGGTTGGCATTCTGCGCCGCGTTGTTATCATCGATACCGGCGAGGAAAACGGCATCGTTGAGCTGATCAACCCGAAGCTCATCGAAACCGATGGCGAGCAGACCGGCTGCGAAGGCTGCCTGAGCGTGCCGGGCGAATACGGCATCGTCACACGCCCGATGACGGCGAAAGTCGAGGCGCAGGATCGCTACGGCGATTGGTTCGAAATGGAGGGCGAAGAGCTGATGGCGCGCGCCATTTGCCATGAGCTTGATCATCTCGACGGTCATATCTATACGGAGATTGCCGAGCGGATGCTCACGCCGGAAGAACTGGATAAAATTGCGGCAGGGGACGAAGAATGAGAATTGTATTTATGGGAACGCCGGAGATCGCGCGCCTTTGTTTAGAGCGAATCGTTCGCGCAGGGCATGAAATCGTCGGTGTTTATACAAAACCGGATATGCCGAAAAACCGTGGCATGAAGCTGATGCAGTCGGAAGTGAAGCAGTATGCCGTTTCCGAATCGCTGCCCGTTTTCCAGCCAACGACATTCCGCGATGAGGCGGTTGTCAAAGAGCTTTCCGCGCTTGCGCCGGAGCTGATCGTCGTTGTGGCGTATGGAAAGATCCTGCCGCAGTCGGTATTGGATATTCCGAAATTCGGCTGCATCAATATGCACGCAAGCGTGCTGCCGAAGCTGCGCGGCGCAGGGCCGGTGCAGTGGGCGATTCTCAATCATTTTACCGAAACCGGCGTAACCGCGATGTATCTTTCCGCCGGCATGGACGAGGGCGACATCATCTCGGTAGAAAAAACGGCGATTGATCCCGAAGAAACGGCGGAGGAGCTGCTTACAAGGCTTTCCGAAATCGCGGCGAACCTCAGCGTCCGCACGATCGAAGCAATCGCAAACGGCACCGCAACGCGCACGCCGCAAAACGCTGATGAGGCAACCTACGCTCCGATGCTGACAAAAGACCTTTGCCCAATCGACTGGATGAAGCCTGCATCATTCGTGCGCGACCAAGTGCGCGGACTCAATCCATGGCCGGTTGCAACGGCGGAGCTTGCCGGAACGCGCTTCAAAATCTACAGCGTGCAGCCGACCGACCATAAAACCGATGCTGCGCCGGGAACGATCCTCCAACTGACGAAGCAGGGCTTGGAAGTCGCCTGCGGCATGGGCGAAAGCGTTATCGTAATGCAGCTGCAAGCCGAGGGCGGCAAGCGCATGGCTGCGCCGGATTACTTCCGCGGACATCCGCTGACGCTGTGAGCGCGCGGGATACGGCGCTTGCCGTTTTGATCGCCTGCCGAAAAAGCGGCGCATGGTCAGACAGCGCGCTGAAGGCATATATCGCGCGCGACGGTTTGGATCGCCGCGATGCCGCGTTTGCAACGCGGCTGTGCTTCGGCGTGATCCAAAACAGGCGGCTGTTGGATTTCTATATTGCTTCCTTTTTGAGCGGAAAGCTCAAATCGCTGCAGCCGATCGTTTTGGATATTTTGCGCCTCGGCGCGTATCAGATCGCGTTTATGGATCGTGTGCCTTCATCTGCCGCGGTCAACGAGGCGGTCAACCAAACGAAACGTTTTGCCAATCTGCGCGCGGCAGGACTTGTAAACGGCGTGCTTCGCGCAATGAGCCGCGCGGAGGCCTTGCCGGAGCCGAAGGAGCTTTCCGTGCGCTACAGCCACAGTCCGGAGCTGATCGCGCGTCTGCGCGAGAACGTGGGCGATGCGCTTTTAGAGCCGCTGCTGAAAAGCCATAATGAAGTGCCTCCTACGACCGTCCAGGTCAATACGCTCCGCGCTGAAACGGAAGAAGTCCGGCAGGCGCTGCAGGCGGAAAAGCACCCGTGGCTTGCCGATTGCCTGCAAATGGAATCCGGCAATCTCGAAGCGCTCGCGCCGTTTGCGCGCGGGGAGATTTACGCGCAGGACGCCGCTTCAAAGCTCGCCGTGCTTGCGGCGGAGCTGCGGCCGGGCATGCGCGTGCTCGATTGCTGCGCCGCGCCCGGCGGCAAGAGCTTTGCTGCGGCGATCTCCATGCGAAACGAAGGGGAAATCCTTGCGTGCGATCTGCATGCGGGCAAGCTCCGCAGAGTTGCGGAGGGCGCAGCGCGCATGGGCTTATTCATCATCCAAACGCAGCCGCGCGATGCCAGAGCGTATATCGCGGAGGAATGCGAGCGCTACGATGCGGTGCTTTGCGATGCGCCGTGCTCGGGACTCGGCGTGATCCGCAAAAAGCCGGATATTCGGGAAAAAGCGCTCGATCAGATTGCTGCGCTGCCGAAGATCCAACTGGAGATTCTGCAAACTGTTTCGCGTTATTTGAAGCCGGGCGGCACGCTGATCTACAGCACCTGCACCATTCTCAAGCGCGAGAATGAGGAACTGGTGCAATCGTTTTTACAGGGAAGCGAAGATTTTTCGCTTCAGCCGTTTGCCTATGGCGAAATCAATGCGCCAAGCGGAATGCTGACGCTTCTGCCGTGCGTTCACGGCACAGACGGATTCTTTATTGCGAAATTGAGGAAGAACGTATGAAAGACATCAAGTCCATGACGCGCCAGGAGCTGGAAAACGATTTTTCCGAGCTTGGGCTGCCGCGTTTTCGCGTGAAGCAGGTTTTTTCATGGCTTCACCGCGGCGTTACGGACTTTTCGCAGATGACGAACCTTTCAAACGATCTGCGCGCGCAGCTTGCGCAGCGCTATTTCATCACCGCGCCGGAGATTGCGCGCAAGCAGGTATCGCAAAAGGACGGAACGATCAAGTATCTTTGGCGGCTTGGCGATGGCAACTGCGTGGAATCGGTCGTCATGCGCTATCACCACGGCAATACGATCTGCATTTCCTCGGAGGTCGGCTGCCCGATGGGCTGCAAATTCTGCGCCTCAACGCTTGGCGGACTCGTTCGCAGGCTGACGGCTTCGGAAATGCTCGATCAGGTGCTGTTCGCCGGTATCGATTCGGAGCTTGAAATCTCCAACATCGTGCTGATGGGCATCGGCGAGCCGCTCGATAACCTCGATAACGTTCTGCGCTTTTTGGAGCTTGTCAACGATCCGGACGGTCTGAACATCGGAATGCGGCACATCAGCCTTTCCACCTGCGGCATCGTTCCGAAGATTTTAGAGCTTGCGGAGAAAAAGCTGCAATTAACGCTTTCCGTTTCGCTCCATAGTCCGGATGACGCGCACCGAAGCGAGATCATGCCGGTCAACAACCGCTGGAACGTGGATACGCTGCTTGCGGCGTGCAGAACTTACTTTGAAAAAACGGGACGCAGAGTGTCCTTTGAATATACGATGATCCAAGGCGTCAGCGATTCGCCGCAGCAGGCGAACCTGCTGGCAAAGAAGCTGCAGGGAATGGCGGCGCACGTCAATCTCATTCCGCTCAACCGCGTTGCGGAAAGCGGACTGAAAACAAGCACGAAGCAGGCGGTTGCCGCGTTTCAGCAGATTTTGCAGGAGCATGGCGTAACGGCAACCGTGCGCCGAACGCTCGGCAGTGATATTGATGCTTCTTGCGGACAGCTCCGCAGGAAGTATGAAAAGGAGGAACGTCCATGCAAGCCTGGGGCGTAAGCGACCGCGGCATGGTGCGCGAAGAGAATCAGGATTCGTTTGCGATGGAAAAACTGAGCGAACGCAGCATGCTCGTAACCGTGTGTGACGGTATGGGCGGCGTGAGAGGCGGCGCGCTTGCGAGCGGATTGGCGCTTGAAACGTTTATAAAAGCGGTCAAAAACGGCTGGAAGGATTCGCTGAAAGCGGAAAAAACGGCGGCGCTTCTCATAAAAGCTGCCGAGAAAGCAAACGACGCTGTTTTTCAGCGCGCGGCGGAAAGCGCGGAATTTGACGGCATGGGAACAACGCTCGTTGCCGCTACCGTCCGTGCGGACAGCGCGGTGATCGTGAACGTCGGCGACAGCCGCGCCTATCTGATCAGTGACGGCATCCGCTGCGTAACGGTGGATCATTCGCTGGTGCAGCTGATGGTTGAGCGCGGCGAACTGACGAAGGAAGAGGCAAAAAACCATCCGCGCAAGAATATAATAACCCGTGCCATCGGAACGGAGCCGACCGTAGAGGCGGATACGTACCCTGTCCCGCTGAAACCGGGCGACTGCCTGCTGCTCTGCTCGGACGGCTTATCCAACGTGATGGCGGATCAGGAGATCCTGTTTGAGGTTTTGCATGGCGGCAGCCGTGAAAGCTGCTGCGAGCGATTGCTGGAGCTTGCCAAAAAACGCGGCGCGCCGGATAACGTAACGGCGGTTTTGGCATATATTTGAGCCGTATTCCGGCGCCGTCTGCCGATAAATGACGGGTTAAAGGAGCTGCTATGGATCAATACATAGGAAAGCTGTTAGATAACCGATATGAGCTGCTTGAAGAGATCGGATCGGGCGGAATGGCGGTCGTTTACAAAGCGATGTGCCATCGTCTGAATCGGCTTGTTGCGGTTAAAATACTGAAGCCGGAGCTGTCGAAGGACGCGGAGTTCCGCCGCCGCTTCTATGGCGAATCGCAGGCGGTTGCGATGCTGTCGCACCCGAATATCGTCAGCGTATACGACGTTTCGCATACGGACGATTGCGATTATATCGTTATGGAGCTGATCGACGGCATCACCCTCAAGCAGTATCTGGAGCAGAAGGGAAAGCTCAACTGGCGCGAGGCGCTGCATTTCGGAACGCAGATCGCAAAAGCGCTGGAGCACGCGCACGGCCGCGGCATTATCCACCGCGATATCAAGCCGCATAATATCATGCTGCTCAAGGACGGCAGCGTGAAGGTTGCGGATTTCGGCATCGCGCGCGTAACCTCCGCGAATAATACGCTGACACGCGAGGCGCTCGGCTCGGTGCATTATATCTCGCCGGAGCAGGCGAAGGGCGGCAACGTGGATTGCCGAAGCGATCTGTATTCGCTCGGCGTCGTCCTCTATGAGATGCTCACGGGGCGTCCGCCGTTTGACGGCGATACGCCTGTTTCCGTTGCGATCCAGCATATCAATTCCAAGGCAACGATGCCGCGCGAGATCGACCCTTCGATCCCTATAGGACTTGAGCAGATCACAATGCGCGCGATGGAAGCCGATCTTTCCAAACGCTACGCTTCGGCAACCGCTATGCTGCAGGATCTGGAGAGCTTCCGCAAGAATCCCGCAATGGTCTTTGACGCATCGACTGCGGAAACGCAGCCGCCGCATCGTGTAAGGACGACTCCGAAAGAACCTGAGCCGATCAAAAAATCGCGCGTGCCGCTCATCGTTGGCGCAAGCTGCATCGGCGCGGCGGTGATCGGGCTTGTGATTTTGATGATCTCGCTGTTCGGCGGCTTCGGTTCCGGCGTGGACGTGACCGTTCCGAATCTCGTCGGCGAGCCGGCGCAGTCGCTTGCCGAGCTGTATGCGGACGATTTCAATATTGAAATCAGCGATTGGGTCTATGACGAAACGGTGGAATACGGCATTGTCATTTCGCAGGAGCCGAAAGCGGAAAAAACGGTCAAGAAGGGCAGCAAAATCACCGTTACCGCATCGCTCGGCACACAGAACATGATCATGCCGAACCTTATCAACTATAATTTCCATGATGCGCAGAACATTATTGCAGGCTACTCTGCGAACCTCAACGTGAAGCTCACCTATGAGGAAAGCGATATCTATGTGGAAGACTACGTGATCCGCACGTCGCCGGCATACGGCTCGCCGCTTACGGCAGGGCAGACGATTGAGCTGTTTGTAAGCCAGGGCGCTTCGCAGGAGCTTGTTTCCGTGCCGGAGCTTGTGGGCATGGACGTGGAAGACGCGCTCAAGCGCATTGATGAAGAGGGACTTGCGCGCGGCAGCATCAAATACGTCGGCAGCGATCTGCCGAAGGGAACGGTCACGTTCCAGAGTCTGTCGCAGAGTACGGACGTGAAAAAGAACACCGTGATCAATCTGCAGGTTTCCGAAGGCTCGCTTTCCGCCGCGCAGGTGCCGAGCATCACGATGCAGCCGTCTTCTCTGACGGTTGAACAGGGTACGGTTGCAACGCTTTCGGCGTATGCCGAGGTCAGCGACGGCGGCACGGTGAATTATGAGTGGTTCACCGGCGGACTCAACGGGCAGCAAGTCGGAACCGGCGCAGTCCTCACTGTGCCGACCGATACGCTCGGAACAACGAATTACTACTGCAAGATCACAAATACGCTCGATGGCAAAACCGTTTCGATCAATACCAATATGGCGAAGGTCAGCGTGATCGCAAAGGTTGAGCCGGTCACAAAGGTGCTGGATCTTGCGCTGCCCTCCGGAGAAGGAACTTCTACGATCGTCGTAAAGCTCGATGGCGATAACTACACTGCGCCCTTTACGGTAAGCCGCAGCGAGGGTACGATCCAGATCGCTGTGGAAGCTACGGGCAACCATATCGTTGACGTTTACGTTGACGGACTGCTCACGCTTTCAAAAACGGTGACCTTTACGCAATGACGGGACGGATTATTCGGGCGCTCAGCGGCTTTTATGACGTTGAAACGGAAAGCGGCGAAACGGTCTTTTGCCGCGCGAGAGGGAAGTTCCGTTTCGGCGGAGAAACGCCGCTTGTAGGCGATTTTGCGGAGTTTGAGGGGCAGACGGTCACGCGGATTCTGCCGCGCAAAAATGCGTTTATCCGTCCGGCGGTTGCGAACGTGGATCAGCTCGTGGTGTTCGCTTCGGACGTGATCCCGGTCACTGACCCGTTTTTGATCGACCGCATTTGCGTGATTGCCGCAAGCAGGGACATTCCGGTAGTGCTGGTGATCAACAAATGCGATCTTTCGGGCGAGGGAACGCTTGCGCAGATTTACCGCGATACGGGCATTGTCACGATCCAAACGAGCGCGGAAACGGGCGAGGGGATCAATGCGCTGCGCGCGCAGCTTTCCGGCAAATTTTCCGTGTTTACGGGCAACTCCGGCGTCGGCAAAAGCAGCGTGCTCAATCGGCTGAATGCCGAGCTGCATCTGCCGATTGGCGAGGTTTCCGAAAAGCTCGGAAGAGGCCGCCATACAACGCGCCATATTGAAATTTACCGCCTGCCGGATGGTACGCGCGTTGCGGATACGCCCGGCTTTTCCTCATTCGATACCGAGCGCATGGAGCTCGTTCCTGCGGAGGAGCTGGCGGAGCTGTTCCCGGAATTTGCGCCCTATATCGGAAAATGCCGTTTCCCGGATTGCGCGCATTTGAAAGAGCCCGGCTGCGCCGTCCGCACGGCGCTGGAGGAAAAAACGCTGCAGCAATCGCGCTATGACAGCTACGTAAAGCTCTACGAAACCGCAAAAAGCGCGAAGCAATGGGAATGAAAAGCACCTCTTGCATAGAATAATGCAGGAGGTGTTTTTATGTGCAAAAACACCAGGCAGGCGGTCTCTACCGCGCTGATCGGCGCAGGCGCGGGAATCTTGCTCTGCCTTCTGATCGGCAGTCCGTTTGTCTGCTTTTTGCTTGCCGCCGGACTGATCGCCGGAGGAATTGTTCTGCTCAACGCGCATTAGATGGCATATCCTTGTCCGCGCCTGCGTATAAATACGACAGAACCGACAAGGAGTGAGCCGTATGGAATTGGAGTTTCAAGCATATACAATGCCGTACCTGCGTCAGACGCTTTCAAAAACGCAAAACTGTGAGGAAACGGCGGATATGGTCGTGCCGGACAGCCTGCCGGATATTGATCGGATCGTTCTGTGCAGCGCCGGTGTGATGATGCGCAGCAAGCAGTGCAGCGGCGGCG
This sequence comes from Oscillospiraceae bacterium, assembly GCA_017445385.1. Classification (GTDB taxonomy): domain Bacteria; phylum Bacillota; class Clostridia; order Oscillospirales; family Oscillospiraceae; genus RGIG3566. Next base: position 39,996 of record JAFSUG010000003.1, read on the forward strand.
CAGTTACCGTATCGGGCGGCATCCATGCAGACGTGCTTTATTGCGCGCAGGAGGATGCCGAGCCGCGCCGGCTGGAGGTCTACCTTCCGTTCACCGTAAAAACGGACGCGCCGGACGTTTCGGACGATGCGCAGATCCAATTTCGCGCATGGATCCGTTCAGCCGATGCGCGGATGATCAATTCGCGCAAGATATCCGTCTGCGTGAACTTCGGCTGTGAGCTTCAGGCGTATCAGCCGGACGAGATCACGCTCTATCAGCCGCCGGAGGTGCCGGAGAATATTCAGCTTCGCTGCTGCGAATATCCGATGGATTTCGTTGTGGACGCAGGGGAAAAGCCGTTTCGTATGACGGAGGAGGTGCAGCTTCCGGCAACGAATCCGCTTGGCGATCTTGTGCTGTGCTGCAAGCCGGAGCTTGAGATTACCGAGCAGCGGCTTGCCGGAAATAAGGCGGCGTTCAAGGGACTGGCGCATATCAGCCTTTTGTACATGGATGAAAATGGGAAACCCATACCGTATGAAACGCGCTTTCCCTTCTCGCAGTTTTGCGAGCTCGGCGCGGTCTACGATGGGGAGTCGCTTTGGATCACGCCCATTATAACCGGCTGCGAGGTCGAGCGTGTAACGCACGCCGATCAGGACGCGCTTTCCATTGATCTGCATATTTTGGCGCAGTGTACGGTCGTGCGCAAAACGAGCGTTACGCTCTGCGAGGATGCGTATGCAATCGGCGGCCGGCTGAAACCCTGCTGGGCGGATTATACGTTTACCGATCGTCTGGATCGGCAGACCAATACGTATTCCGTGCGCGAAGGCTACAGCGGCGACGTGCGCGAGGTTTTGTGCACGCAGGTGCTGGCGGATACGCCGGAGGTGCGCCGCGTAGAAGGCGGCGTGGAGGTCGCTGTGCCGTGTACGGCGGAACTGCTTTATTATGATGGGGAAGGGCAGCTCCAAGGGGCAAGTGTCCACGCGAGAGCGGCGGAAAAGCTGCTGCTTGCAGAGAACGCCGATTGCGGTGCGGCTGTAGAAAACGCCGAATGCAGCGCGTCCGTTTCCGCTGACGGCGCGGAGATTCGCGTAACGATGCAGGTTTGCGCGCAGTGCCGGGCGCAAAGGGAATACCGCGCCATCAAGAGCTTTGAATATACGCCGGAGGAAACGCCGCAGCGCCGCCGCTGCGCTGTGATTGCAAGGCGGCTGTGCGATGGGGAGACGCTTTGGGAGATCGCAAAGGCAAACGGCACGTCCGTTCAGGCAATCTGCGACGCCAACGGTTTAGATGGCGATGCAGCGGAAACCGATATGCTGCTGCTGATTCCGATTTCATAATGAAAAGCAGGATGGGAAACCATCCTGCTTTTCGTGTTGCGGAAGAAATAAATTGAAAATGGAAAATGCGTCGTACCCGTAGGGGCGATCATTGATCGCCCGAAATGCGCCGCACTATCGACAACGCCGCAGGGCGGTATGCCCTCATAAATGCCGAAAGGATACAATTATCAATTGTTAATCTCGATTGAACCAGCCGAACACATAAAAAAGAAGCGTTCCAAAAGGGCGGCGCAAATTAGGGATTATGCAGCCGCAAAGCGGATCTTTTCGTGCAATACTGCGTTATCAAAAGAGGGAATCCGACAAGGATTCCCTCTTTTTCTGTCTTGTCTTGCGCAAAAATCTCTCGCTTTGCGGTGCTTTGCAGTTTTGAGCCAGCAATTTTTCGTCAGTACAAAGCACAAAGTTGGGGTAATCCTGACGGATTACCCCAACTTTTAATGCAGTAATGGCGGAAAAGGGCGGCTCAAAACCTACATACTCCCTAATTTGCGCCGCCCACCGGAACGCTTCTTTTGTTAAATTGCTTAGCTGATCGTCAGCGTAACGGTGTAGGTACGTGCCGGGTCGAGCGGCGTGGTGCCGTCTTTCTCGGTGGTCAGCGTGTAGGTGATATCCCAGGAGCCCTTCTTGAGCTCGGAGAACTTCGCGTTTACGCCGGTAGCGTAGACGGTCTTCAGAAGAACGGAAGTATCTTCGTTGTTTGCGTCAGCTGCTTCCGTGGAGTTTGCAACGTAGGTTGCCCACGGCGTGGTTGCAGTGCTGGTGCCGTTCTTAACATCGAGATATGCATTGATCATATCCTTCAGCATGAAGAATTCAGCAGAAGCGGAGAAGTCACCTGCGGTCTTGTAGCCGAATACGTTTGCGAGCTTGCTGTTTTCATCGGTCCACTCGGCGTTGTTGTCAATGTTGAAGTTCTCAACAAGGATGTACATTGCCTGTTCGAGAACGTCGTTATCAACGTACTGCGGGCGCGTGCCGGTAACAGACTTGCTCTTGTCTTCGTTCTTGATCGTCAGAGTCAGTGTGTACAGAAGTCTGGCAGAGCTGCCGCCGCCGGTCGTCGGCTCAACGACTTTACCGTTGACGACCTGCGCGGTCTTGTCTGCCGAAACGTCGGTGCCGTTGACTTTCGTGCCGTTTGTGTCCGGATCGACCTTAACGGTGGTGTTGTCAACGTTGACGTTGGTATCGTCAGCCTTTACTTCAACCTCACCGATCTTGCTGCTGCCGGTGATGGCTGCGCCGTCGGTTTCCAAAGTGACCTTCGGCACGGACTTGGTGGTGTCAACCTGAGCGGTAACGGGCTCATCAGCGCTGACGACAACTTCCTTAACGGTGCCGTCGCCCTGAACGGTGGTGTCTGCGCCGACCTTGACACTGTCAACCGTGGAGGTCTTATCAACTTCAACGACTGCGCCGGTAGCCGTGCCGGTCGTCTTAACGGTTGTAGCGTTGGCACCGTCAACAACGCGGACGTTGGTATCGGTCACAACGGTGATGGCTTCGGAGACCTTAGAACCGGAGATGGTGACGGTCGGGCGGTCCTTGTCTTCTTCGGTCTTTTCCGGAGAAGCGATGATGACGTTTTCAGTATCGCCGGTGATCGTAACGCCGTCGGAAACGACGAGGACGATCTTCTGCTGGCCGTCGGGCAGGTCAGACTTTTCGATGTGGTAAGTGCCCGGCTCGGTGATGTACTGGCCGATTGCGTTATCGAGCAGCTGCATCAGCATTGCGCGAGTCAGGATCATCTTCGGGGCGAGGATGCCCTCTGCGAGATCATCCTTATAACCAACGTTGTTCAGACCCTTGATGTAACCCTTGTTCACAAGCGTGTTCACATAGCCGATTGCCCAGGAAGCGGTCTGGTCGGCATCGGTATAGGTGGCGTTCATGGTGTCCTGCGGTTCGAGACCGAGCGCACGGCAGAACATGGTCATCAGCTGCTCGCGGGTAAGCGGGCCGTCCGGATCCATCGTGCTCGGGCTGGTGCCGAGGATGATGCCGCGCTGATGCGCTGTGGAAAGTACGTGGTGGTACCACCAGCCCGGCTTCAGATCGACAAACTTGGAGAGGTCAGCCGTCTTCGACAGCTTCAGCAAATTTGTAAAAATCTGGGAGATCTGCGCTCTCGTCATGACGTCGTCGGGACGGAAAGTGCCGTCGCCGAAGCCCCAGACGATTCCACGCTCCGTGCCGAGGTTGATGGCGGGTTCGCCCCAGTGTCCCTCGGTGTCGGTATACAGTGCGGCGGAAGCGCCGACTGCGAGCACGGATACCAGCATAACTACTGCCAGAACGATGCTCAGAATTCTCTTCTTCATGTTCGTGTCCTCCTAATTGGTTATGTTATATAATTTTTATATTTACTCAAGAATTCTGCTTTCTGCAAGCTCTTCGCGCTTACGTAATACTGAATGACGGAATCAGCTAAAGCAGTATCCAAATGATTCGATTTCAATACGCTGCGCAGCTCTGTGGTAAGCGACTGGACTTGCGCGTCGCATTGCTGCTCTAAGGAACCGGCAACACCGATATACTTTCGGACGATGCGGGTTTTGTTTGCCGTTGTCCATTCCTCCTTCGGGAGCGAATGAAACTCGGCTTCGGCTCGCCCCGGCAGGGAATTGAGCTGACCGAGGAAGGCGCTTTGCAGCTGATAAAAACGCTTTAATACAGCCTTGACAGCGGCATTGTCCTTCGGGTCTTTTGCCGGCGCAGGGGAAGCGCTGCCGTTACCGGAAGAAGACGGGCGGTGAGGGGATTCATGCGCTGCCGAAGGCGTATCGCTCGCCTTGCCCGGCTCCGCGCCGGACTGCGCCTCGCCGCCAGCGGCTGATTCGGCTTGCTCCTCCGCGGCAACCTCCGCTTCGATCTCGCTCAGATCAATGCCGGTTTTTTCCTCAAACGTTGTCTGCAGCTCTTGCTGAACCTGCGCCTGCTGTTCCTGCAGCTCTTCCGTGGAATAGGTGAGCGCGGAAATAACGGCGCTGATTTCGCTGCGGAAGCTGAAGAATAGAATCACAGCGGCAGCAAGCAAAACAGCCAAAATAATGCAGATTATTTTCAGCGAGCGCCGCATGCCGATCTCCTTTCCGAGCGGGACTAATCTATAAAAGAATATACTTCCACATGGTTACAGTCATTATAGCACAGCAAATTTGAATTTGTCTATATTAAAATCGCAAAAAAATAAAAAATTAACATATAAAAAACGCACGAAAAAACGGCAGTTTTTTCCATGCAAACGGCGCGTTCATATTTGCCGGTTTGTCCGAATAGGAATAGGACAGAACGGAATTGAAGGGGGAATCTGCATGGAGGCAAACGGCATCTATGAAGATCTTGCGCAGCGCACGGACGGTGCGGTGCTGATTGGCGTAACCGGCCCGACGCGCACGGGGAAATCGACTTTTGTAAAACGGTTTATGGAAACACTCGTTTTGCCGAATATCGATGATCCGTACCGCGCAGAGCGCGCGAAAGACGAGCTGCCGCAGAGCGGCAGCGGAAAAACGATCATGACGTCCGAGCCGAAGTTCGTGCCGGAGGAAGCGGTGGAGATCAGTCCGGACGGCGTTTCGCGCCTGTCCGTGCGGCTGATCGACAGCGTGGGTTACATGATCCCGGGCGCTGTCGGCGCGGAGGAGGATGGGCAGCCGCGGATGGTAACAACGCCGTGGTTCGATTATGAGATTCCGCTGACGGACGCGGCGGAGATCGGCACGAAAAAGGTGATGGAGGATCACTGCACGGTCGGCGTTGTTGTTACAACGGACGGCAGTGTTACGGATATTGCGCGCAGTGATTACGCGGAAGCCGAGCAGCGCGCGATCCGCGATATGCAGCAGACGGGAAAGCCGTTCGTTGTGATCCTCAATTCCACCGATCCGTATTCCGAGCAGACGGAAGCCATGCGTCAAAGCCTGCAGGATACTTACGGCGCGCGCGTGATTGCCGCCGATTGCCAAACGATGGACGAAGATGAGCTCCGGCAGATTCTGCAGGCAATTTTATCGGAGTTCCCGGTAACGGAAATGCGGTTTTATCTGCCGGACTGGATCGGCGCGCTGGATTGGGCGCATCCTGTGAAAGCTGCGCTGATCGAGGCAATGCGCCAAACTGCAGAGCAGATCGGGAAAGTCAGCGAAACGGCGTCGCTCGGCGATTTTATGCAGACCGATTCGCTGGAAAGCTGCAGCGTGGAATCGGTTGATCTCGGAAGCGGCGTTGTATCGTGCGAGCTGAAGTTCCCGGAAGCGCTTTTCTATCAGATTTTGAGCGAGGAAACGGGCTTCCCGGTTGAAACGGACGGCGATTTGATGAGCCTGCTCTCCGCGCTTTCGCAGGCGAAGCGGTCGTATGATAAAGTCGCCGGCGCGATGGAGCAGGTGAAAGCCACCGGCTACGGCATCGTGATGCCCACGGCGGACGAGGTGCAGCTCGAGGTGCCGCAGATCATCCGCAAAAACGGCAGCTACGCCATAAAGCTCAAGGCAAGCGCGCCCTCGATCCACATGATCCGCGCCGATATTCAAACGGAGGTCAGCCCGATCGTCGGCGATGAAAAGCAGTCGCGCGAGCTTGCGGATTATCTGCTTTCGGAGTATGAGGACAACACCGAAAAGCTCTGGGAGAGCAACATTTTCGGAAAATCGCTGTATGATCTCGTGAGCGAAGGGCTTGGCAGCAAGATTGTGGGACTGCCCGAGGTTTCGCGGCTGAAATTCCGCGACTGCCTGACGAAGATCGTCAACGAAGGTGCGAAGAATCTGATTTGCTTCGTTTTTTGAGCGCGTATCGCGCGGAGCTGCGCGAGCGGCTGATTGTTTTTGCAAAATGGCTGCTTGGAAAATAAAGAGGACGGGGGTGTCCCGTCCTCTTTATTTTTCTTTGTAGTAGAGCCGGCAGTGGCAGTAGCCCTCGTAATCGGGGTCTGCAATCTGATCGCGGAATTCCTTGCACATACATTTATTATCCGGAATTCTCGCAACGCGGCAGGGGCAGTAGCCGTCTTTCTTTTCCAACGCTTCTTTCAGCGATGCAACGACCTTTTCATCTTCGTTGTAGCGAATTTTCATACGTTCTTCTCCAAAAAATCCGCAAGCTGCTGCTCGCTCATAACGCCAACGGCCTTGTCGATTGCCTTGCCGCCCTTCACCAGCACGAACGCCGGAATCGCGTCGATGCCAAACTGCATGGCAAGCGCCGGGTTTTCATCAACGTTGATTTTGCAGAACTTCACGTCTGCGCGCTTTTCGGCAAGCGCTTCAAACGTGGGCGCCATCATCTTGCAGGGCATGCACCAGTCCGCCCAGAAATCGATGAGCGCAGCGCCTTCGTAGTTTGCGATCTCGGCTGCAAAGGTATCTTGCGAAATATGCTTTAGCTCCATAATTGTAACCTCCTTTGTTTTTTATTAGGATAACCGCTTTTTAAAAAATCGTCAACACTATTTTACCATATACGGGAATAATTTTTCTTTTTGATCGCATATCTTGCGAAATTGGGGAAAATATGGTATCATACCTTCACTGATGCAATGAGGTGCAACTATGAGAAAAAAACAGACTGAACAGCCGAAAAACCGCCCTGCGATTCCGCAGAACGTAAAAGGTCTCCGCGCCGAGGTGCTGGAGCAGCCGATCTGCGATACGCTGGAGCTGAATTATATGCCGTATGCAATGTCGGTCATCGTATCGCGCTCGATCCCGGAGATCGACGGCTTTAAGCCGTCGCATCGGAAGCTGCTTTATACAATGTATAAAATGGGGCTGCTCAACGGCGCAAAGACGAAATCGGCAAACATCGTCGGTCAGACGATGCATCTCAATCCCCACGGCGACGCTGCGATCTATGATACGATGGTGCGCCTTTCGCGCGGACACGAAGCGCTGCTGCATCCGTTTGTGGACAGCAAGGGCAACTTCGGCAAGGTCTATTCGCGCGATATGGTCTGCGCAGCCTCCCGTTATACAGAGGCGAAGCTCGATCCGATCTGCGCGGAGCTTTTCCGCGATATCGACGCCGACGCCGTGGACTTCGTGGACAACTACGATTCTACAACCACCGAACCGACGCTGCTGCCTACAACGTTCCCGAATATCCTCGTTGCGGCGAATATGGGCATTGCGGTCGGTATGGCGTCGAATATATGCGGCTTTAACCTGCGCGAGGTCTGCAACGCCACGATTGCGCTCATCCGTGATCCGGACTGCAACCTGCTGGAGCTGATGCCGGCGCCGGATTTCTCAACCGGCGGCGAGATCCTCTATGACGCGGCGGAGATGGCTTCGATCTACGAAACGGGCAGAGGCTCGTTCCGTGTGCGCGGCAAATGGAGATACGTCAAAGAGGGCAACCTCATCGAGATCTATGAGATTCCGTATACAACAACAACCGAAGCGATCGTGGATAAGGTTGCGGAGCTTGTAAAGGCCGGCAAGCTGCGCGAGGTTTCCGATATGCGCGATGAAACCGACCTCAACGGCTTGAAGCTTGCGATCGATCTCAAGCGCGGCAGCGATCCGGAAAAGGTAATGCAAAAGCTCTTCCGCACAACGCCGCTTATGGATTCGTTCGGCTGCAACTTCAATCTTCTGATTGCAGGTATGCCGCGTGTGCTCGGTGTGCGCGAAATATTAACCGAATGGACAGCTTGGCGCACGGAGTGCGTCCGCCGGCGCGTTTACCATGAGCTGCAGAAAAAGACCGACCGGCTGCATCTGCTCAAGGGCCTCGGCAAGATCCTGCTGGATATTGATAAGGCGATCAAGATCATCCGCGAAACGGAAAGCGAAAGCGAGGTCGTGCCGAATCTGATGATCGGCTTCGGCATCGATGAAACGCAGGCGGAGTTCGTTGCGGAGATCAAGCTGCGCAACATCAACCGCGAATATATCTTAAAGCGTTTGCGCGATACCGAAGAGCTGGAAAAAGAAATCGCCGACCTGCAGGACGTTCTGCAGCATGAACGCCGCGTGAAAGCAATCATCATCAAAGAGCTGGAAAGTGTTGCCGCGAAGTACGGCAAGGACCGCAAAACAACGCTCGTCTACGAGCAACAGGCGGCGGCTGAGCCGGAGGATACGGAGATTCCGGACTATCCCGTTACGGTGTTCGTTTCGCGCGAGGGCTATTTCAAAAAGATCACGCCGCAGTCGCTGCGCATGAGCGGTGAGCAGAAATTCAAGGAAGGCGACAGCCTCGTCATGACCGCGGAAACGACGAACCGCGCGGAGCTACTTGTGTTTACGGATAAATGCCAGGTCTATAAAACGCGCTGCGGCGATTTCGAAGATACGAAGGCTTCCTCCCTCGGCGATTATCTGCCATCGAAGCTCAAGATGGACGAGGGCGAAACCGTCCGCTTCGTTTGCCTGCCGGGCGATTACAAGGGCTGGCTGATGTTCTTCTTCGAAAACGGCAAGGCGGCAAAGGTGGAGCTTTCCGGCTACGAAACGAAGTCCAACCGCAAGAAGCTGATCGGCGCATACAGCGATAAGAGTCCGCTCAAAACCATCCTGCACATGACGGAAGAAGCGCAGATCGCCGTCTACTCAACCGGCGGCCGCGCGCTGATCTTCTCCTCGGCGCAGCTGCAGATGAAAACCTCTCGCTCTACGCAGGGCGTAAGCGTTCTGACGCTCAAGAAAAAAGATACGCTCGATCATGCCGCGCTGCTCTCGGAAACAACGATCGCAAACGAATCGCGCTATCGCGTGCGCTCGCTGCCGGCGGCAGGCGCGCTCGTGAAAGAAGAGGACAGCGAGGAAAAACAAATTACGCTCGACGTATAAAAAAACCTTGACAATCGCAAATTGTTCGCTATAATAACATTTGCGATGCGGGTGTAGCTCATCTGGTAGAGCGCCACCTTGCCAAGGTGGAGGTAGCGAGTTCGAGCCTCGTCACCCGCTCCAAAAGCGCCGCCTGATGGCGGCTAAGATAAGAGATAATGGAGAATAGATAATATCGAATAGTCAGGATGCCGGCAGCGGCGCTTTTGTACTATTCATTATTCTCCATTATCTCTTATCTGTTATCTAAGGAGAGTAAATAACATGGCGCAAAACAGCATATTGATTGATAAAACACTTCATTTTGCAGCAAGGATTATCAAACTGCACCACTATCTCATAAAAGAACGTCACGAGTCAGTCATTTCAAAGCAAGTCATACGAAGCGCCACGTCCATCGGTGCAAACGCGAACGAGGCGATTTACGGAAGCAGCCGCGCCGACTTCATTGCCAAATTGCAAATATCGCTGAAAGAAACTGCTGAAACGGAGTATTGGCTGCGGCTGTTAAAGCTATCTGAATATATTACGGAATCTGAAGGGAATGACTTGCTTGCCGAATGCCTTGAGATTAAACGTATTTTGATTTCCTCAATTAACACTGCAAAGCAGGGAGTGCAATCGTAATTTTGCCGGAGTAATTCATTTTACTCCGGCTTTGCTTCTTGCATCCGTTGCCGGGCGGTGATATAATCAAGCTGCTATGAGAAAGAGAATTTCCTATTACGTCAGCCGGAAAAGCCCGCTGACGTGGATCGTAGCAATTCTGCTGGTGTTATCAGCCGCTTGCCGCATTGCATATTTCTGCGAATGGAAGGGCGCAGATGCTTCGACTTTGTGGACAGTACTGATCCTGCCGCTGGCAGCTTCGCTATGGTTCGGAGTGATCTTGATCGCAAAAGGAGAAGAGCAGCTTTACCGTTCGGCGCTCCCGGCGGCGCTGTGGCTTGCCTGTATTGCGGCGCAGATCGCCCAGCATTTTGCTTCCGATTGGTTCATCGCGCTTACATGGATCGCGGCGGCTGTGCTCGCGGTTGTGTACTACGTGACGTTCGGCGGTAAGGTCCGCACGCGCTGGCTGCTTGCGCTGATCTTGATCGGGATCACGGGAACGCTCATTTGGCTGTACCGCGAGAACGTCTTTTTCAGCTTTGACCGCGTTGCGCTGATCGGCCAGGCGGCGCGCATCTCGCTTGCGCTTGCCTTTACGCTTACCGTTCTCTTCATGCGCACCTATCATGACGGCGCCTACCATTCCACATGGGGCGACCGGCCGGACGGCAGACGCATCCGCGATCTTTCTCCGATCACATACGTCGGCTCGTTTATGATGCCGAACCGCAACGGCGCTTCCAATAACTTCCGCGACAGCTTTGAGATCACGCATCTGGAAAAATACATCCACGCAAAGCGCCGCGAGGGTCTGACGAACTTCGGCATCAACCATGCGCTGCTCGCCGGCTACGTCCGCACGGTTGCGGAGTATCCGGGTTTGAACCGCTTTCTTGCCGGTCAGCGTATCTACAGCCGCGGCGAGGATATCCAGTTCTGCATGACGATCAAAAAAGACATGACGCTGGATGATCCCGATACGGAGATCAAACTGCATCTCAATCCCTCCGATACGGTTTACGACGTTTACGAAAAGTTCAACGCCGCCGTTGAGGAAGTAAAAAACGCGCCGCTTGACAGCACGTTTGATAAGACGGCGCACGCGCTGATGCTGATTCCGGGCGTGCTGCTGAAGTTTGTCGTGTGGCTGCTGAAGCTGATCGACTATTTCGGGCTTCTGCCGAAATTCCTGCTGGAGGTCAGCCCGTTCCACGGGTCGGTGTTCTTCACATCTATGGGATCGCTCGGCATTCCGCCAATCGTGCATCATCTGTATGACTTCGGCAACCTGCCGGTGTTCGTTGCCTTCGGCCGCAAGCGCCGCGAAATGGAAATCAATTCGGATGGGGAAGTCGTTTCCAGACGGTACGTGGACGTTACGGTTAATACCGACGAGCGCATCGTTGACGGCTTCTATTATGCCGCCGCGTTCAAGTATTACGAGCGTGTGCTGCGCCATCCGGAGCAGCTCGATGAAAAGCCCGAGCGCGTCAAGCGCGATATTGACTGAATAAAAAGACCTGCAAGCAACGCTTGCAGGTCTTTTTTTGTTTATTTGGAAAGCGCCTTGTCGATCGCCTTTGCGGCAACCTTGCCCGCGCCCATCGCGGAGATGACCGTCGCCGCGCCGGTTACGGCGTCGCCGCCGGCATAAACGTTTTTGCGTGAGGTCAAACCGTCTTCCGTTACGACGATACCGCCGCGGCGGTTGACTTCCAGCCCCTCGGTTGTGTTCTTGATCAGCGGATTCGGACTCGTGCCGATTGCCATAACCACCGCGTCTACATCCAGCGTAAATTCGCTGCCGGGGATCTCCACGGGGCGGCGTCTGCCGCTGGCATCGGGTTCGCCGAGCTCCATGCGGATCGCGCGGATGCCCGTTACAAATCCGTTTTTCGGATCGCGCGGATCATCGGGGTTCTGATAGCCGAGGATTTCAACCGGGTTGCAGAGCAGACGGAAGTCGATGCCCTCCTCCTGCGCGTGCTCCACTTCCTCGCGCCGCGCCGGCAGCTCCTCCATGGAGCGGCGATAGATGATATAGACCTTCTCCGCGCCGAGACGGAGCGCCGTTCGCGCGGCGTCCATCGCGACGTTGCCGCCGCCGACGACCGCGACCTTGCCGCCCTTCATGATGGGCGTTTTCGGATCATCGAGATATGCTTTCATCAGGTTGCTGCGCGTTAAAAACTCGTTGGCGGAATATACGCCCTTGAGCGCTTCGCCGGGAATGTTCATAAAGTTGGGAAGTCCCGCGCCCGAGCCGATAAACACCGCCTCAAAGCCCATCTCAAACAGCTCGTCAACCGTGAGCGTTTTGCCGATAATCACGTTCGGCTCTACGTCAACGCCGAGCGCCTTGAGCGTCTGCACTTCTTTTGCAACGATCGCCTTCGGCAGCCGGAATTCGGGAATGCCGTAAACAAGCACGCCGCCGGCTGTATGCAGCGCTTCGTAAACGGTAACGGCGTAGCCCTTCTTTGCAAGGTCGCCCGCGCAGGTCAGCCCGGAAGGACCGGAACCGACAACCGCCACCTTATGACCGTTCGGCTGCGGTTTTACAGGCGCTTCATGGCTGTTTGCGTTGTGCCAGTCCGCCGCGAATCGCTCCAGCCGACCGATGCCGACAGGCTCAAACTTGATGCCGAGCGTGCATTTGCTTTCGCACTGCGTTTCCTGCGGACATACGCGGCCGCAGACTGCCGGCAGGGAAGAGGACTTCGTAATGATCTGATATGCGCCCTCGAAATCGCCGTCTTTCATCTTTGCGATGAAATCGGGGATTTCAATGTTGACCGGGCAGCCTTCTACGCACGGGCGGTTTTTGCAGTTGAGGCAGCGTTTCGCTTCCTCGATGGCAACCTCCGCCGTATAGCCGAGCGCAACTTCGCTGAAGTTCCGCGCGCGGACTTCCGGCGATTGGGTTGGCATTTCGTGTTTTTTCGGGTTCAGCGCCATAATTACTGCACCCCCTTGAAGAGATTGCACGTCTTTTCGTGGGCGTGCCGTTCATAGTCAAAATACATTCTGCCGCGGCTCATCGCCTCGTCAAAATCAATTTCGTAGCCGTTGAAATCCGGTCCGTCCACGCAGGCGAATTTCGTAACGCGTTTGCCGTCCTGCAAAAGGGTGATCCGGCAGCCGCCGCACATTCCCGTGCCGTCGATCATGATCGGGTTCATCGAAACCGTAACCGGCACGCCGAACGGCTTTGCCGCCGCAACAACAAACTTCATCATGATCAGCGGACCGATTGTTATAATCATATCGAATTGCTTGCCGCCTTCCAGCAGCTCCGTCAGCGGAACGGTTACGTTGCCGTGCCGTCCGTAGCTGCCGTCGTCGGTCATAACGATCAGCTCGTCCGAGCAGGCGCGGAATTCATCTTCCAAAATCAGAAGGTCCTTATTGCGGAAGCCGATGATGCTCGTAACCTCTGCGCCGAGCTTGTGGAATTCCTGCGCAACCGGCATTGCGATCGCGCAGCCGACGCCGCCGCCGACGATGCAGACTTTTTTAATGCCGTCCGTATGGGTTGCCATGCCGAGCGGCCCGACGAAATCCTGGATGGATTCGCCTTCATTTTTATGGTTGAGCGCCTCGGTCGTTGCGCCGACGATCTGGAAAATGATCTTAACGGTGCCTTCCTCGGTGTTCGTTCCGGCAACGGTCAGCGGAATGCGCTCGCCGTCTTCATCTACGCGCAGAATGATGAACTGACCGGGCTTTGCCTTTTTGGCAACGAGCGGCGCTTCGATCTCCATCTGCGTTACGGTTGGATTGAGTGCTTTTTTTCGAACGATCCGATACATACTTGATCTTTCCTCCATCCGTTCATTGATGTACCATTACGATAATACAATTTTCTGTTAAATGCAAGAAAAAATTCAATAGTAAAAACCGTGTGATTCTTGTGAAATCACACGGTCTTTGTAAGAAGGATTATTTTGCAAGTCTTGCGGTGTCTTTTGCAATCATCAGCTCTTCGTTGGTGGGGATTACGAAAATCTTTACCTTGGAATCAGCCGTGGAGATCTCCGCTTCCACGCCGCGGGTGTTGTTCTTTTCGGGGTCGATCTTCGCGCCGAGGTATTCAAGCCCCTTCATGATGCGCGCGCGGTTTGCAATGCCGTTTTCGCCGACGCCTGCCGTGAATACGATTGCGTCAACGCCGCCCATCGCCGCCGCGTATGCGCCGATTGCCTTGCGGACTTCATAGAAGAACTTATCGAGCGCGAGCTTTGCGCGTGCGTTGCCCTCTTTTTCTGCCGCTTCCAGATCGCGGAAGTCGGAGGAAACGCCGGAAATGCCGAGCACGCCGGACTTTTTGTTGAGGATGTTCATCATCTGCCCTATGTCGTAGCCGTAGCGGCCCATCAGATATTCCATGATCGTAGCGTCGATATCGCCGCAGCGCGTGCCCATGGGGATACCGGCGAGCGGCCCGAGGCCCATGGTGGTGTCAACGCACTTGCCGTCCTTAATCGCGCAGAGGGAAGAACCGTTGCCGAGATGGCAGTTGATGATCTTCGTGCCTTCGGGGGTTTCCGTTCTGCCGAGCATCGCCAGCGCGCGCTCCGCGATGTAGCGGTGGGAAGTGCCGTGGAAACCGTAGCGGCGGACCTGGTCGTTTTCGTAATACTCGTAGGGGATCGCGTAGGTGTATGCCTCTGCCGGCATCGTCATATGGAACGCGGTATCGAAAACGGCAACCTGCGGTTTGCCGGGCATAACCTTTTCGCAAGCCTCGATGCCCATCAGGTTTGCCGGGTTGTGGAGCGGACCGAGGGGGATGCAGTCGCGGATCGCCTGCTTGCAGGCTTCGTCAACCAGGCAGGATTCGGTGAACTTTGCGCCGCCGTGCAGCACGCGGTGACCGACAGCGTCGATCTCGTCCATCGAAGCGATCACGCCGTATTCGGGATTTACGAGCGCGTCCAGAACGGCCTGGATGCCCTCTGCGTGCGTGGGCATCGCAACGTCAGCCGCGTCGATTACGGTCTTGCCGCCTGCTTTATAGGTGAACTTGCCGTCAATGCCGATGCGCTCGCAAAGACCTTTTGCGCTGACAGCGCCGGTTTCCGGATCCATCAGCTGATATTTCAGCGACGAGCTGCCTGCGTTAATAACCAATACTTTCATGATGCATTCACTCCTGTTTCTCTTGTTTCAAATATAATTTTGTGTTACCATAGAACAGCACCTACTATATTACAATACATTTTATCTAATAACAAGAGATTTTTTCGTCTTCTTTCGGGGGAATTTATGAAGGTTGTCGGCTTGATCTGCGAATTCAATCCCTTGCATTTGGGCCATGCGAAGCTCCTGCAAACGCTGCGACGGGAATTTGATGCGGTCGTCTGCGTTATGAGCGGCAATTTCGTGCAGCGAGGCGAATGCGCCGCGTTCGGCAAATTCGTCCGCGCGCAGGCGGCGGTTCGCTGCGGCGCGGACCTCGTTTTGGAGCTGCCGGTCAGCCGCGTTTTGCAGTCCGCCGAGGGGTTTGCATCCGGCGGCGTGGAGGTTTTGCGGCGGCTCGGCTGCGTGGACGCGCTGGCGTTCGGCTGCGAAAGCGGCGATGCAAAGCGTATCTATGATGCCGCTGCGGCGATGGATGCGCCGGGGTATGAAGATCGTCTGCGCGATGCGCTTTCTTCCGGCATGAGCTATGCCGCGGCGAAGCAGCAGGCGATGGCGGAAAACGGCGATCTGCTCCGCGCGCCGAACGATATTCTCGCCGTGGAATACTGCCGCGCGGTACGCCGCCAAAACGCAGGGTTTCAGCTTATTGCCGTGCAGCGCGGCGGCGATTATCACGCGCAAACGCCCGATGCGGCAAATCCCTCCGCCGAAGCGATCCGCGCCTGCATTTCGCGCGGAGAAGACTGGCTGCCGTATATTCCCGAAGCCGCAAAGGCGCTTTTTTCAGGTGCGCCGCGCTACGCCATGGCGTACGGCGAGCGCGCCGTCCTTGCGCGGCTTCGCGCGATGGACGATACGGATTGGGAAGCTTGCGCGCACGGCTCGGAGGGGCTTTACCGCAAGGTGCAAAAAGCGGTTTTAACGGAATCGTCCGTAGAGGATATTTTGCAGGCTGCAAAGAGCAAACGCTATCCGATGACGCGGCTGAATCGGCTTTTAATGTGCGCCTACCTCGGCATCACTGCGGAGGACATTACGCGCGATGTGACCGATTGCAGGATTCTTGCCTGCTCGGAGCAGGGAAGACCAATCATTCGCGCGGCGAAAAACGGCGGCGATCTGACATTGCGGAACCCCGGCGAAGCGATGGATGAAGATGCGCTTGACCGCCGATGCGGCGATCTGTTTGCGCTTTTTGCACAGCCGGGAAACGCGCTGAAAGCAGGCGCGGAGCGCGACGCAAGAATATTTTTTTCAAAACCGTAAAAAAATACTTGCAAAATGGCGGACAATGTGATAGTATACTTTGGCATGAAAAGAATTGCGAGGGCATCTGCCCTTTTTACGAACCAAGAAAGAGGTGAACAGCATGAAGGAAGGCATCCATCCCAACTATGAGCAGACCACGATCCGTTGTGCATGCGGCGCGGTGATTGAGACCGGGTCCACGAAGAAGGATATCAAGGTCGAAATTTGCTCGAAGTGTCACCCCTTCTATACCGGCAAGCAGAAGCTGGTCGATACTGGTGGACGCGTAGACCGTTTCAACAAGAAGTTCGGTCTGAAGTGAGCAAGCAAAAGTCCGCACCGCGCATCGGTGCGGACTTTTTTCTCATTTTTTAGAAATCCGGAGGCCGCATGGAAAACGAGCGAGTTACAATTGAAAAAGCGATCCTTGCCGGCCTGAATGCCGACGTTTTTTCGCTAGAAGAAACCGCGACTGACGCTTCGCTCGATGAGCTGGAGGCGCTGCTCGAAACGGCGGGCGGCGAGTGCGCGGCAAAGCTGCTGCAAAACCGCCATGCGCCCGATCCGCATAGCTTTATCGGCGAGGGAAAGGCGGAGGAACTTTGCCAGTTGCTGGAGTCCACCGAGGCGAATATGGTCGTATTCGATAACGATCTTTCGCCCTCGCAGATCCGTGCGCTGGAGGATATAACCGGCGTAACGGTGCTTGACCGCAGTGCCCTGATTCTGGATATTTTCGCGCAGCGCGCCAAGACGAAAGAGGGCAGATTGCAGGTTGAGCTTGCCCAGTATAAATATCTGCTGCCGAAGCTCAGCGGCATGGGCAAGTCTATGTCCCGCCTCGGCGGCGGCATTGGCACGCGCGGACCCGGCGAAACGAAACTGGAAACAGATCGCCGCCATATCCGCACGCGGATGCAAAAGCTCGAAGAAGAGCTGCGCCAGGTGCGCCAGGTTCGCCAGGTGCAGCGGCGGCAGCGGCAGAAAAACAGCGTTCCGGTCGTTGCGATCGTCGGCTATACGAACGCCGGAAAATCCACGCTCCTCAATCTTTTAACGGACGCCGGAATCCCGGCAAACAACCGCCTGTTCGATACGCTCGATACAACCACACGGCAGCTTGCCGTTTCCGATACGCTTACGGTTCTGCTTTCCGATACGGTCGGCTTTATCTCGAAACTGCCGCATCACCTCGTTGAAGCATTCAAAGCAACGCTCGAAGAGCTGGCGTATGCCGACGTGCTGCTCCACGTGATCGATGCTTCCGATCCCGAGCGCGATGCGCATATCCGCGTTGTGGAAAAGCTGATCGCGGAGCTTGCAGGACAGACCGTGCCGGTCATCGAATGCTATAATAAATGCGACCTCGTTGCTGAGGACGATCTGCCGCGCGTCTCAGACGCAGTGTTTATCAGCGCGAAAAATGGCGAGGGCATTGACGAGCTGCTAAAAGCGCTCGAAAATACGCTTGATCGCGGACGGAAGCACGTTACGCTCTCTCTGCCGTATTCCATGGGCGGTCAGATCGAGCGGCTGCATGAAACGGCAACCGTTTTGAAAACGGATTATACGGGCGATGGCATCGTGGTTGAAGTAATCTGCGATAACGAAACCTACGGCCGCCTGCGCAGCTACGTAACGGAGGAACACTGATGGACGAGTATCTTGTTCCGACAAAGGCTGCCGATGCGGAGTTTACCGAGCGGCGCTCAAGGTTTATCGGGCATATCGTGCCTGCGGAAACGGAAGAAGAGGCAATAGCCGCCCTCAAAGCCTTCCGCGAGCAGTATTGGGACGCAACGCATAACGTTTACGCCTATATCATCCATGGCGGCGCGATGCGCTACAGCGATGATTCCGAGCCGCAGGGCACGGCAGGCATGCCCGTTTTGGAGGTTCTTCGCCGCGAGGGGATCGAAAACGTTCTCTGCGTCGTCACGCGCTATTTCGGCGGCATTCTGCTCGGCGCAGGCGGACTCGTTCGCGCCTATACGAAGGCGGCGAAAATCGCCGTGGATGCGGCGGGTATTTCGCAAAAGCGCGTTTGGGAAACCGTTGAGCTCCCGTGTCCGTATCCGCTGTTTGAGCGGCTGCGCGGCGAGGTTGCGGCGATGGACGGCATCGTGCAGGATGTGGAGTACGGCGCGGAGGTTCTGATCCGCGCGATCCTGCCGCAGGCGAAAACGCAGGACTTTTTAGCGCGTATCACAGACGTTTCGCGCGGACAGGTTTCCGCAGCCGTTACAGGGCAGGAATACAGAGCGTTTCCGATAAAGGAGTAATCTATGGAACAGACGATCCGCGAGAGAATGGAGCGTGAGGAGTTCACGCGCCTTGCGCCCGGCGCCGCAAAAGCTGCCGAGAGCAAGGGCAGACTGCGCCCGGAAGAAGAGAACGAAGTCCGCACTTGCTTCCAGCGCGACAGCGACCGTATTTTGCACAGCAAATCGTTCCGCCGCCTGATGCATAAAACGCAGGTGTTTTTGCAGCCTGCCGGCGATCACTACCGCACGCGCATGACGCATACGCTGGAGGTTGCGCGCATCGGACGCACGATCGCGCGTGCGCTGCAGCTCAACGAGGATTTAACCGAGGCGATTGCCTTCGGACATGATCTGGGGCATACGCCGTTTGGCCATGCCGGCGAGATCGCGCTTACGGAGATCACGGGAAAGCCGTTTCGCCATAACGAGCAGTCGCTTCGCGTTGTGGACAAGCTGGAAAACGACGGCATGGGGCTGAACCTCAGCTATGAAACGCGGCGCGGCATCCTCTGCCATACGGGCGACGAGCTGCCGGAAACGCTGGAGGGGCAAATCATCCGCTATGCCGACCGCATTGCCTACCTCAATCATGATATTGACGATGCTATGCGCGCGCAGGTGCTTTCGGAAAGCGATATACCCTATAGCGTTTCCTCCGTGCTCGGCGAAAGCCACAGCCGCCGCATCAATACGCTGGTTGAGGATATGATTGCCGCAACAGCGGAAACGGGCGAGCCGCATATGCATGATGGTGTTGCCGGCGCGATGCAGGAGCTGCGCGAATTTATGTTTGCGCGGATCTATCGCAACCCGGTTGTTAAGGGCGAAGAATCCAAGGCGCGCGAAATGCTCAAGCGCCTGTATGAATACTATACGCAAAATCCGCAGAAACTTCCGGAAGACTTCCTGCCGCAGCTCGATTTTGACGGCATGGAGCGTGTTGTATGTGATTACATCGCCGGCATGACGGATAAATACGCCGTTGCAAAGTACACCGAGGCGTTCATTCCGCTTGCCTGGCAAATGACCTAATATGGGCAACATCAAATAATCATTGTAATCTAATTGCGTCGAATGATTAGATGCTGCCGGAAAAACTTTGGAAAGGAGGGCAAATATGCCGATTTCACCGTCTTATTTGGATGAACTGGTTGCGCGAAATCCCATTGAGGAAGTCGTGGGGCAGTACGTTTCTTTGACGCGCAGAAGCAGCAATCTCTTTGGACTTTGCCCGTTCCATTCGGAAAAAACGCCCTCTTTCTCCGTTGCGCCCGATAAGGGAATCTACTACTGCTTCGGCTGCCATAAGGGCGGCGGCGTTGTGAATTTTATCATGGAGATTGAGTCGCTCAGCTTCCGCGATGCGGTGATCTTTTTGGCGAAACGCGCCAATATGCCGCTGCCGGATGACGGACGGCCGGACGCCGTATCGAAGCAGCGTGATCGGCTGCTTGCGCTGTGCAAAGCGAGCGCGAAGTACTACCATGAGCAGCTCAAGCTGCCGCACGGCGAGCCGGCAAGAGCCTACTTTGCCAAGCGCGCGCTATCCCCGGCGACGATTACGCGCTTCGGTCTCGGCTACGCGCCGGACGGCTGGAACGGCTTGATCGACGCGATGACCGCGCAGGGCTTTACGAAAGAAGAGCTGCTTGCCGCGGGACTTGCGCTCAAGCATCAGACGAAAGGCACGGTTTACGACCGTTTCCGCAACCGCGTGATGTTCCCGATCATTGACGTGCGCGGAAACGTAATCGCGTTCGGCGGCAGAGTTCTGGATGATTCCACGCCGAAATACCTCAATTCCTCGGAAACGCTGATCTTTAACAAACGCAGAAATCTCTTTGCGCTCAACATCGCAAAAAAGAGCAAAGCGGATTATATCATCTTAACCGAGGGCTATATGGACGCCATCGCGCTGCATCAGTACGGGTTTGACTGCGCGGTTGCATCGCTCGGCACGTCGCTTACGGAAGAGCACGTAAACCTGCTTTCGAAATATACCAATAAGCTGATCCTGACCTACGATTCGGACGAGGCAGGGCAGAACGCTACGCGCCGCGCACTGCCGATGCTGGAAAAAGCCGGCATCGCGGTAAAGGTGCTGCGGATGCAGGGCGCGAAGGACCCGGATGAATTTCTCAAAAAATACGGCGCGGATGCGTTCCATTCGCTGCTGAATAAATCGGAAAATCAGGCGGAATACTTCCTCAATGCGCTGCTGCGCAAATATGATCTTACGATCGACGATCAGAAAATCGCGTTTGCGCGCGAAGCCGCGCAGACAATCGCCGCCATGCCGAACGCGGTTGAGCGCGACGTCTATTGCCGCAGAGCTGCAGAAGCAGCAGGCGTATCGCCGGAGGCGATCCGCATTGAGGCGGAAAAGGCACGCAAAAAAATGGCGCGCGCAAAACGGATCCGGCAGGAGCGGGAGAATACGGCAGTTTCGCAGATGCATCAGCCGAAGGAGCGGACGATCCGCTACGAGAATATGCGTTCGGCAATGGCGGAAGAGGGACTGCTGCAGCAGCTCGCAAAAGAGCCGGAGCTGTTTGAGCGTGTTGACCTGGATGAATCGCTGTTTTCCGTACCGCTGCTCGGCAGAGCCTACAGCGCCATGCGCGCGCAATATGAGCAGGGCAGAACGGTCAGCGTTGCATCGCTCGGAGAAGCATTCTCGGCGGAGGAGACGGCGCATCTTTCCTCCGTGCTGCAAAAGCGCGGCGATCTGATCTCCGATCAGGCGATCGACGATTACATCCGCGTGATCCGCGAAGAGCACGCAAAGAGCAATATGTCTGTTGAGGAGCGGCTTCGCGCCGCGCAGGATCGCGCAAACAAGAATTAGACAGATAGGAGTATGGGATTATGGCTGTGACGATGGATAAATCCGCAATTGCAGACCAGCTTGCCGCGCTGGAAATCCGTGAGGAAGACCGCGCGCAGCTCTTGGAGCTTTTAACCGCCGCGCAGAAGGAAGGCAAAATCTCCAGCAAGCAGCTTGTTGAAACGCTCGATGAGATCGATGCATCAGAGCGCGTAACCGAGCAGGTTTACGATCTGGTCGGAAAGCTCGGCATTGAGCTGGACGTTTCGGACGTTTTGGAGCTGCTGGACGAATCTGAGCTTTATAACCCAACGGCGGAAGAACTCGATGAGATCGAGGCGGAAAAGCCGGAAGAGATTGAGCTTGACGAATCCGATCCGCAGATTACCGATCCGATGCGCCAGTATCTCAAGGAAATCGGAACAATTCCGCTGCTTTCCCCGGAAGAGGAGCTTGAAACGGCAAAGCGCATTGCCGAGGGCGATGAAGAAGCCCGCAAAAAAATGACGGAGGCGAATCTGCGCCTTGTTGTTTCAATTGCCAAGCGCTACGTGCGCGGCATGAGCCTGCTGGATCTGATCCAGGAGGGCAACCTCGGCTTAATCAAAGCCGTTGAGAAATTTGATTATACCAAAGGCTATAAGTTCTCCACCTATGCAACGTGGTGGATCCGCCAGGCAATCACGCGCGCGATTTCCGATCAGGCGCGCACGATCCGCATTCCCGTGCATATGGGCGAGGCGATCAATCGCGTAACGCGCGCATCGCACGCGCTGCTGCAGGAGCTTGGCAGAGAGCCGACAACCGCAGAGATCGCGGAAAAGGTCGGTATGCCGGAATCGCGCGTATCGGAGATTTTGAAGATCGGGCAGGATCCGATTTCCATTGATATGCCTATCGGCGACGATGGCGACAGTCACCTCGGCGATTTCATTCCGGCAAATGAGAACACCCAGCCGTCCGAGGCAACCTCGCGCACGATGCTGCGTGAGCAGCTTGAAAAAGTGCTCAAGCGGCTCGGCCCGCGTGAAGAGCAGGTCGTTCGGATGCGGTTCGGACTGCTTGACGGCCACTGCTACACGCTCGAGGAAGTCGGCAAGGAGTTTGACGTAACGCGCGAGCGTATCCGCCAGATCGAGGCGAAGGCGCTGCGTCAGCTGCGCCATATCCGCAACCGCTCGCTGCTGACCGATTTCCTGGAGTGATTTGAAATTTTCACTTGACAACGCCGGAAAATACCGTATCATTATTCACGGATGGGTCTTTCGATCCATCCGTGAGTACGGCCTTGAGGAGGTGTTACAATGTTTGAGAAACTCGCACAATATCTTTCCGAACAGCTCGACATTCCTGCAGAGGAGATCACCCGCGATACAACGTTTGAATCCCTCGGCATCGATTCGCTCGATACGGTAGAGATGGTGATGGATCTGGAATCCGACCTCGGTGTGGATCTGGAACTTGATGAAAAGGTTGCAACCATCGGTGAGTTGGTTGATTTTATCGAAAAGAAAGTAAACGAATAATTGTGAGTCGGTCTGCGGCAAGGCTGCACTAGTCGGGGAGCCAGCGGTGCCCTGTAACCTGCAATCCGCTATAGCAGGGATGAATTCCCGTTCCAGGGCGTAGGCTGTGCCGTCTGTTTCCGGGTACGCGGTGTTGACGGATCGGTCCTGCGCAACAGAATCCCGTGAACCATGTCAGGCGGGGAACCGAGCAGCATTCAGCGGATCTTTCTGTGTGCCGCAGGATAGCCGCTCCTGAGCCGGCGGCTCGGGTAACGGGTATAGCCTTCGTTCAAAAACGGGTGTGCGGTCTTGCCGCAGACCGAACGCATTTCCATCCGCGTTTCGCGGATGGAATTTTTTTTCTTTTCACCATGGCTTTTTTATGGTATAATCATCAAAAAGGAGGGAAGTCCGATGTATCAGGCGCTCTATCGCAAATATCGTCCGCAGACGTTTGACGAAGTCGTCGGTCAGCGGAGCGTCACCGATACGCTTCGGTCGCAGGTGGAAACGGGGCGGCTCAGCCATGCGTATCTTTTCACCGGCACGCGCGGAACGGGCAAAACCTCCTGTGCGCGCATTCTTGCCAAGGCGGTCAACTGCCTGCAGCCGCAGGGCGGAAACCCCTGCAATCGCTGCGAAAACTGCCGCTCGATCGATTCCGGCGCGTGCGTAGACGTTTTAGAGATCGACGCTGCCTCGAACAACGGCGTGGATCACGTCCGCGCGCTGCGCGATGAGGCGGTCTATTCGCCCTCGCAGGCAAAAAAGCGCGTTTACGTGATCGATGAAGTGCATATGCTCTCGGCAAGCGCGTTCAATGCGCTGCTGAAAATTATTGAAGAACCGCCGGAGCACGTGCTGTTTATCCTTGCAACAACGGAGCTGCAAAAGGTTCCCGCAACGATCCTTTCTAGATGCCAGCGGTATTCCTTCCGCCGCCTTCGAGCGGAGGATATTGCCGATCGGCTGCAAAGCGTTGCCTACCAGGAAAAAATCGACTTGGAAGAAGATGCGGCAGTGCTGCTTTCCCGTCTTGCCGACGGCGGCTTGCGCGATGGGCTCAGCCTGCTCGATCAGTGCGCTTCGGCATCGCAGGGCGCAGTCACGCGCGATGTGGTCTGCGCGGTGCTCGGGCTTGCAGGCGAGCAGAAAACGGGCGATTTGCTTGAAGCGATTGCAAAAAGCGATGCCGCCGCCGCGCTGACGATTTTTTCCGATCTCTATGCCGCAGGCAAAGACCTTTCCGCAATGCTCGGCGAGCTTTCCTCGCTTGCGCGGGATCTGCTGATCGCAAAAACCGCGCCGGGACTTGCGCCGGCATTTGCCGATGCGCAGCAGCGAAAAGCGCTTGCGCAGCTGCTCTCTCCGGCGCAGCTGCTTTATATGATCGATCGGCTGCAGCGCACGCTGTCTAACTTTGCCGTCAGCACGAACCGGCGGCTGGATGCGGAGCTTTGCCTGATGGAACTTTGCCAGCCGGAGCTGACGCTGGACGCGCAGTCGCTTTCCGCGCGGATCGGCAGGCTGGAAGAGCAAATTGCCTCCGGCGTGCCCGTAAAGCAAGCGCCGAAAAAAACGCCTGCGCCGAAAGAACCGGAAAAAACGTCTGCGCCGCAGAAGGAAGCTGCGCCTGTGCCGCAGGAAAAACCTGCGCAAAACGGTGATGCGCTTCCGCCGGATTTCTGGCCGGAGTTCACAGCAAAACTCGCCGCGGTCGTTCCGCCGGCGCAGCTCGGACTGATTACGGCAAAAGACAGCGTAACGCCGTATCTGAAAGGCGATCGGCTGATCCTCGTTTCAAAGAGCGATCTGCTTAAAAACATGGTCGGCAAGGACAATGCGTTGCTTGAGCGCATTTCGCAAACGGCTTCCGCGCTGCTGGGGCGGCAGGTGCGCGTATCGTTTTCGGATACGGCCGCAAGCCTCCGGCAGACGGATGATCCGCTGGATACGCTGCTCGGCTTCGGCAACGCGCACAGCGATATTATTCAGATCAAATAAAAGGAGTTTACAGATATGGCAAAAGGCGGATACCGCGGCGGTATGCCGATGGGCGGAAAAAACCAGATGCAGATGATGCGCCAGGCGCAGAAGATGCAGCAGGAAATGCTGAAGATGCAGGAAGAAATGGAGTCGCGCACGTATGAAGCGGCTGCAGGCGGCGGCGTTGTAACGGCTGCGGTCAACGGGCAGCATGAGCTGAAATCGCTCACGATCGATCCCGAAGCCGTGGATCCCGATGACGTTGAAATGCTCCAGGATCTCGTGATTGCCGCCGTAAACGAAGCCATGCGCAAGGCGGCGGACGATCAGGCACAGTCGCTGTCTAAAATGACGGGCGGACTGAATCTCGGAGGCTTGTTCTGATCTATGAAAGAGTTTCCGAACGCAATGGAACGCCTGACCGAGCAGTTTGCACGGCTGCCCGGCATCGGCGGCAAAACGGCGCAGCGGCTCGCGTTTTTTGTTCTGGGACTTCCCGATGAGCAGGCGCAGGCGTTCGCCGATGCAATCATTGAGGCGAAGAAAACGGTAAAGACCTGTCCCGTTTGCCAGAATTTGACGGACGAGGAGGTCTGCCCGGTCTGCGCCGATCCGAACCGCGATCACGGCATCGTCTGCGTTGTCGCAGAGCCGAAGGACGTGATCGCAATGGAGCGCGCAAGAGAGTACCGCGGCACGTATCACGTGCTGCACGGCGTAATCTCTCCGCTCAACCACGTCGGCCCGAATGAGATCCGCGTAAAAGAGTTGCTTGCCCGCATGGAAAGCGGGGAAGTGCGCGAGGTCATCATGGCAACGAATCCTGACGTGGAGGGAGAAGCCACGGCGATGTACCTATCCCGTCTGCTCCGTCCGCTCGGCGTAAAGGTCACGCGCCTTGCTTACGGCATTCCCGTGGGCAGCAGGCTGGAATATACCGATGAAGTTACGCTTCTGCGCGCGCTCGAAGGCCGCAGAGAAATTTGAATCAGAAAAAGCGCACGTTTTGTGCGCTTTTTTTATTATCCGAAAAGACGAACGGAAAGCGATGCCATGAAGAAGCCGACGAAATCGGCAATGATTGCCGCCGGAATCGTATAGCGCGTCCTACGGATATTTGATGCGCCGAAGTAAACGCTGATCGTATAAAACGTTGTTTCCGTGCTGCCGAGCATCACGGCAGCGGTTCGCCCGATTTGCGAATCCGCGCCGTACTGCGCCATGATCTCCGCGCCAACCGCAAGCGCCGCGCTGCCGCTGAACGGGCGGATCAGCATCAGCGGCGCGGTTTCCGGCGGAATGCCAAATAGCGCAAAGGCAGGGGAGAGAAAAGCAGTGAGCGCATCGAGCGCGCCGCTTGCGCGAAGCATTGAAACCGCTGTCAGCAGGATGATCAGCGACGGCGCGATTCGCGCAAGCAGCCGGAGCCCGTCCGCTGCGCCCTCGGTCAAAAGCCCGTAAACGTCCTGCTTGCGCCATAATCCGATCAGCGATACGGCAAGCAGAATCAGCGGAATGAGCAGATCAAGCATACGCCCGTCCAAGCAGCCATGCGGCAGCGAGCCCTGCGCCGGCGGAGCAGAGCGAGGTCAGCCAAACCTGCGGCAGAATGTCAAAAGGCGCGGCTGCGCCAAGCGACGCGCGCACGGCGGCAACCGTGCTTGGAATCAGTTGGATCGATGCGGTGTTGAGTACGATCAGGCGGCACATCTCGTCCGTTGCCGCGTTGCCGCCGGAAGCTGCCTGCATTTGGCGCACAGCGCTGATGCCGAGCGGCGTTGCGGCGTTGCCGAGCCCAAGCAGATTTGCCGTAAAATTACCGCCGATTGCGCCGAGCGTATCCGCGTCTTTCGCGGCGTTTGGAAAGAGCTTTTCGAGCAACGGGCGCAAAAACCGCGCGATTGCGCGGCTGATTCCGGTTGCCTGCATCACTTTGGAAACGCCGCTCCAAAGGCAGATCGCGCCCGCCATGGCAAGCGTAACGGAGATGCCGTCGCTTGCGCCTTTCAGCGCCGCGGCAGTCAGCCCCGGCGTTCCGGTGCAAAGCGCCGAAAAAACAGCGGCAGCGGTTAAAATGGTGAATAATAGGGAAATCATGCGTTCAACCTCTAAATAATTGCTTTTATACTCCAACATATGGAAGCTGTCCATAAAAAATTCACAAATAGTTCATTCTTTTTCGACACCCCATGCTATAATTCTACCATTAAAAAGAGGAGAGGTAGCATTATGAAGTCAACGGGGATCGTTCGCAGGGTTGATAATTTAGGCCGCATCGTGCTGCCGATCGAGCTGCGCAGAACGCTGAATATTGAGATCAAGGATCTGCTGGAAATTTTTGTGGAGGGCGAATCCGTCATTCTGCGCAAGTATGAGCCGACCTGCGTTTTCTGCGGCGAGGATAAGCGCGTTTCCAATTTCCGCGGCAAATGCGTTTGCGCAAACTGCCTGCGCGATCTGCAAAAACAGGCGCTTTGATTAAATTAAAAAAACCGTGGTCAATGACCACGGATTTTTTTATGGTAAAATATTGTGTAATATCGGAAGACAACGAAACGAACCCGTGCAAAAAACCGTCTAAATGGGCAGAGAAAGAATTGAGGTGAGCGCCTTGCAAGACAATCAAATCATAGCGCTGCTTTTTGCGCGTGCGGAGCGTGCGCTTGGCGCGGTTCAGAAAAAATACGGCGCGCTCTGTGCCTGCACGGTGCGGCGCATCTTGCCGGATCAGCGTGATGTTGAGGAGTGCGTGAGCGATGTGTGGCTTCGCCTTTGGAACGCGATTCCGCCGGAGCGTCCGAGACATCTCGGCGCTTACATTGCGCGAATTGCGCGAAACTTGGCGATTGACCGCTTTCAATATAACAGCGCAGAAAAGCGCAATTCCCGTTTAACGGAGGCGTTTGAGGAGCTTGCAAATGTGCTGCCGTCCGCCGGTGAGACAGGTGTGGAGGAGCAGGCTGCATTTTCGGAATTTATGGCGTTGTTCCTTTCGGGACTCCGGGGAGAAAACCGCGTGTTTTTTGTGCGCTATTATTGGTATGGTGAAACAATCGGCGATATTTCGCGCGGCTTAGGCATTAGCGAGGGAAAGATCAAATCCTCGCTCTTTCGTACGCGCGAAAAGCTGCGCGCAGCAATGGAGAAGGAGGGAATTGGACTGTGAGCGAAGAATCTTTCCTGCGTTTTCAAAAAGCGCTGCCGGATAAATATGCGGAGGAAGCGTACTACCCTCGAAAAAACAGCGCCATAATGCGCTCGATGAGCGTGTTTGCAGCGTGCCTTGCGCTTGCGCTGCTGTATTTTGCAATGCCGATTATAACGGATTGGAGCAGCACGCAAACGACGGTTGCGGAGAGTGCCGCTGAAGAGGGCGATCTTGGAGGGGAAGAAAACAGCATATCATATAACAATTCATTTGAAGAGGCAGCGCCTGAAGCAGCAGAGCATATGAATGAGGCAGCTGCTTGCGATGGCGCCATTGCGCTGCCGGCAAACGCAACGAATGTCGAATTGATCTGCGCTGATGGCGACCCTTCGTTTGAGGAGGCAATCTTTTTGCTGGAAAGTGAGCGATATACCGTACAGTATATGGCGGTTGAGCAGACAGAGCTTGATACACGGCTTATGCAAGAGGTGCCGTTTGAACTGCTGATCGCATCGAGCGGTATCAGCGCAAAAGTGAATGGTTGCCCTGCGGTTGGCCGTATACAGGAAAGTGGTGCCGGGCAGCTTGTTTGGCTGGATGGTGGTGTGTTTTATTGCCTGACAAAGGAAGAAAACGCCACGCTTGCGGATTTAATCTTTGTGGCAGAACAAGTATCCGCAACACGCGCCGAATAAAGATGCCGCAGCAAGCATTTGCTTGCTGCGGCGTCTGTTTACGCTTTCATAACGGCGCTGTAAAGCTCGTTTTTCGGGAAGCCGGTATCGGCGGCAACTTGCTTGACGGCGTCTTTTTTGGAAATGCCCTCGCCGATCAGCTTTTCTACAAGCGCGATCGCGTCCTTCTGCGTGAGCGGCGCAGGCTCGTCTTCCTTTGCGCCCTCCAGAATCAAAACGAATTCGCCGCGCGGCGGCTGCTCGGCGTAGTGCGCGTTCGCGCCGGAGAGCGTTGTGCGGAGAATCTCCTCGTGCAGCTTTGTCAGCTCGCGGCAAAGCGCGATGCGCCGCTCTCCGCCAAACGTTTCTTCCAGATCTTGCAGCGTGGAAAGCAGCTTATGCGGCGCTTCGTAAAAGATCATCGTCCGCGTTTCTCGGCGCAGAGAAAGCAGGTGCTCGCGGCGATTTTTCTGGTTCGTTGAAAGGAAACCCTCAAAGGTGAAGCGGCCGGTGGGCAGTCCGGAAACGGCAAGCGCGGTGATTGCGGCGCAAGGACCGCAGATTGCGCAGACTTCGATATTCGCCTCCGCGCAAAGGCGGACGAGGTCTTCGCCCGGATCGGAGATCGCAGGCGTTCCGGCATCGGATACAAGCACGCAGGTTTCGCCTGCTGCGATCCGCTTTACGATGCCTTCGCCGCTTTCGCGCTTGTTGTGCTCATGGTAGCTGATGAGAGGCTTATGCAGCTCCAGATGGCTCAGCAGCTTGCGCGTAACGCGCGTATCTTCGGCGGCGATGAAATCCGCGCTTTCCAGCGTTTGGCAGATGCGCGGCGAGAGATCGCCGAGGTTGCCGATCGGCGTGGGGACAAGATATAATCTGCCTGCCATTTACAGCCCTCCTTCGTGGTGATATGCGCGGCGGCATTCATCGGTTTCGGTGCCGTCGTCATTGAAAAGAATGAAATCATCGAGCAGCTTGAGCGATGGCTTCGCGCCGCGCACAGCTTCCATTAAAAAAAGCGTTCTGCGGCTGTTTGGTTTGTGGCGAATGAATTGCAGCTGCTTCGGCTCTAAGCCGTTTGCGCTCAGCGCGGAGATCAGCTCCGCAAGACGCTCGGTTCTGTGAACGAAATAAAACCGTCCGCCCGTTGGCAGCAGCCATGCCGCAGCTTTGCAGAGATCTTCCGGCGTACATGTGCGCTGCGCGCGTGCCGGATCGCTGCCGTTTACGTGGTAGGGCGGATTGGAAACAACGGTATCGAAGCTGCAAGGGGGAAGAAGCGTTCGAATCTGCCGAATATCGCCGTGCAAAACCGAGAATGGAAGATGGTTCGCTTCTGCGTTATGCCGCGCGGCTTCGGCGGCCTCCGCCTGCAGTTCCACGCCGGTTACAGCGCGCCTTTTATCGCTTGCAAGGAGCATCAGCGCAACCGCGCCGCAGCCGCAGCAGAGATCGCAGACCTTTTTGCCCTGTTTTGCAAAGTACGCCAGCAGAACCGAATCCGTGCCAAGCGGAAATTGCCCCTCCGGCGTATGGAGCGCGATACCGTTCCAAAGGGTTTCTGTTTTCATGGTTTATCTGCCTTTCATGACAATGCCCCTGTGCTCTGCACAGGGGCATTTGACGCATCTTAGCCTTCCGTGATAGCGCCCGTGGGACATTCGCCTGCACAGGTACCGCAAGAAATGCACTGATCCGCGTCGATTACGTACCGATCATCGCCTTCCTCAATGATGCCGAGGGGGCAAGCGCCGGCACATGCGCCGCACTTGACGCAAGCGTCACCGATCTGATAAGCCATGAATACACCTCCCATGCATGGTTTGCGTCTTTATTCTATCACGAATTTCATAAAATGCAATGAAAATTCTTTCCGGATCGTTTGAAGTTGTAAGGAAAGCGGGCAAACTCTCTGCCGGAGGGATCCGCATGAAGCATGAAACGAGCAGGGAAAAAGCGTTTTTCGGATCGCGCCGCGCAAGGGCGCAGCATGATCCGCTTGAAGTATTGGAGGGGAAAACGGCGATGAAGCTGACGGAGCAGTTTTGCGAAGATTTGATCGCGCTGGCGGATCGGATGGCGCCGGTGATCGGGCGCGATGCGGAAACGCAGACGGTTATGGAGATCCTTTGCAGAAAGAGCAAGAATAACCCTGCGCTGATCGGAGAGCCGGGCGTTGGGAAAACGGCGATTGTGGAGGGGCTTGCGCAGCGCATGGCAAAAGGCAACGTGCCGATGCTGCTGCGCGGGAAGCGGCTGCTTTCGCTGGACATGGCAAGCCTGCTCGCAGGGACGAAATACCGCGGCGAATTTGAAGAGCGCGTGCGCGACGTGATCCAGGAGATCCGCCGAAGCGGTAATATCATTCTGTTTATCGACGAGCTGCATACGATCGTCGGCGCAGGTTCGGCGGAAGGCGCAATCGACGCGGCGAATCTCTTCAAGCCTGCGCTCGGGCGCGGCGAAATTCAGATCATCGGCGCAACAACGCTGGAGGAATACAGAAAGTATATCGAGCGCGATGCCGCGCTTGCGCGGCGATTCCGCGCGGTGACCGTGCGCGAACCCACGCAGGAGGAAACGATCCGAATTTTGCAGGGGCTTCGCCCCGGGCTTGAGATGCACCACCGCCTTGCAATCTCGGATGCTGCCATCTCGGCAGCGGTTACGATGTCCTGCCGCTATCTATCGGGGAGCTTTTTGCCCGATAAGGCAATCGACCTGCTCGATGAGGGCGCAAGCGCATCGCGCCGCCATGTTGTTGCGGCGGAGGAGATTGCGGAGGCGGTTTCCAAGCGGACGGGAATCCCGGTTGGAAGACTGCAAGCTTCGGAGCGGCTGCGGATGCAGGAGCTGGAATCGGTGCTGGGATCGCGCGTGATCGGGCAGGAGGGGGCGGTGCGCGCGGCCTGCGCTGCGGTGCGGCGCGGACGGCTCGGCTTGCGCGATCCGGATCGGCCGGTTGCGTCGATGCTCTTCGTCGGACCTACGGGTGTGGGTAAAACGGAGCTGTGCAAGGCGCTTGCCGAAACGGTTTACGGGACGAAAGACGCGCTGATCCGCATGGACATGTCGGAATTCGGCGAGCGGCACAGTGTATCGCGGCTGCTCGGAGCGCCGCCGGGATACGTTGGCCACGGCGAGGGCGGCGAGCTTACGGAAAAGGTGCGCCGCAGGCCTTACAGCGTCGTGCTGTTCGATGAGATCGAAAAGGCGGATCGGGAGGTCTGCGCAATCTTGCTGCAAATCATGGATGACGGCGTTTTGACCGATGCAACCGGCAGAAAAACGGATTTTCGGAACGTGATTCTCGTTATGACGTCCAACCTCGGCGCGGCGGAGCATTCGGTCGGCTTTGAGCAGAGCTTGTGCGGCGGTCGGCTGGATGGGGCGCTGAAAGCGCACTTTTCGCCGGAATTTTTGGGCAGGGTTGATTGTGTTGCGCGGTTTGAGAGCCTGAGCCGCGAAACGATGGAGCAGATCGCGCGGAAGGAGCTTTCCGCGCTGCGGCAGCGCGCGGAGAAAAGCGGCGTGCGGATGGAGCTGGGGGAGGCGGTTGCCGGATGCCTTGCTGCGCAGTGCGGCGCGGAGGGCGGCGCGCGCCATCTGCGCGGGCTGATCCGCGATGCGGTGGAAGATCCGCTGACCGAGCTGCTGATCACGTCCCCGGAAACGGAGGCTGTTTGCGTGGCGGTTGAGGCGGATCGTGTAACGCTCCGGCAGCGCGATCCGCAGCGAAAGCCGCGGCTGCTGTCGCCTGTTGCAGAGTTATAGAAAAAATGTTCGAAAATAAGAAAAGCAACGGGAATCTCTTTTCCGAAAATTGCTTGAAAACCCTTATGGCACCGCTGTTTGCGGTGCTTTTTTCATGCGCGAAAAAAAGACGAAATAAATCAAAAAATTTTTCAAAAAGGCATTGCAATCTCACAAGAAACATAGTATAGTATAGTCAAGTGGAGCGAAATGGAGCAAAAACCCACTTAAATGGATTAAAGTGGAGCAGGAGGTGGCACAATGTACGGCAAATACCATCACAGCGTAGACAGCAAGGGCCGAATTTTCGTGCCATCGAAGCTGCGCGATGAGCTCGGCGAAACGTTCTATGTGATGCCGGGTACGGATACCTGCCTGAACGTTTACAACCGCGAAAGCTGGGAGAGTGTCCAGGAGAAGATCAATGCGATTCCGCTTTCCAAGCGCGGCGACCTGCGCATCTTCCTTTCCAACATCTTTGAATGCACGCCGGATAAGCAGGGAAGATTCCTTCTGCCTGCTGAGCTTCGGGAATATGCCGCGCTCGGGCAGGAGGTTACCTTCCTCGGCCAGGGCGACCACGCGGAGATCTGGGCAAGCGATGCGTATCGCGGCGATGAAGAGAAGAAGCTCTCGCCGGCTTATATGCGCTCTATGATGGAGGCGCTTGAAATCTGATGGCGTTTTCACATAAATCGGTGCTGCTCAATGAATGCATCGAGGGGCTGAACATTCGGCCGGACGGCGTTTACCTGGATGGCACGCTCGGCGGCGCGGGGCATTCCAAAGAGATTGCAAAGCGCCTCACAACCGGACGGCTGATCGGCGTGGATCGTGATCCGATCGCGCTGAAGGCGGCAGGCGAACGCCTTGCCGAATGGGCGGATAAAGTAACGCTGATCCATGATAATTTTGAAAATCTTTCGGCAATCCTGCGCTGCGCCGGCGTCCACGGCGTAGACGGGATGCTTTTTGACCTCGGCGTTTCCTCGCCGCAGCTTGATGAAGCGCAGCGCGGCTTCAGCTATATGGCGGATGCGCCGCTGGATATGCGCATGAACGGCGAAGACCGGCTCACGGCGCATGAGGTTGTAAACGAATGGCCGAGAGAAGAACTCCGCCGCATTTTCTTTGAATACGGCGAAGAGCGATATGCGCCGCTGATTGCTGCAGCGATTGAGCGCCGCAGAGCGGAAAAACCGATTGAAACAACGCTGGAGCTTGCCGAGATCATCCGCGGCGCAATGCCGCCGCAGGCGCTGCGCGAAAAGCAGCACCCGGCAAAGCGCACGTTCCAGGCGATCCGCATTGCGGTCAATGATGAACTCGGCGCGGTACGCCGCATGATGGAGGCGGCGCCCGATTTGCTCAATCCGGGCGGACGGCTTTGCGTGATTTCTTTCCATTCGCTGGAAGACCGTATTGTAAAAACGGAAATGCAGGCAGCGGCAAAGGGCTGCACCTGCCCGCCGGAGTTTCCGGTATGCGTTTGCGGAAAGAAACCGAAGCTCCGCATCCTTACAAGAAAACCGATCGTTTCCGCTAATGCGGAGCTGGATGAGAACCCCAGAGCGCGAAGCGCAAAGCTGCGCATTGCGGAAAAAATATAAAGACGGAGGAATAAACATGGCTTCGATGCATGCGCAGTCCCAACCGCTGTTTAACGGCGCGGCGGCATATCAGGTGCAAACTGTCGGCTCGGCTGTCCGCCAGCCGCAGCGCAGAACGCTTCCGCAGGAGCGTTCGCATCGCCGTGCGGCGGAGCAGCCGCGCGCGCTTTCCATGCCGCTGACGGCGCTTTGCATTCTCGGAGCGGTTTGTGTTATGGTGATCCTCGTTTTCGCGCATATGCGCCTTTACACGATTACCTCCGAAAACAGCGCGATGCGCGCGGAGCTCACGGAGCTGGAAGCGCAGCGTTCAAAGCTGCAGGGGCAGTATAACGGCATGATCAACTATCGTGAGATCGAAACCGAAGCAACCACGCGCCTCGGCATGGCAAAGCCGAACGGCAGCCAGACGGTGTACGTGAACCTTGCCGGCAGCGACCGCGGCGAAGTGCTCGGCGGCGAAGACGTTTTCGGCTGGACGGCGGAGCTGTTCTCCGATGCGTTTTCCAATTTGTCGGCATACTTATCCGCGCCGGCAACATAAGAATAATTGAAAGCGCGGAGCGTGTCCGCGGGAATATGCAAAATCCGGAGCGGTTGCCGGTGGGTGTCCGCTCCGGTTTTTGGAAATTTCAGCAAGAATTGTATTTGTTTTTGCGAGGTAGAAAATGAGCAATTCCGATAAGAAGCAAACCGAACAGCGTAAGACCGACCGGATAAACCGGCAGGTTGTCAGCCGCACGATGATCCTGATGATCCTGTGCGGCGTCTGTGCGTTTTTAGGGCTGCTTGCGGCGCTGTTCAATCTGATGGTTTTGCACCATGAGGAGTATGAAAAAAAGGCGATCCGCAATCAGACCTCCAGCATCGCCGTCCGCGCAACGCGCGGCGTGATTTACGATTGCAATATGAATATCCTCGCGTCGTCCTATACCGTGCAGGACGTTTACGTCAATCCGCAGGAGATCGAAAAAGCCGGAGAGGATACAGGACTCATGGCTTCGCGGCTGAGCGAAATTTTGGAGGTTGACCGCGATACAACCTTGCAGCGCATCCTCGATACGGATTACGCCTATAAGCCGATCCGCAAGAAGATCCCGCAGGAAACGGCGGATAAGCTGCTGGAATACGTCAACACAACCGGCGTGCAGGGCATCTACATGGAGCCGTCGCAACAGCGGTATTACCCCTATGGCTCGCTTGCGGCGCAGGTGCTCGGCTTTGTAAACAAAGATGACATCGGCGGCGAGGGACTGGAAGCGTACTACGAAACTACGCTTGAGGGCAATTCCGGCAAAGTGATCAAAACGCGCGGCAACAACGGAACGGCGATGCTCTATACCTATGAGAAGTATTACGATGCATCCAACGGCAACAACCTCGTTCTTACGATCGATTCCACGGTGCAGTATTATCTGGAAAAGAATCTGCAGTCCGCAATCGACCGTTATACGATTGAAAACGGCGGCTTTGCGCTTGTTATGGACGTAAACACGGGCGCGATCCTCGGCATGGCAACGCTCGGCAGCTTCGATCCGAACGACTATCTCGAAGTTTATGATACCGCGAAAGCGGAGCAGCTTGAAGCGCTCTATCAAAGCGCAATCGCAAGCCCGAAGGGGAGCGAGGCGTATACGGAGGGACTTAACGAATACAACAGCAAAATGGCAACGGCGCGCCTGAAGCAGTGGCGCAATCGCGCGGTCTCCGATGGTTATGAGCCGGGCTCAACGTTCAAGCTCATCACGCTTGCCTCGGCGCTCAATGAAAACGCCGTTACGCTGAACGATACGTTCTACTGCGGCGGCGCGGCGGACTTCCAGGGCCGCTCGCAGACGCTGCACTGCTGGAAGCACGAGGGCCACGGGCAGCAGTCCACGGCGCAGTCGCTCGGCAATTCCTGCAACATCGCGTTTGCGAATATCGGCCTCAAGCTCGGCGGGCAAAAATTCTATGACTACGTGAACGCCTTCGGGCTGACGGAGAGCACGGGCGTGGATCTTCCCGGCGAGGGCAAGGGCTACTTCTTCTCAAAAGACCTGCTCACCGGCGCGTCCACTGCATCGCTGATTTCGGCATCGTTCGGGCAGACGTTCAAAATCACGCCGCTGCAGCTTGTCCGCGCGGTTTCCGCAATCGTAAACGGCGGCTATCTCCTTGAGCCGTACGTTGTTGCGGAGGTGCAGGACAGCGAGGGCAATACCATTGAAAAAACAGAGCCGCATATTCTGCGGCAGGTTATCAGCGAGCAGACCTCCGCAACGATGCGGACGCTGATGGAGTTCGTTGTAACCGATGGCACGGCAACCGCCGCGAAGACGGCTGGCTACCGTGTCGGCGGCAAGACCGGCACCTCCGAAAAAATCGATGAATACGATGCAAACGGCAACCAGGTTGAAGATAAAATGGTCTCGTTCATCGGCGTTGCGCCGATCAACGATCCGAAGTATGCGGTGCTCGTTGTTCTCGATACGCCGAGCCGCGCAACCGGCCTATACATCGGCGGCGGCGCAATGGCGGCGCCGACTGTAAAGGATATTTTCACGGATATTTTGCCGCACCTCGGCGTTGAGCCGGATTACGGCGCGGATGAGATCAGCGCGGTCAACGTTGTTGTTCCGAACGTTCTCGGCATGACGGCGGATGAAACGGCAACTGCGCTGAAGGAGCGGAGCCTGAAATTCCGCTCGGTCGGCAGCGGCGAAACGGCTACCGGCCAGATTCCGGCGGCAGGCGCAAGCATTCCGGGCGATTCCGAGATCGTCGTCTACTTCGGCGGCGAAGCGCCGGAGGAAACGGTTACCGTTCCGGATTTCCGCGGTATGACGGTTTCGCAGGCAAGGGATGCCGCCTCGTATTACGGGCTTTATATCCAGGCGCGCGGCACGGATAAGATTTCCGGCTATATCTACGTGACCTATCAGGGCACGGAGCCGGGCACGGAAGTTCCGCGCGGCTCAACGGTGAACGTGGAATTTACGAATAACAGCGTACAGGACTGATCGGGAGGAAACATATGAAACTCGCGCAGCTTTTAGAGGGAATCAGCGTTCAAAAATGCACGGCTTCAGCCGATCTTGAAATCGGCGGCGTGTGCTATGATTCGCGCGCGGTGAAGCCCGGTGATCTTTATGTTGCGGTTGTCGGCTACGTGACAGACGGCCATAAATACATCGCCTCTGCGGTTGCAAACGGCGCAGCCGCCGTGCTTTGCCAGGTGAAGCCGGAGGAGAATGTACCATATATTCTTGTGGAAGATTCGCGCACGGCGCTTGCCGATCTCGGCGATAACTGGTTCGGTCATCCTTCCAAAAAGCTCACGATGATCGGCGTTACGGGCACGAACGGCAAAACCACCGTTACGTATCTGCTGAAATCCGTCCTTGAAAAAACGATCGGTGCAAAGGTCGGCTTGATCGGCACAATTCAGAATATGATCGGCAGCGAGGTGCTCCCGACGGAGCATACAACGCCCGAAAGCTTTGAGCTGCAATCGCTCCTGCGGCAGATGGTGGATAGCGGCTGCACGCACGCGGTTATGGAGGTTTCCTCCCATGCGCTCGTGCTGCATCGCACGCGCCATATCCATTTCAAGGTGGGCATCTTTACCAATCTGACGGAAGACCATCTGGACTTCCATAAAACGATGGAAAACTACCGTAAGGCGAAGGAGCTGCTGTTCCGCGATTGCGATACCGGCGTTTTCAATCTCGATGATCCGGCTGCGCCGCTGATGATGGAAAGCGCGCCCTGCGAGAAGCTCACCGTATCGCTCGGCAAAAACGAAGCAGATCTCTGCGCAAGAAACTTGCGCCTTGAGCCGGACAGTGTGCTGTTTGACGCTGTGATCGGCAGCGAGATCAGCCGCTTCAGCCTCGGCATTCCCGGAAAATTTTCCGCGTATAACGCGCTTTGTGTGATCGGCGCCGCAAAGGCGCTTGGCATTCCGCTTGCGCTGATCGCCGACGCGCTTTCGAAAAGCGAAGGCGTAAAGGGCAGGGTAGAGGTTGTGCCTACGCCCGGCAAGGATTATACGATTCTGATTGACTACGCCCATACACCGGACGCGCTGGAAAACGTGCTCAATGCCGTCCGCGATTTCTGCCCCGGCAGGCTGATTGCGCTGTTTGGCTGCGGCGGTGACCGCGATCCCTATAAGCGCCCGATCATGGGTAAAATCGGCGCGGACCTTGCGGATTTCGTTGTGTATACCTCGGATAATCCGCGCACGGAAGACCCAAACGAGATTCTCAACCAGGTCGTTTCCGGCGCAAAGGGTACAAAAACCCCCTACGTTGTGATCGAAAACCGCCGCGAGGCGATTCGCTGGGCAATGGACCATGCGGAAAAAGGTGATATAATCGTTTTGGCAGGCAAGGGCCATGAAACCTACCAGATCATCGGAAAAGAGAAAACGCATCTTGATGAACGCGAAGAAGTTGCGGCACATTTACAGGGAGCGTGAATTATGAGCTGGACACTGAAGCAGTTGGCGCACTGGTGCGGCGGTAAGGTGCAGCCGGAATTTGAAAACGTAGAGATCACCGCCATTACAACCGATTCGAAAAAGGCGGCAAAGGGCAGCTTGTTCGTTGCACTGATCGGCGAAAAGCACAACGCGCATAAGTTTATTCCCGATGCGCTGAAAGCAGGCGCGTCCGCCGTGCTCGTTTCCGAGCCGCAGGACGCTGCGATCGCGCAGATCGTTGTGGATAACACGCACGATGCCTACGGCGCGCTGGCAGCCGGCTACCGCACGGCGCTGGAGCCGGTTGTCGTCGGCATTACGGGCAGCGTCGGTAAAACCACAACGAAGGAAATGACCTACGCCGTTCTGAATACCACCTATAAAACGCAGAAGAGCGAGGGCAATCATAACAACGATATCGGTGTTCCGATGTCGATTTTAGAGCTGCCGGAGGATACGCAGTATGCCGTTTTGGAAATGGGCATGAACCATTTCGGCGAAATGGCGTACCTGACCTCCATCTCGCGCCCGAATATCTCCGTGATTACGAACATCGGTACTTCGCACATCGAATACCTCGGTTCACGCGATGGCATATTGCAGGCGAAGATGGAGATCGTGCAGGGAATGTCCAAAAAAGACGTGCTCGTGCTCAACGGTGATGAGCCGCTGCTCTGGAATCAGCGCGAGCAGTCGAAGCTCAAAACCTACTTTTTCGGCGTGGAGAATCCGCTTTGCGACGTGCTCGCCGAGGATATTCAGCAGCTTGACGGCGGCATGAGCTTCCGCGTGCGCGGCATGGGGCATCAGTTTGAAATATTCCTTCCGACGGACGGCATCCACGCGGTATATGACGCGCTTGCGGCAGTTACCGTGGGTATGCTCTGCCGCGTGAAACCGGAACGGATGCAGCAGGCGCTCAGCCGGTTCCGCAACACGGGTATGCGGCAGGAGGTCAGCACGGTTGGAAACGTCACGCTGATTGCCGACTGCTACAACGCAAGTCCGGAATCCATGGATGCGGAGCTGAATGTGCTTGGAAGCTGGAACTGCACGGGGCGGCGCATCGCCGTGCTTGGCGATATGCTGGAGCTTGGCAACCGCAGCATGGCGGAGCATTACCGCATCGGCAGGATCGCCGCGCAGAAGGCGGATATGGTCTATACCTACGGCAGCTATACAAAGCGGCTGCTTACCGGCTGCATTACCGGCGGTATGGCATCAGAAAATTGCCGCCATTTCGAAACGCATGAAGACCTCGCGCGTGCGCTTGAGGCAATCGTGAAAGACGGCGACGTTCTGCTCTTTAAGGGCAGCCGCGGCATGAAGATGGAAAACGCGCTGGAGCTTCTGCGCGAAAAACTGAAAGAGAGACAGGAGAAATCCGTATGAATCCGCTGATCTATACCGGCGCGGCGTTTGTGCTTTGCGTTCTGCTTGGAAGATGGCTGCTGCCGCTGCTGCGCGCATGGAAAGCAGGGCAGTCCATCCGCGAAATCGGGCCGACTTGGCATAGCGCCAAGGCAGGCACGCCCACCATGGGCGGCTTGATGTTTATTTACGCTGCACTGATCGTAACCGTAATTGCCGGAATCGGGGCGGAAACGCCGGAACATCTGTATGTGTTCGGCTTTGCGCTCGTTTATGGTTTGATTGGTTTTATAGATGATTTCATCAAGGTCAAACTTAAGCGAAACCTCGGGCTTACCAGCTTGCAGAAGCTGCTGTTTCAGCTTGTTGCGGCGGCAGCGTTTTTGGCAATCCTGCGCAGCCAGGGGCGGCTGAACGGCGAGCTCTTTATCCCGTTTTGGAACGTTACGGTTCAGATCAACTGGATCGTTTATCTTGCGCTTTCGCTGTTCGTGATTATCGGAACGGTCAACGCCGTGAACCTCACCGATGGAATCGATGGTCTTGCAACCGGCGTTACGATCCCGGTGATGCTCTTCTTTGCGGTAACGGCAATCGCGCGCCAGCGCGATACGCTTACGATTGTGCCGGCAGCAATGATCGGCGCGCTTGTCGGCTTTTTGTATTACAATTTCCATCCGGCAAAGGTCTTTATGGGCGATACGGGTTCGCTTTTCCTTGGCGGCATGGTCTGCGGACTTGCCTATGCGCTGGAAATGCCGCTGATTTTGGTGGTCGTCGGGCTCGTTTACTTTATTGAAACGCTCTCGGTGATCATCCAGG
This sequence comes from Oscillospiraceae bacterium, assembly GCA_017445385.1. GTDB lineage: Bacteria > Bacillota > Clostridia > Oscillospirales > Oscillospiraceae > RGIG3566. The sequence continues at coordinate 80,577 of JAFSUG010000003.1, forward strand.
TTACTTATTTCAAATTGACGCACGGCAAGCGTGTTTTCAAAATGACGCCGATCCATCATCATTTTGAAATGTGCGGCTGGAGCGAAGTGAAAATCTTCACGGTATTTACGCTTGTTACGGCGGTCATGTGTGTGATCGCGTATCTTGGGGTTCGATAGGAGGCATCATGATGGCAGAGAAAACGGCAGAAAGACTTCCGCAAACGGAGCAGAAAGCGAATGATCGCGGTCTGCTGGATTTGCCGTTTCTGCTGCTTACGGTGATCCTCGTTTCCATCGGCGTGATCATGATGTATTCGGCAAGCTATCCGCGCGCATTCCAGGAGGAAGGCAACGGGATGTATTATTTCATCCGCCAGGCGATCTTCGCGGTTGCAGGAATCCTTGTGATGCTGGGCTTCAGCCGGATCGGCTATCAGATTTGGCGCCGCTTTGCCTTTACCATCCTCGGCGCGGCTATCGTGCTGCTGATCCTCGTTTTGATCATCGGCAGATCCGGCGGCGGCGCAAAGCGCTGGATCTATATCGGACCTGTGAGCATTCAGCCGTCGGAGCTTGCAAAATTCGGCGTTGTCGTTTCGTTCTCCGGCATGATTGCAGGGCTCAAGGATAAAATCCGCACGCTGAAATACGGCGTTTTGCCGTTTGTGATCATGCTGGTGCCGATCGTGCTGCTGCTTGCGCTTGAGCCGCACCTTTCCGCAATCGTTATTATCTGCTTAACGGCGGCTGCGCTGCTGTATCTCGGCGGACTGCCCGGAAAGTGGTTTCTGATGCTGTTTGCGGCGGCTGCCGTGTTCATCGGCGCATACCTTGCGCTGCGCGGCTACGCGAGCGACCGTATCACCGCATGGCTTCACCCGGAGGATTTTGCGCAGACGAAAGGCTATCAGGTTCTGCAATCGCTGTATGCGATCGGCTCGGGCGGCTTGTTCGGGCTCGGCTTCGGCAAGAGCCGCCAAAAATACCTCTACCTGCCGGAGGAGCATAACGACTACATTTTCTCCATCGTCTGCGAAGAGCTCGGATTTGTCGGCGCGGCGCTGATTATCGTGCTGTTCGCGCTGCTGATCATCCGCGGCTACTGGATCGCGATGCACGCGCCGGATCGGTTCGGCAAGCTCGTTGCCGCCGGACTGACTACGCTGCTTGCGCTGCAGGTTGCGCTGAACATCGGCGTTGTTTCGAACGTTCTGCCGTCAACCGGCATTTCGCTGCCGTTCTTTTCTTACGGCGGCACTGCGCTGATCGTTCAGCTTGCCGAAATGGGCATCGTTCTGAATATTTCGCGCAGCTGCAAAAATAATCTGCTGTAAGGGGGAAGGCGGCTTGAATCTTGTGTTTACCTGCGGCGGTACCGGCGGCCATATTTACCCCGCGATTGCCGTAGCAAATCTCTTCCATGAGCGGCAGCCGGATTGCAAGATCCTCTTCGTCGGCGCGGAGGACGGCATCGAGCGCGATCTCGTGCCGCGCGAAGGCTTCGCGCTTGAAACGATCAAGATCTCCAATTTGCAGCGAAAGCTGACCCCTGCCGGCATTGCGCATAACGCGATTATGGTGAAGGACATCGCAGGTTCGCTGCGCAAGGCGCGGCGCGTCCTGCGTGAATTTGAAGCGGACGTTGTGATCGGAACGGGCGGCTACGCCAGCTTCCCCGCGCTGCGCGAAGGCGCGCGCCTTGGGATTCCGACGCTTGTGCATGAATCGAATGCCGTGCCCGGTCTTGCAACGCGCATGGTTGCGGCAACGGTAGATCGGATTATGGTTTCGTTTGAAGCGTGCCGCAAAAACTATAAACAGCCGGAAAAGGTCATCGTTACCGGCACGCCGGCAAGAGAAGAATTTCTCTATCGGGATAAAAACGATGCGCGCAAGCAGCTCGGCTTGGATGATCGCCCTTTGATCGTATCCTACTGGGGCAGCCTCGGCGCAAGGGAAATGAATAAGAAAATCGCGCAGTTTATAGCGCTTGAAGCAAAGGATGAGAAATTTCAGCATATCCACGCAACCGGCTCTTACGGCTGGCGGTGGATGCCGGATTACGTAAAGGAGCTCGGACTTGATCTTTCGGCGCATCCTGCGATCGATATGCGCGAATATATCTATGACATGCCAACTGTTATGGCAGCGGCGGACCTGATGATCTGCCGCGCAGGCGCGGGAACGATCAGCGAGCTGACGATTTCCGGAACGCCTTCGATCATCGTGCCGTCTCCGAACGTGACGGACGATCATCAGGCAAAGAACGCAGACGTGCTTGCGCAGGCAGGCGCGGCAGTCGTGCTTCGTGAGCGCGATACGGATGGCGAAACGCTCTACCGCACGGCTTGCGAGGTGCTTTCCGATCCCGATCGGCTGCAGGCGATGCGCAAGGCGCTTTCCGATCTTGCCGTTGTGGATTCCACGCAGCGGATCTATGATACGGTGATGGAAGTGGTCAAAGCACCGTAAAAGAAACCTCCGCATAGGATGAACTGAATTTCATCGAATGCGGAGTGGTGAACTATGCAATATCTGGCTGTTCGCGGCGGGAAACCGCTGCGCGGCTCAATTCCGATACACGGCGCGAAAAACAGCGTCCTGCCGCTGCTCGCGGCAACGCTTCTTACTCCCGAACGGTGCGTGATAACGGGCTGCCCGGAAATCTCTGACGCAACGGCTGCAACGGAGATTCTCCGGCACCTCGGCTGCACGGTCGAGTGGCGCGGCGCATCCGTGATTGTCGATGCGTCGCAGGCAAGCGGCAACGCGATCCCATCGGAGCTGATGGGCAAAATGCGCGCCTCGGTTACGTTCCTCGGCGCAATGCTCAGCCGCTTCGGATGGGGAAGGCTCTCCGCGCCCGGCGGCTGCCGGCTCGGCGTTCGCCCGATCAACTACCACGTTGCCGCGCTCGAAGCGCTCGGTGTCAAGTGGGACGGCGAAAGTGAGGATTGGCGCTGCCGATGGGAAGCGCGCTTCGGGGGAGAAGTCACGCTCCCGTTTCCAAGCGTTGGCGCAACGGAGAACCTTCTGCTTGCGTCCGTTTCCGTTCCGGGCGTTGTTACGGTACATAATGCCGCGCGCGAGCCGGAGATCACCGACCTTTGCGGCTTTCTCTCTGCGATGGGCGCGGAGATTTCCGGCGCAGGCACGGCTGATCTGATTATTCGCGGCGGAAAACCGCTGCATGGCGCGGTTTGGCACGTGATGCCCGACCGCATGGAAACGGCAAGCTACCTTGCAATGGCTGCCGCCTGCGGCGGTGACGTTGCGCTTACGCAAACCGATCCGATGCTGCTGATACCGGTGCTCGATGCGCTGCGGTCAGCCGGCTGCCGGATCGAAACAACAGGGAAAACGATCCGGCTGCTTCGGGATCGTCCGCTGCGCGCGATCGGCACGGTTTCAACCGCGCCGTATCCCGGCTTTCCAACCGACGCGCAGGCGCCGCTTATGGCTGCCATGCTTTTGGCGGAGGGCGAAACGCGGCTGATCGAAACGGTATTTTCCGACCGCTTTTCCCACGTGCCGGAGCTTCGGAAATTCGGCGGCGCGATCGAAACGGATGGAAACTGCGCGATCGTTACAGGCGTTCGGCGTTTAACGGCAGCCTCCGCCGAAGCAACCGATCTGCGCGGCGGCATGGCGGCTGTGATCGCCGCGCTTTGCGCAGAAGGGGAGTCCCGAATCTACGGGCTGGATCTGATCGGGCGCGGTTACGCGCAATGGATCGATTATCTTGGTCTGCTTGGCGCAGACGTTTCACTGCAAGAGGAGTAAAACGATATGGCGGAACGTTCGACACAATCCAATCAGGCAGCAAGGCGGCATCGCCGCCGTCAGCGGTCAAAAATGCGCGCGGGAGTCGGTAAACGGCTGCTGCTCGTGCTGGTGATCGCGGCGGTCGTTGCCGTGAGCTTATCGCTCTTTTTCCGTGTTCGCACGGTGGAGGTGCAGGGCAATTCCATCTACGGCGCCGATGCCGTGATCGAAGCATCGGGCATCCGCGAGGGCGATAACCTGCTCACGCTGAATAAATCCGCCGTTGCAGGCCGCCTGACTGCACTGCTGCCGTATGTGCAGCGCGTTCGCATTGCGCGGATTTTGCCGGACTGCGTTGTGATTGAGGTTACGGAAAGCGATGCGGCGTTTGCCGTTCGGAGCGATTCGGGCGAAACGTGGCTGATCAATTTCTCCGGCAAGGTTTTAGAGCAGGCAGGCGAGGGCGACTATCCCGCGATCACGGGACTGACGCTCCGTGATCCGCAGCCCGGGCAGCCGGCGCAGTCGGACGATACCGAGCAGCTTGCCGCGCTGAACGCGATCCTTGCTGCAATGGACGGCACGGGACTTGGCGAAAAGATCACCGCGATCGACGTAACGCGCACGTTTGATCTCACGCTTCAATACAGCGATCTTTATGAGATCAAGCTCGGCGGCACGGATCAGATGGACTATAAAATGCAGTATCTGCTTGCCGTTTTGGATCAGCTTTCGCCGTACCAGGCAGGCACAATTGATCTCTCGTTTGAAGAAGAGAAAGTCGCGCGTTTCATACCTTGGTAAAAAATCAGCAAAAAGTTGTAGTTTGCTGTTGACCTATTGAAAATTTCGCGTTAGAATATTAAATGTATAGAAACAAATTCTGTGCTTTGATGCAAATACATAGGAGGATTTCAAATGGCTGAAGCTGAAAAAGTAGTATCCATTAAAGTCATTGGCGTCGGCGGCGCCGGCAATAACGTTGTAAACCGCATGGTCAACGCAAAGGTCAAGGGCGTCGAGTTCGTCGCCATCAATACCGATGCGCAGGACCTGAATCGTTCCGTTTGCGATAATAAGCTGCAGATCGGCGAAAAGCTGACCGGCGGCATGGGCGCAGGCTCGAAGCCGGAAATCGGTCAGAAGTCAGCCGAGGAATCCAAGGCTGCCATTGCGCAGGCGCTGGAAGGCGCGGATATGGTGTTCGTCACCGCCGGTATGGGCGGCGGCACCGGCACCGGCGCGGCTCCGATCATCGCCGGTCTCGCGCATGACGCCGGCATCCTCACGGTCGGCGTTGTTACAAAGCCGTTCCGTTTTGAGGGCAGCAACCGCATGAAGCAGGCGGAGTCCGGCATCGCCGAGCTGAGCGATAAAGTCGATTCGCTGATCATCATTCCGAATGATCGCCTGAAATACGTTACCGATCAGAAAATCACGTTTGCAAACGCATTCGGCATTGCCGATGACGTTCTGAAGCAGGCAGTTGAGTCCATCTCCGGCCTGGTCAGCTATTCCGAGAACGTCATGATCAACCTCGACTTCGCGGACGTTTCCTCCGTCATGAAGGACGCCGGCCATGCCCACATGGGCGTCGCTACGGCAACCGGCCGCGACAAGGCGGAGCAGGCGGCGATGGCTGCGGTTGCAAGCCCGCTGCTGGAAACCTCCATCAACGGCGCTACCGGCGTGCTCATCAACATCACCGGCTCGCGCGACCTCGGACTGGACGATGTGGAAACCGCAGCCAACATCGTTATGGAAGCTGCCAATCCCGAAGCGAGCATCATCTTCGGCGCAACGTTCGATGATTCCTTTGAGGATGAAATGCGCGTTACCGTTATTGCAACCGGCTTTGATGAAAAGAAGGCCGGCAAGAGCACGCTCTTCAGCGGCTCCGGCAAGGGCGCGGATAACGATTCCGGCGATCTGGACGATATTATCAAGTCCGTCTTCGGCAATAAGTAAAAAGCAAATAAAAACGCTTCAGGGCAAAGCCCTGAAGCGTTTTTCTATTTTTCGGAAGCATCATCGCTGCAAAGCCGCCGCGCAAGCGCCTGCTCCGCCTGCGCGCGGAGCGCGGCGTGGTAGAGCGGAGAGGAATCGCGCAGTGCGGATTCGGCAGCCGCCTTGCACGCCTGCTCAAATTGCTCGCAAAAATGATCGTATGCCGCATCTTCCGCTTCGGAGGAGAGATCCTGCGCGATCATCGCGCGGATCGACGCGATCGGCAAGCTGGCTTTCAAAATGCAGATCACAAGCAAGAAAGCAATGTGCCTGCGCTGATACCGCTTTTTCTCCGGCGGGGGAAGCACGCCCATTTTTACGTAGTTGTTGACCATCGCGGCGGTCAGCCCTTTTTCGTCAAAGCCGGGGTATTGCCCGAGATAGCGGGAAATCAGCCCAAGCACCTGATCCATATAAAGCTCCAAATCCGGAAGCTCCTGCCAGCGCGGCAGCTTTTGCGCCGTAAGCAGGCGGCAGGTTTCGCTGAGCAGTTGTTCATTCATATCCAATCACCGCCATCAGCATAGCATATCGCAGCGAAAAACGCAAATAATTATTTTGAAAAGCTCTTGACAAAGATAAAAATACGATTTAACATAGTATTGAAAACCAGATATAAAAACAACGGAAAGGAGATATCCGAATGAACGTTACAATTTACGGCGATTCGATTTTGAAGGGCGTTGTGCTGGAAAACGGCAAGTATGCCGTGAACAGGGATTGGGAAGATCGGCTTTCGCGCCTTTTGGGCGTTACGATCCGCAATCGTTCGCGCTTCGGCTGCACGATCGGCAAGGCGCTGCCGTTTATTGAAAAAGATGCGCAGACGGAAGCCGTGCCCGGGGAAGTGGCAATTTTAGAATTCGGCGGCAACGACTGCGATTATAATTGGGCGGAGATCTCCGAAAACCCGGCGGGTTCGTTTGACTGCAAAACGCCGCCGAAGCAGTTTACGGCATTGTACAAAAAGGCGCTTGCGCTGCTGCGCGCAAGCGGCAGAACGCCCATGATCGCAACGCTTCCGCCGATCCATTCCGAGCGGTATTTGCAATTCATTTGCAGGGATGGTTTATCCCAAAATAATATCCTGCAATGGCTCGGCGATGTGGAGCATATCTCGCGCTGGCAAGCGGAATATTCCGAAATGGTAAAAAAGATCGCCGCGGACGAAGGCACTGATCTGATCGATCTGCGCAGCGCGTTTCCGAAAGAGGGAAATGCGCTGGCGGAGCTGCTCTGCGCGGACGGCATCCATCCATCGCGCGATGGGCAGGCGCTGATCTATGAAGCGTTCCGCAAAAAAGCCGGATAAAAGGGCGCCAAAAAAACGCCTTGCTTTTTAGAAAGCAAGGCGTTTTTTTATTGGATATGCGCATGGTCGTTAATATGATCCATGCAGTAGCAGTAATAACCGTTGCACTTCGAGCAGTAGCGGAATTCCAGATTCGGGTAGTCCGTATCGGTTCTGCCGCAAACGGTGCATTTGTGGCGGTACGGCTTCTGACCGGTCTTGCTCTGATAGCCGCTTGCCCAGTCCTGCGAGGGCTTCGCCTTCTTCTTCGGCTTGCGCAGCAGCGGCACAAGGCCGGGGATCTCGTTCCAGAAGAACAGAACGTAGTTCGCAAGCGGCACAAGCGGGAAGAAGCTCTTGTAAAGCACAACTTCAAAAACCGTCCATGCCATATAGAACCAAGCGAGATACTTCAGCTTGATCGGGATAATGTACATCAGCAGCACGCGGTTTTCGGGATACAGCGTCGCAAACGCAAGCAGCATGCTGAGATTGAGAACCGTTCCGTTAAACTGCAAGCCGAAAATCACGCCGAAAAGGTCCATCAGAATCACGCCGGTCAGATAAAACAGATTGAACCGCAGCGTACCGAGCGCCTGCTCCAAAACGATGCCGATGCGGTAGTAGAAGAACAGCACCAGCAGCAAAAACAGCGAATCGATAAAGCCGCTGCCGACCCCCGGAACGAGCAGGAACGTCACAAGCCGCCAAACCTGCCCATGCAGAACGGATAGCCCGTCAAAAACCAGGAGCGACTGCAGATCAACCGCCATGCCGCCGATGCGGATGCCGGTTGCAAAAATCATGGAAAGAAAATAAATCACCGCATTGCCGATCGCAATATAAAGCATCAGATTGCGAATGCCGCGGTTGCGGTATTTGATGCAGAAGCGATCGAAGCTGCGTCTTGGGTTGTTCAAGATAAGACCTCCTATCTGCGTACATCATACCCCATTCGCAGGGAAAATACTATAAAGAAACTGTAAACTTTTTCCGAAAGCCCGATTGACAACGCGAAAAAACGCGATATAATGAAAGAACAACCGAATACCTTATCAAGAGTGGCGGAGGGACCGGCCCTGTGAAGCCCGGCAACCTGTCTTTAGACAAGGTGCCAATTCCGGCGAGAAAAATCGACAGATGAGGAATGAAAAGCCTTCAATGCTCTGCCGATCGGCAGAGCGTTTTTTGTTCCGAAAGAAAGGAAAAACTATGGAAAAAAGAATCTTTACATCAGAATCCGTTACGGAAGGACACCCCGATAAACTTTGCGACCAGATTTCCGACGGCGTTTTGGACGCTATTCTGGCGCAGGACCCGAAGGCGAGAGTTGCCTGCGAGTGCGCCGCAACCACCGGCATGGTGCTCGTCATGGGCGAGATTTCCACCGATTGCTACGTGGATATTCCCTCCGTTGCGCGCGAAACAATCCGCAATATCGGCTATACCGAAAAGAGCGGCTTCGACTATCGCACCTGCGCCATCCTCACCTCGATCGATGAGCAGTCCGGCGACATCGCCATGGGCGTTGACCATTCCTTCGGCGATGCAAACGATACCGGGGCAGGGGATCAGGGCATGATGTTCGGCTTCGCCTGCAACGAAACGCCCGAAAAGATGCCGGCGCCGATCTCCTACGCGCATAAGCTCACGCGCGCGCTTTCCGCGCGCCGCAAGGACGGCACGCTTCCGTGGCTCAGACCGGACGGCAAAAGCCAGGTCTCCGTTGAGTACGGCGAAAACGGGGAAGTCAAGCGTATCGATACCGTCGTCGTATCCACGCAGCACGATCCCGAAATTGCAATCGACGATCTGCGCAGCAGCGTCATCGAAACCATCATTCGCCCCACGCTCCCGAAAGAACTGCTCGATGCAGGCACGAAGTTTTATGTAAACCCGACCGGCCGCTTTGTCATCGGTGGACCGGTGGGCGATTCCGGGCTCACTGGGCGGAAGATCATCGTGGATACCTACGGCGGCTACGCCTCCCACGGCGGCGGCGCATTCTCCGGCAAGGACCCAACGAAGGTGGATCGCAGCGCGGCGTATATGGCGCGCTATATCGCAAAGAATATCGTTGCCGCCGGCCTTGCCGACCGCTGCCAGCTTCAGCTTGCCTACGCAATCGGCGTGGCGCAGCCGGTCAGCGTGCTTGCCGAAACGAACGGAACCGGCAAGCTCTCCGATTCCGCATTGAGCGAGCTTGTCCGCAAGGTGTTCGATCTGCGCCCGGCGGCGATCATCGAGCGGCTGGATCTCCGCCGCCCGATCTATCAGCAAACCGCCTCTTACGGTCACTTCGGCAGAGACGATCTCGACCTGCCTTGGGAAAGCACCGATGCGGTGCAGGAGCTGCTCAAAAACGCATAATGCATCAACGCCGCAGTTGCAATTAACTGCGGCGTTTGCTATATTTTATTTGTAAAACTATGCAAATAAGGCAAAATCTCGGAGGAAATCCAATGAAACGCATTTTATCGCTGCTGCTCTGCGCAGCTATGCTGCTCACGCTTGCGCCCATGGCGCTCGCGGAAGAAGCGCCCGAAAATATCGCCCCCTGTGGGGGAGATGTCAGCGAAGCTGACAGAGGGGGTAATACCGCTTCCATCTTCACGCTTCCTTCTTCCCCCGATGGGGAAGCCTTAGGCGAGCCCGTAGGGGCGACCATTGGTCGCCCGTCGGAAGCCGCTGCCGAATCGGAAGAACGGGCGATTGATAATCGCCCCTACGATGAAGCGCCCATCGAACCTGCCGAAACCGAAGAACCGCTCCTCGGCGCAACGTCCGGCACATGCGGCGAGAACCTCACATGGGCACTGAACACAAGAAACGGCACGCTGACCATCTCTGGCACGGGGAAGATGACGGACTGGCAGTTCCCTTCTGATGTGCCGTGGTACAGCAACCGCAGCAGCATCAAAACCGTTGTCATCAACTCTGGCGTCACGAGCATCGGGAACTATGCGTTCTACGGCTGCAGCAGCCTTACAAGCATCACGATCCCGGACAGCGTAACGAGCATTGGGTACTGGGCGTTCGAGGACTGCAGAAGCCTCACGAGCATCACGATCCCGGACGGTGTCACAACTATCAGGGACAATGCGTTCTCCTACTGCAGCAGCCTTACAAGCATTACGATCCCGGACAGCGTCACGAGCATCGGTGTCAGTGCGTTCTACTACTGCAGCAGCCTCGTGCGCCTCACAATCGGGAACGGCCTCACGAGCATCGGAGGCTGGGGGCTCGATGGCTGCAGCAGCCTCACGAGCATCACGATTGGGTGCGGCGTAACGAGCATCGGGGACCGTGAATTCGTGTTCTGCAGCAGCCTCACGAGCATCGACGTTTCAGAAAACAATCCTGCTTATTCGTCGAAAGACGGCGTACTGTTCAATAAGGACAAAACAGAGTTGATTTATTGCCCCTGCGGTAAAACGAGCGTCACGATTCCGGACAGCGTAACGAGCATCAGGGACTATGCGTTCGAGCGGTGCAGCAGCCTCACGAGCATCACGATCCCGGACAGCGTCACGAGCATTGGGAGCTACGCCTTTTACAAGTGCAGCAGCCTCACGAGCATCACGATCCCAGACAGCGTCGCGAGCATCGGGTACAGGGCGTTCTTTAACTGCAGCAGCCTCACGAGCATCACGATCCCGGACGGTGTCACAAGCATCGGAGAATATGCATTCTCCGGCTGCAGCAGGCTCACGAACGTTACGATCCCGAACAGCGTCACGAGCATCGGGAAGAATGCGTTCTCCTTGTGCAGGAGCCTCACCGACGTTTACTACGGCGGCACAGAGGCACAGTGGAAAGCAATTTCCATCGGCAGCTACAATGAATCGCTGCTGAATGCCACGATCCATTTTTCACCGTTGCCGCAAACCAAGCTCGGCGATGTGAACGGTGACGGTGAAGTCAACGGCAAGGACATTACGCTGCTGCGGTGGTATTTTGCCGGCGGCTACGATGTAACGATTGAAGAAGCGGCAGCCGACGTGAACCACGATGGCAAAGTCAACGGCAAGGATATTACCTATCTGCGCCGCTATCTCGCCGGCGGCTACGGCATTACGCTGGAGTGAATTGCACTTCGCGCATGAATTGACTTGCGGTCATTAATTGCGCCAAAGGCGCATGAATAGAACAAAGCCCGATGCTGTGCAGCATCGGGCTTTGTTCATTTTATAGGCGTGAGGGGCGATCATTTATCGCCCGGAATGCAAAGCTCCACCACGGCGTGATGGGGGCATGCCGCCCTACGCGTGGCATGACAGTTTTGTTCGTAGGGCGGGGTGCCCACACCCCGCCGCCGACCGCACCGCAGCCAAAGGCTCCCTCTGACAAGGGAGGCTCCCGAGGCTGCGGCGCAAAACAAAAAAGGATGGATGCGACGCATCCATCCTTTTTTGCGCAAGCCGTCTCACAGCAGCAGCGGTTGGATTTGCTTTCCGTCAAGCGCCGCATCGAGCGTATCGCCGATTTTTGAAAAGTCCGCAACGAGCGAGCACGGCTTTTCCGCCGCGTCATCCTGCCCGAACGGCACGAAATAAAAATGCTTCCGCGCAAGCAGCTTGCCGATATTCTGCGCGTTGCCGCCGAGTCCGTCGTTTGTGGAAACGGCAATAACAACCGGCGCGTCGTTGCGCAGATGCGCCTTGCAGGCGAGCGTAACCGCCGAATCGGCTACGCCGTTTGCGAGCTTTGCGAGCGTGTTGCCCGTGCCGGGCGCGATCACGAGCGCATCGAGCAGCTTCGTCGGCCCGATGGGCTCCACGTCCGTCAGCGTTTTCAGGATCGGACGGCCGCAGATTTTTTCCATGCGCTCGGAAAACGAAGCGGCAGTTCCGAAACGATTATCCGTTGCGCTGCTGACGTCCGAGAGGATCGGAATCAGATTCGGATAGCGCTGCTTTAATGCTTCCAATTCGTCCAGTACGCGGCGGAACGTGCAAAACGATCCGCACATTGCAAAGCCGATTGCAGGAGCTTCCATCACTGCACCTCCTGCCGCAGATCCGCGAGGATCGCATCGGCAATCCAGATGCCGGCGGTCTTCGGCGCAACGATGCCGGGCAGTCCGCCGCCGGAAACGTACTTGCGCCCGAGCAGCCTGCAGTCCTCCTGCGAAAAGCCGCCCGGCGCGGAGGCAAGCTCGATCAGAACGCAGTCCGGCTTTGTATGCTCAATTTGCTCAACCGTCAGAATCTTTGCCGGTACGGTGTTGAAAATGCAGTCATATTGCGCAAGCCCGAGTCCGTAGCTGCCGGTCACGTCGGCGGTCAGATGCTCGGCGCGGATTTGGGCGTAGTCCGCTTCCTTCCGCGCGCTTACGGTTACGTCCGCGCCGAGCGCTGAAAGCTTTTTCGCAAGCTGCATACCGATCCTGCCTGCGCCGATCACAAGGCATCGGCTGCCAAACAGCGCGCGCTCCGTCTGCTCCATCGCAAGCTGAATCGCGCCTTCGGCGGTCAGCACGGCGTTCATCCGGCAAAGCGGCTCCCACTCGGAATAGTCCTTTACGGCGCAGCGCGGCGCAAAGCTGCTGCCGAGCTTGCCGCCAAAAACCTGCGCATCGCTGCGCAGATAATCTGCAATCTCGCTTGGATCGATGCTTGCGCCTTGCAAATTCCGAATTGTACCGTCTTTGATTGCCGGCATCGGCAGGATCACGACTTTCGCCCGATGCAGCGTTTCTTTGAGGTCGGCGCAGGAATCGGGCAGACCGTCCACGGCGAAAACGTCAACCGTGCGTCCGATGCGCCTTAGATACTGCGCCAGATAGCGCATCCGGCTGTCGCCGCCGATAACGGCGAACGCTTTTTCCATTTTTCACCACATTCCTTTCTGCCCATTCTATGTAAAACGGGCAAAAAAGTACCCTGCCGTGCGGCAGGGTGAGTGAAAGGGAATTTGCTCAGCCGATGAACCACTGCGTCCAGTAATTACCGCTTGAAACGTACCCTACGCCGATGGTAGTATAGTTGGCGGAAAGAATGTTTGCGCGGTGACCTTCAGAGTTCATCCAGGCTGTCACAACAGCGCTCGGCGAGGCATAGCCCATGGCGATGTTCTCTCCCGCTGCGGAATATCGGATCCCCAGCGACTTCATCATATCAAAAGGCGAGCCGTAGGTCGGGCTGGTGTGGCTGAAATAGTTGTTGGACGCCATGTCCTGCGATTTGATCCTTGCTTTTGCGCAAAGCTCTGCGGAGATCGTCAGCGGCGCAAGACCGTATTTTGCGCGCTGCTCGTTTACGAGTTCCACAACTTCTTTTTCATATGTGAGAACAACATTCGATCCGCTGCTTGGCGTCTCATTTTGCGTGGGTTTCTGTGTAGGTGTTTCAGCCGGCTTCTCCGTCTCCGTCGGCTTCTCCGGCTGCGCCGGAGTTTCTGTCTCTACGGATTTCTCCGGCTCTGCCGGCTTCGTCGGCTGTGCTGCCTGCTGCTTTGCAAGACTGCCCAGCAGTTCACCGAGCCAGCCGTTGCAGCTTGATGGGTTCTGCAGGCAGCTGCGCAGACGGCTGATCGTGCTCAGCGCTGCGCGCGTGTTTACGGTGCGTCCGCGCGAATAGCAGGCGGCATCGGCGGTAACGCCGATGCTGAAGATCAGCGTCAATGCCAAAATGAGTGTGAAAATTCTTCGTTTGGTATTTTTCATAAGAATTACCTCCTGAATCCGTTTTACACCAAAAGCGCCTGGCTTTACAAGGCGTAATACTTGGCATATCTGTCACCTTTTGGCAAAACGGCTTGTCAACAGCCGAAAACTGGTGTATAATACGTTAAAAGCATTAAATTACCAGAGGTTTTACCATGGAACGACTTGGTTTCGTGCGCGATATGCTGGATGTGAAAGTGCTGATCCTCTATGTGATGGCGCGTGTCGAGCAGCCGATATCGGTGCAGAAGATTTATGAATTATGCTTGCAGGACGACCGCCTGACGTATTTCGACGTCTGCGAGGCAGTACCGCAGCTCGTGGAAACGGGGCATCTTCGCGCGGCGAACGATCTCTATGAGATCACGGATGCCGGCAAGGAAGCGTGCAGCATCATGGAAGATACGGTTGCTTATCCTGTTGCGCAGCGCGCAAAGGAAGCCGCCGATAAATTCAACCGCGATGCGCGCCGCAACAGCTTGATCCATACCGCGATCACGGAGCAGAGCGGCGGCACGTATTCCGTCCGCATGCGGCTGGATAACGAAGATACAACGCTTCTTGGCTTGGAGCTGATGGCGCCGTCGATCTCGCAGGCGCGGCGGCTCGAGCGCACGTTCCGCAAGAAAGCGGAGAAAATTTATCAGCTTGTGATGAGCGAATTTCTGGCAAAACCCGAGAAAGAAGAGTAAAAACTGCGCAGATTGTGCATAATGCACAATCTGCGCTTTTAATTACAAAAATCGTTTAGCGATTATTCACATTTCGCTGTTGCAAATCGCGGAGATCGTGGTATAATAAAAGTAGCTCAAGGAAAGGAGCGGTCAAAATGAAATTCCAGTACACCGAAAAGAAGGTCAGCCTGCCGGCAAGCGTCCATGCTTATGCCGAGAAAAAGGTCATGAAGCTGGAGCGCTTCTTCGGCGATGATGCCGAGGCGCTCGTCGCCTTTGGCGTAGAAAAGAACAGCAATAAAGTAGAGATCACCGTCCATGCTGCCGGTACGTATTTCCGCGCAAGCGAAAGCACGTCCGATATGTATGCCTCGATCGACGCTGCGGTCACTACGATCGAGCGCCTGATCCGCAAGAATAAAACGCGCCTTGCAAAGCGCCTGCGGAAAGATGCCTTTACGCGCGAGCCGGAGGCAATCTCGTCCTTTGTGCCGGATGAACCCGAGGAAGGCTTTGAGATCATCCGTACCAAACATTTTAATATGAAGCCGATGCGCCGCGAGGAGGCGATCCTGCAGATGAATCTGCTGGAGCATAATTTCTTTGCCTTCCGCGATGAAGACGCAGACGGTGCGTTCGCGGTTGTTTATAAAAGAAACGATGGCGGCTATGGCCTCATCGAAGACGAAGCGTAAAAAAACAGTTCCGCGCCGACCGTCTTTTTGGCGGTCGGCGCGTTTTTTGCGTCGTAAAAGTTCGCAGGATTCGGAGAAAAATTTTTCGTGAAATTTTGAGAATTTTTGCTTGACAAACGAGTACCCCTGCGATATAATGAGCAAGCGCCGTTGAGAGGCGCAAGCGTGTACCTTGTAAATTAAACAACGAGAAACATGTTTAACACCATGGTTAAATTA
>JAFSUG010000016.1 GCA_017445385.1 Oscillospiraceae bacterium
CTTCTGCCCGCCGGAGAGCTGGGAAGGGTAGGACCCCTCGCGGTCCGCAAGTCCGACCAGCTTCAAAAGCTCTCTTGCGCGTTCAATCTGTTTCGCCTTTTCAACACCTGCGATCTCGAGCGGGTAGCAGACGTTTTTCAGAACCGTCCGCTGCTCAAGCAGGTTGAAGTTCTGGAAGATCATGCCGATCGAGCGGCGCGTTTCCAGCAGCTTCTTTTTCGGAAGCGCTGTGAGGTCGGTGCCGTCGATGAGGACTTTGCCCTCCGTGGGACGCTCCAAAAGGTTGATGCATCGAACAAGCGTTGATTTGCCGGCGCCGGAAAGACCGATGATGCCGAAGATCTCGCCGTCGTTGATCGTAAGCGAGATGTCGTTCAGTGCGGTCAGGGGACCGGCAGCCGTCTGGAACGTCTTGCTGAGATGCTGCAGTTCAATCATGCTCTCACCTCTAAAAAATAAGGCCGGGACACTGTCCCGGCCTGTTGATTATATAAAGAATAATCACGCAGCAGACTTCCGGGCACAGCAAACATTGCACATGCAGAGCATGCACATCATCATAGCCTTGTTGTCTGCCCGGCGAATCGTCATGATGAGTGATTCCTTTCTGTTTGTTTGATGGGATTATACCGCCGCAGGAAATGTTTGTCAAGCATTTATTTTCAAAAATCGTTTTTTTATCGAAAAGGGTAGATTTTTCGCGGCAATAACGCTATAATTGATATGTTTGTTTTGAAACCGCATGGATTTTGAAAGCGAGGTCATCTTTATGAGCAACTGTGCAATTGTCGGTATCAACTGGGGCGATGAGGGAAAGGGCCGCATGGTCGATCTGATCACCAAGGATTATGACGTTGTCGTGCGCTATCAGGGCGGCAGCAACGCCGGCCATACCGTAATCAATGAATACGGCAAGCATGCGCTGCATCTTGTTCCTTCCGGCATTTTCTCCAAGGGCGTTGCAAACGTTCTCGGCTGCGGCGTTGTCATCAATTTGCAGAGCCTTTGGGGTGAGCTGGAAAAGCTGATGGAAGCAGGCGTTCCCGTCACGCCGGAAAACTTTAAAATTTCCGACCGCGCCGCCATCACGATGCCGTATCACGTTCGCATGGACCAGCTCGAAGAGCAGCGCCTGAAGGATAAAAAATACGGCTCCACGCTGCAGGGCATCGCGCCGGTTTATTCCGATAAGTATCAGAAAAAAACCATCATGATGGGCGAGCTGCTCCATCCGGAGTATCTCAAAAAGCGCCTGAAAGACATTTTGGAGTGGAAGAATCTTATCATGACCGGCACCTACGGCGCAGAGCCGATGGACTTTGACGAGCTGATGGCGTGGGTTGAAACCTACGGCGAAAAGCTGAAGCCGTTCGTCTGCGATACGGCGGCGTTTCTCCGCAAGGCGCAGAAGGACGGCAAGAATATCCTCTTTGAGGCGCAGCTCGGCGCGCTGCGCGATCTGGACCTCGGCATTTATCCGTATACAACCTCTTCCAACACAACCGCCGGCTACGCCTGCGTTGGCGCAGGGATCCCCGGCAGCCGCCTTGATCGGATCGTGGGCGTTGTGAAGGCGTATTCCACCTGCGTTGGCGAAGGCCCGTTCACCTGCGAATGGTTCGGCAAGGAAGCCGAAACGCTCCGCGAAGCCGGCGGCGAATACGGCGCGTCTACCGGCCGTCCGCGCCGCGTCGGCCCGATTGACTACGTTGCAACGCGCTACGGCGTGGAAGTCCAGTGCGCAACGGAGATTGCGCTTACTAAGCTGGACGTGCTTTCCTACATGAAGGAAATCCCGATCTGCGTGGGCTACAAGCTCGATGGCAAGCGGATCGATTCTTTCCCGTTCCCGGCGGATCTCGACCGCGCGGAGCCGATCATCGAAACGATGCCCGGCTGGAACTGCGATATCAGCGGTGTCCGCGAGTTTTCCAAGCTGCCCGAGGCAGCGCAGAACTACGTCCTGGCGATTGAAAAGGCAATCGGCTGCCCGATCACCTACGTATCGGTCGGCGCGGCACGCGAGGAAATTATTTTACGATAAGAGGGGATCGCATGAAACCGATCTATGAAACGCCGCTTGCATCGCGCTACGCATCACAGTATCTGCTGAAGCTGTTTTCGCCCGATTCGCGCTATGAAACGTGGCGCAAGCTTTGGGTGGAGCTTGCGCGCGCGCAGATGGAGCTCGGTCTGCCGATCACGGCGGAGCAGGTTGCGGAGCTGGAGAAAAACGTCAGCCCGATCAATTACGAGGTTGTTTCCGCGCGCGAAAAAGAAGTGCGCCATGACGTGATGGCGCATATCTACGGCTTTGGCGAAATGGCGCCTTCGGCAAAGGGGATCATCCACCTCGGCGCAACGAGCTGCTACGTGACCGACAATGCCGATCTGATCCTTTACCGCGATGCGCTTCAGTATCTGCGCACGCAGCTTTGCGCCGCGATGAACGCGCTGGCAAATTTTGCCGAAACGTACGCAGCAACGCCATGCCTCGGCTATACGCATTATCAGCCGGCGCAGCCGGTTACGATCGGCAAGCGTGCAAGCCTTTGGCTGCAGGATCTGATGCTCGATCTTGAGGAGCTGGACGATGCGATCCGCGCGATCCGCTTCCTCGGCTGCCGCGGTACAACCGGCACCGAAGCGAGCTTCATGGAGCTGTTTGACGGCGATACCGCGAAGATCGACGAAATGAACCGCCGCATCGCCGCGAAATTCGGCTTTGACCGCCTGTATGACGTCTGCGGTCAGACCTACCCCAGAAAATTAGACAGCCGCATTTTTGCGGTGCTTTCCTCCATCGCGCAGAGCGCAAGCAAATTCGCAACGGACGTGCGCCTTTTGCAGCATGACCGCCAGGTGGAAGAGCCGTTTGAAGCATCGCAGGTCGGCTCGTCCGCGATGGCGTATAAGCGCAATCCCATGCGCTGCGAGCGTATCTGCTCGCTTGCGCGCTACGTGATCGCCGATGCGCAGAGCGGCGCAATGACCGCTTCGAGCCAGTGGCTCGAGCGCACGCTCGATGATTCGGCGATCCGCCGCATCAGTGTGCCGGAAGCGTTTTTGGCAACCGACGGCATTTTGCGCCTCGTCTGCAACGTTGCCGGCGGACTGCACGTCAATGAAAAGATCGTTGAAAAATCGCTGACGGATTATCTGCCGTTTTTAGCAACGGAGAACCTACTGATGGAGGCTGTCCGCCGCGGCGGCGACCGCCAGGCGGTGCATGAGATCATCCGCAAAGCGTCGATGGAGGCGACGGCGAAGCTCAAAATGGGCGAGCCGTGGGATCTGCCGGCGCTGCTTGCGGCGCATAAGGAGTTTGGCATGACGGCGGATGAGATCCGCGCGCTGCTGAAACCGGAGCTGTATATCGGCCGCTGCGCAGAGCAGACGATGGCATTCGTTTGCAAGTGCCGCGCGCTGACGGGCAATGCGCAGAGCAAGGCGGAGGAAATCACGCTGTAAAATCATACAAAAGCGCATGGAAAACAGAAGAAATCTTCTACCGCGCGGCAATTGATTTTTCGCCGGTTTTCGTGCATAGTTTTATTAGAACGTTTTTGGAGGCGCAATATGGAACTGCTGAAACAAAAGATCCGCGAAGAGGGCAAGGTTCTGCCCGGCGATATTATAAAGGTTGATGGATTCCTCAACCACCGCGTGGATACCGCGCTTATGGACGCGATGGCGGATGAATTTGCAAAGTATTTCGATCCGAGCAAAGTCACCGTGATCTTAACGGCGGAGGCCAGCGGCATTGCGCTTGCGGCGATCTGCGCGCGGAAATACGGTCTTCCGATGATCTACGCCAAGAAGGCGAAGAGCGATAACATCGAAGGCGGTCTTTACCAGAGCGAGATTTTCTCCTATACCTATAAAAAGAAAGTCACCCTGCTCGTTGCGCAGGATTGGCTGAAAAGCACCGATAAAGTGCTGATTATCGATGATTTCATGGCAAACGGCTTTGCCGTGCGCGGTCTGATCGATATCGTTCAGAAAGCCGGCGCGGAGCTTGTGGGCGTTGGCATTGCGGTTGAAAAGGGCTTCCAGAAGGGCGGCGACAGCATCCGCGAACAGGGGATCCCCGTCAAATCGCTTGCGATCATCGAAGGCACCGAAAACGGCAAGATCCGCTTCCGGGAAGACTGAAATAAAAAACTCCGTTTGCGCCATCCGGCGCAAACGGAGTTTTTTACTTTTTTATCAGCGGAACGCCGGCGTTCCATGCCTGTCCGGCTTTTTCGCCGGTGAGGTAATAGCCGTTGCGGAACTGATCGAACGTCAGCGCGTTCAGCTTCGTAACGTCCACCTTGCCGTCGCCGTCGAGGACAGCTTCTTCCGCTTTCACGTTTACGATTTTGCCGACAATGCCGGAAACGTAGTCGCTTTCTAAAAACTCCAGCAGCTCACATTCCATAACGACCGGGAACTCTTCGATGATCGGCGCGTGAACTTTTTCGCTCTTTACGGCGTGATAGCCTGTGCGCTCGAATTTATCCGCCATGCGGTTGCCCGATGCAATGCCGAAGAAATCGGCGGCTTCCATGTGCGCCTGATCTGCAAGCGAAACGGTAAAGGCTTTGCTCTGCTTGATGTTGAGCCAGGTCTTTTTTCCCTCGCCGATGAAAAGAATGATCTTGTCCTCATCGCAAATCTGACCCCATGCAACGTTCATAACGTTCGGCTTTTCGTTTGCGTCGTAGGCTGCAACCATCAAAACCGGCATCGGGTAAACTGCCGGCAAAACGCCCAAATCTTTTTTCATGGGGAACTCCTTTCGTTCGGAACAATATTGACAACCGATTGTCGTTCCACTAAAATTATAGCAAATCCGGCGCGAAAAGCACGCGAAAGAGGAGTTACGGTTATGGAGAAACAGCGCAGCATCGGCATCGATACCGCAAGAGGCATTGCGATCATTTTGATGGTGATCGGTCATGCCGCAGCGCCCGAATGGCTCAATAAGCTGATTTTCGGGTTCCATATGCCGCTGTTTTTCCTGCTTTCCGGCTATCTTTTTAACCGCGAAAAGTGGCTTTCGCTCGGCTTTTCATCGTTTGCGAAAAAACGCGCAAAGGATTATCTCGTGCCGTATTTCGTGCTGGCGGCGGTCAATCTGCTGCTGCAGCTCGTGATCGAGTTCCGCCATGCAGGGCTTTCCGAAATCGTCCGGCACATCGGCAAAAGCGCCTTTGCGATCGTCTATGCAAACGGGCGCGGTATGCCGCTTTGCGGTCAGCTTTGGTTTTTGCCGTGCCTGTTTGTATGCAGCCTGCTGCTGTATGGACTGATGCGGATCGAGCGACGCTGGCTGCGTGCGCTGCTGTGCCTGCTCGGCGTTGCCGCAAGCCGCGTGATCTATGCCGTCTTTACAACCAAAATCGGCTCGTTTTTCGGACTTCTGCCGTGGCATCTGGAAACCGTGCTGCTCTGCATGGGCTTCCTGCTGATCGGCTGCGAGCTGAAAGCCGCGAGCGCGCTTGATAAAATGGATATCTTTGCCGCGCTCGCGCTTGCGGCAGTCGGGTTTTACGCCGTCGTTACCAACACGAGCGAGATCGGCCGCGTGGACGTGAACAACAATATAATCGGAAACGCCGTGCTCGGCTATATCGGCGCGGCATCGCTCTCACTGCTGACGATTTGGCTTTCGGAGTTTCGCTTTCCGCTGCGCGCGGTGATTGCGTATTTCGGGCGGCATACGATCATCGTCGTCGGCTTCAACTTTGTGCTCAACCGCCTGATGAACCTTTCATGGAGCCGTTTCGCGGCAGGGGAGCTGTGGTGGCTGAAAACGCTGATCGGTCTTGCCTGCTGTGCGCTGATCGCGTTTTTGTGGGACGCGCTCAAGCGCAAGTTTCCGAAAATCGCCATCTTTTAAGAAAAACTCCGCAGGAAGGGTGCCGCCCAATTCTGCGGAGTTTTGTATGTCCAAACACTTCTTGTCAAATTGCAGCAAAACGCAGCGCAATTAACAATCAGATTTGCGTGAAAAAACAATTGTTTTTTAGAAACGATGTATGTATAATTGTTCCAATATTAAAAATATAAGGGGGAAACATATTATGTCAACTTTAGTTCGTCCGGAATCCATGCAGCGGATCACAACTGCTGAGCAGGCTAACGTGTTCATTGATGAACAGATCAAAGATATTCGGAATCAAGTTGGCGATCAGAAGGTTTTGCTGGCACTTTCCGGCGGCGTTGATTCATCGGTTACTGCGGCGCTGCTGATCAAGGCGATCGGCAAGCAGCTCGTCTGTGTCCATGTGAACCACGGCCTTCTCCGCAAGGGCGAGCCGGAGCAGGTCATCAAGGTTTTCCGCGGCGAGATGGATGCAAACCTCATCTATGTTGACGCAACCGACCGTTTCCTCGACCAGCTCGCAGGCGTTGCCGATCCCGAAACGAAGCGCAAGATCATCGGCAGCGTGTTTATCGACGTGTTTGCCGAAGAAGCGCGCAAGCTCGAAGGCGTAAAGTTCCTTGCGCAGGGCACCATCTGGCCGGACATTTTAGAGAGCGAGAACGGCATCAAGGCGCATCATAACGCAGGCGGTCTGCCGGAGGATCTGCAGTTTGACCTCGTCGAGCCTGTCCGCATCCTGTTCAAGGACGAAGTCCGCGTTGTCGGTAAGGCGCTCGGTCTGCCCGATAACATGGTCTACCGTCAGCCGTTCCCGGGCCCCGGCCTCGGCGTTCGCTGCGTCGGCGCAATCACGCGCGACCGTCTCGAAGCCGTGCGCGAGTCCGATGCGATCTTGCGCGAAGAGTTCGCAAAGAACGGCTTGGAAGGCAAGGTATGGCAGTACTTCACCATTGTTCCGGATTTCAAAACAACCGGCATTACCGATGGCAAGCGCACCTATGAGTGGCCCGTCGTGCTCCGCGCCGTCAATACGCGCGATGCGATGAGTGCAACGGTTGAGAACGTTCCGTTCGAGCTGCTGCAGCATATCACGCAGCGCATCACCGCGGAAGTCAAGGGCGTTAACCGCGTCCTGTTCGACCTCACACCCAAGCCCTCCGCCACAATCGAATGGGAATGACTGCATACGGCTGACAAGTGCCCGGGAACCGTTGTGTACCAACGGTTCCCGGGCACTTTGCCTGTTCCGCATTTCCGGTTTTGCAACACGTTTTCCCGAAAAGTCATTTTGCAACAGATGGAATAATACCGGGCGGCTTTTAGATTAAGCCCGAATTTGAGGCATTTGCGAAAGAGCCAGCTTCCTTTGTAATGTTGTAATGAAGGTAGCCGACCCAGCTGACATTTCCTTTTACATGCTTTCTTATGTTTCTCCTCCTCAAAAGCACTTTTCTTTCCGTTCTTTCTTACATCGTTCAATATTGCCGCAGCGATAACATAGTTCATTGTCACAGATGCCATTATTGTCAAAATAGGAACGGATGTTGTTTACTGTTGTCTCCGCGATATTATTCAGTGCCTCCTCTGTCAGGAACGCCTGGTGGGAGGTCACGATCACATTCGGCA
>JAFSUG010000017.1 GCA_017445385.1 Oscillospiraceae bacterium
AAGCGGGATATGCCGCAAGCGGCATGACATTTCGCATTTTCCGCCTGTGGCGGCTCGCTTTGCGAGGCGCTGCTCCGCAGCGCAAAATGCTCATGTTCGAACCGCACCGTTTCTCGCGCCCCTCATTTCGTCAAAAAGAAAAGGCATCCTTGCGGATGCCTTTTCTTTTTGGTGGAGATAAGCGGGATATGCCGCAAGCGGCATGACATTTCGCATTTTCCGCCTGTGGCGGCTCGCTTTGCGAGGCGCTGCTCCGCAGCGCAAAATGCTCATGTTCGAACCGCACCGTTTCTCGCGCCTCTCATTTCGTCAAAAAGAAGAGGCATCCTTGCGGATGCCTCTTCTTTTTGGTGGAGATAAGCGGGATCGAACCGCTGACCTCTTGAATGCCATTCAAGCGCTCTCCCAGCTGAGCTATACCCCCGTGTTTTGCATGGGTAATATAGCAGATTCTCCGCAAAAAAGCAAGTCTTTTTTTGCGGCATTATTGGAAAAAGTAAAATAGTATGCTATATTGAGCTTACATACATCCGTTAGGAGGGCTGAAGTATGGCGCAAGTTACAGAATACAAGTGTCCCGGGTGCGGCGCGCCGCTTGAATTTACGGCGCAGAGCGGCAACGTTACCTGCCACAGCTGCGGCAACGAATACAGCATCGAGGCGATTCGCGCGCTCCACGAAAGCGAAGCAACCCAGCAGGAATTTGACTGGGGCGACTTCAAAGCCAATCTCAACGCGGAACCGATGGAAGACCTTTCCGTTTTCACCTGCGAATCATGCGGCGCGGAGATCGAAGCCGATCACGCAACAGCCGCCACGAAATGCCCTTACTGCGGCAACAACGTGATCTTAAACGAGCGCGTGAGCGCAGGTCTAAAGCCGAACGCGGTCATTCCCTTTAAGATCACCGCCGATCAGCTTCCGGAGCTACTTCAGAAATTCTACAAAAAGAAGCGCTTGCTTCCGCGCAACTTCTTTGCCCAAAACAAAATCGGAAAAGTGCAGGGCGTTTACGTTCCCTTCTGGCTGTTTGACAGCAAGATTGACGGCAGTGTTACAATGAACGGCGTTATAATTCGCCATTATACCGAGGGCGACTACAACTGCACGGAGACGAACCATTTTTTGCTTGTCCGCGAGGGTGATATGGCGTTTTCCAAGATTCCGGTAGACGCAAGCGTAAAAATGCCGGATGATTTGATGGATTCCATCGAGCCGTTTGACTATTCCGCCATGGTTCCCTACGATTCGGCATATCTGGCAGGCTTCCTTGCCGACCGCTTTGATTCCGATCCCGATGCCGAGCTGCCGCGCGCGAACGGGCGCATGCAATCGAGCGCAGTTGAGATGTTTACATCGACCGCCGCGCTCTACGCGCCGACCCTTCGGACTTGCTCGCTGCAGCTGATAGATCCGTCCGTGCGGTACGTGATGCTGCCGGTTTATCTGCTCAACTGCGAATACGGCGGAAAAACCTACCGCTACGCAGTGAACGGGCAGACCGGCAAGGTTGCCGGCGAGCTGCCGATCAGCAAGGCGAAATCCGCGGCATGGTTCTTTGGCGTTGCCGCCGGCGCAGCCGCAGTGGCTTATGCGCTGATCTCGCTGTTATTCGCGTAAGGAGGGCTGAAATGAAACGACTTATGACGCTTCTTTTCGTATTGCTGATTCTTGCGATCCCCTGCTTCGCGCAGGAAAGCCTTTTCGTTTACGATCCCGGCGATCAGCTTACAAGCGAAGAATTTTCCGAATTGACAGATCAAATGGAAACGGTTTCCTCCGCCGTCGGCATTGATTACGTGTTTTGCATCGCGGACGACGTCGGCGAGCAGCCGCTTTCCGATTACGCCTACGACTACTACGCAAACAGCGACTGCTCTCCCGATGCGCTGCTGCTCGTTCTCGATACGGAGCAGATGACGGTCAATGCCTTTGCCTACGGCGAAGCGGAAGCCTACTATGACGATGCAACAATTGGCGATCTGCTCGATCAGTTCGTTGACGACTACAGCGCACAGGGGCTGAAGCAGGCGCTTGAGCGCTTTCTGATAAACGCGATATCCGCAACGCAGGCAGCACCTGTAGAGATGCCCTTCTGGTATCCGGAGGACGTTCATGCGTTTGAGGATTTCCACGCGGAAAACGCGCCGCTCGTTGCTGATGACGCGGATCTCTTCACAAGTGAAGAGGAAGCTGCGCTTGAAGCGCAGATCCGGTCGATCCGGGAAACGGTCGGTCATGATCTCGTTCTATACACAGACGTAACCTCCTACGGTCTTCCCAGAAACGTTTGCGCAGCAGACTTCTATCAGTTTAACGGCTATGGCTTCGGCGACGACTACAGCGGCAGCGTTCTGTTTATCTGCATGGAGGAAGGCAACCGCGGCTGGTATACGGCAGTACGCGGCGAAAGTCAGAATATTTTGACATACGAGGAGCTGAACCGCGTAGACGACCGCCTGGAGCCTTACATGAAGCGCGGCGATTACTTCAAGGGCGTTACGGGGTACTTAAACGACATTCTGACCGTTTATCAAACAGGTCACGCACCGAGGCAGCTCTCGGTAAAATGGCTGCTGATCAGTCTTGCCGTAGGGCTTGCCGCTGCGGCGATCACGCTCGCGGTTCTGCGGTCGAAAATGAAGGTTGTGCGCGAGGCTGTGCACGCAACGAATTATCTGGTTGACGGCAGCTTCCATCTGCGAAAATCCTACGATATTTTCCTCTACCGCTCCGTTTCGCGCGTTAAGCGAGAAAAGAGCAGCGGCGGAGGCGGAGGCGGCGGAAGCTTTTCGTCCTCCTCCGGCGCGAGCTTCTCCGGCAGCGGCAGAAGCTTCTGATAGAAAAAAGGCTTGTGAATCTGCGATTCACAAGCCTTTTTAATAAGTTGTTTCCCGAAGCCGGCGGAAGCGCACCTTTGCATCGCGGAGCGTATTGAGCGAATTGTAAGCATCGCCGGAAAGCAGAACCAGCGCCTTGCCGCCGTCCATTTTTGCGGCGTTTGACGCCGCTGACGCATAGCTGCGAGAGAGCGTGAAATAGCCGCTCACCTCGGCAATCTGCGCGCGCGTGAGCAGCGCGAACAGCGTTTTATAGCAAAGCAGATCATCCAGCGCTTCATTTGCGCGGTCGAGCGATGCCTGCACGTCCGCTTCGCCGGTAGAAGCCGTCAGCCCGATCGGATAGCCGGCAGCGCGGACAGATAAAACGAGTTCCGCGTTTGCTTTGATCTCATCTTCCGTAAAAAAGAACACCGCCGGAATGCCGCGCGCGGACAGCAGCGAAAGCGTCCGCTCCATCGTTTCCGCGCCGGTAACGGCAATATAAACCGTTGCGGGATCATGCTGCGGATCGTTCTGCCCCGTCTGCTCCTGCCCGCCGGGCGGATCGGACGCGCCGGAAGATTGCTCGTTTTGATACTGCGACGCCCTATAGGCAATCAGGTTCGCCGCCTTTTCCATAAAGAGCGAATCATCATAAACCTGCGAGCCGCTTGTAAAGCGCAGAACGCGGTAGCCGTCGCTTGAGGTGAGATAGGAAACGCTGCGCCCGAAATGCTCGGCGCAGGCGGCAACGGGAACGTAGATCACGCCGTTTTTACGGATCACGGAAAGCGAAAGCTCCGCGCCGGTTTCATCGACCGTTCTGTTATCATCGAGGTAAAAGACGATGCGGCTGCTTCTTGCAAAGAGCGTCAGCGTTTTTCCCGTTTCGTTATAGGACGGCGTAATGCCGAGTCCGCTTACGGAAAAGACAGCGCGAGAGGCATAGAGCTCACCGCCGCTGTAAAACGGGGCGCTGTCGCCCGAAAGCGTAAGCGGAACGGTATCGTTTACGGCAACAAAATAGAGATCCGCCGCCTGCGCGAGCGGAGAAAGCAGCGCAAAAGCCAAAACGAGCGCAAGCAGCAGCGCAATTCGCTTTTTCACGCGGCGGTCACCTCCCTTTTTCTGTAGTATACCGCAAAAAGCGTTTCGGTTCAAGATAGACTTGCGCAACGCAAAAAACTATGTTATATTGAGAAAAAGTGAGGGATCATGATGGAAAGAGTCAAAAAAGAAAACTATTATCTCGACATTGCGCAAACCGTGATCGAGCGCTCCACCTGCCTGCGCAGATGCTACGGCGCGATCATCGTTAAAAACGATGAGATCGTATCGTCCGGCTACAACGGCGCGCCGCGCGGGCGGAAGAATTGCTCCGAAATGGGCAGATGCCTGCGCGAGGAGCTGAGCATTCCGAGCGGCCAGCGCTATGAGCTTTGCAGAAGCGTTCACGCGGAGGCAAACGCCATCATTTCCGCAGCGCGGCGCGAGTGCATCGGCGCAACGCTCTATCTTGCCGGCATCGACGCGAAATCGGGCGAGCTGCTCCATGACGCGACCTCCTGCTCGATGTGCCGCAGAATGATCATCAACGCCGGCATTGAGCGCGTAATCGTTCGCAATACGGAAACGGAGTATTCCATCACGGACGTGCAGGAATGGATTGATAATGACGATTCTCTGCAGGGCTTGGAAATCTGAAATATGCAAAAAGCACGGGTTTTTATAAAACCCGTGCTTTTCTATTTTACCAGTATCCGTACCGCTTGCGGTTGTGCCAGATGCACCACGCGGATACCGCAAACGCCATCAGCGATGCCACCGGCGCGGAAAGCCAAAGTCCGTCCAGCCCGAAGAGATTGGAAAGCCCCACAATGGCGATCACCTCAAACACGAGCGAACGGCCGACGGAAATCACCGCGGAAACCAAGCCGTTATTCAGCGCCGTGAAAAACGCCGATGCGTAGATATTGAACCCGACAAGCAGGAACGAAAGCGAAAACAGGCGGAAGGCGTGCGTTGTGAGCGCAAGTAGCTCCGGATCGGACGAAACGAAAACGCCTGCCAGCTTCGGCGCAAAAATTTCGGCAAGCGCCGTCATGAAAACGCTGATTGCAAAGACGATCTGCGAGCTTTTGCGAAGCAGGCTGCGAAGCTCCGATTGATTCCCTGCGCCATAGTGATAGCCGACAATCGGCGCGCTGCCGTCCGAAAAGCCGAGAAACAGAGAGATGAACACGAAGTTCACGTACATGATCACGCCGTGCGCCGAAACGCCGCGCTCACCGATCAGCTGCATCAGCCGCAGATTATAGAGCATCCCGACAAACGAGCGCGACAGGCTCGACATACATTCGGAGATGCCGTTACCGCAGGCACGGGCAAGCGCTTTGCCATAGAACTTCGTTTTACCGAGATGGAGATTTGAGGAATTCGGAAAGATAAAATACGCAAGCGGAATCAGCCCGCCAACGCACTGCCCGATTGCCGTTGCGGCGGCAGCACCTTCCAGCCCCCAGCGGAACACCATCATAAACAGCGCGTCAAGCGCCATATTGGTAAGCCCTGCCGCAACGGTGATGTAGAGTCCGAACTTCGGCCGCTCCGCCGTTACGAGGAACGTCTGGAACGTTGTTTGCAGCATGAACGGAACCGTTGCGCCCATGACGATGCGCCCGTAGGTGACGCAGTAGGGCAGCATTTCTTCCGTTGCGCCGAGCAGAACGGAAACCGGCCGCATCAGCGCAATGCCGAGCGTTGTTATAAGCAGTCCGAGACCGATCATCGAATAGATGATCAGCGAGAAATATTCGTTTGCGCGTTTGGGCTTTCCCTCGCCAAGCGTCATGGAAACGAGCGCGCTGCCGCCCGCTCCGAGCATAAAGGCAATGCCATCGTACACCATCAGATACGGCATGATGAGATTGATCGAGGCAAACTGCACGTCGCCGACGAGGTTTGCAACGAAAATGCCGTCCACAACGCTGTAGATCGAGGTGAAGATCATCATAAGGATCGGCGGCGCTGTGAAGCGCAGCAGCCGCCGATACGTGAAATGGTCAGATAAGCGGATCATAGTTTATCCCGGAGGCCATGTCATATCCCTGCCGGAGAGCACGTGAAAATGCAGATGATCCACGCTCTGCCCTGCCTGCTTGCCGCAGTTGGAAACAACGCGGAATTCGGAAATACCGAGCTGCTTGGCAGTTGACGCGATCACCTCAAAACAGCGGGCAACAACCGCCGAGTTTTCCGGCGTAATCGCCGCGCAGGACGGAATATGCTGCTTCGGGATCACGAGATAATGCACGGGCGCCTGGGGATCGATATCGTAAAACGCAAATACAAGATCGTCCTCATAGATTTTTTTCGACGGGATCTCCCCCGCCGCGATTTTGCAGAACAGGCAATCGCTCATGGCTTTATCCTCCAATCTTTTCCGAAACGAAATTATCAACCGATGCCAGCGCGTCATCGAGCTTTGTAAGGTCGCTGCCGCCGCCCATTGCGCTATCGGGCTTGCCGCCGCCCTTACCGCCGCAAACGGCGGTTACGCTGCGGATCACGTCGCCGGCTTTGACGCCCTTTGCAATGGCGTCCTTGCCGCAAACGCAAAGGAACGTGATCTTATCACCTGCAACAGCGGACAGCACCGCAACGGCGCTTGCTTCTTTTTCGCGGATCACGTCGCCCATCTGGCGCAGACGATCCGGAGTTGCATCGGGGACGGTTGCGGTAAGCACCTTGAGACCGCAAACTTCACGCGCACCAACAAGGAACCGCTCCGCTTCACCTGCGCTCTGCTTTGCGCGGAAGCTTTCAATATCGCGGCGCAGCTCGCTGAGCATATCGAGCTGCTGAGAGATGCGGGATAGCACCTCGGCAGGTTTCGTTTTCAGCTTTTCCGCAACCGTGAAGATCAGATCGCGGTTTTCATTCATGCGCGCAATCGTGCGCTTGCCGGTTGTCGCCTCGATGCGGCGAACGCCGGACGCAACGGAAAACTCGCTTTCAATCGCAAACGGGCCTGCCATAGCGGTATTGGCAAGATGCGTACCGCCGCAGAGCTCAACCGACCAGCCGCCCATATCGACAACGCGGACGGTATCGCCGTATTTTTCGCTAAAGAGCGCGGTTGCGCCTTTTTCTTTTGCCTTTTCAATCGGCATCGTTTCCGTTGTAATGGGATAGCCGGCAAGAATCGCGCCGTTTACGATGCGCTCAACCTCGCGCAGCTCCTGCGCGGTCATTGCGGAAAAATGCGTAAAGTCAAACCGCAGGAAGTCCGGCTCAACAAGGCTGCCTGCCTGGTGAACGTGATCGCCCAAAACGGTAGACAGTGCCTTTTGCAGCAGATGCGTTGCGCTGTGCGCACGGGCAATCGCCATGCGGCGATCGGCATCGACTTCTACGCTGACCGTATCGCCGAGCTTGATTGAACCCTCGGCAACCTTGCCGTAGTGCATGAACTTGCCGCCCTTGTTCTTCTGAACGTCAGTAACGACGAAGCGCATACCGTTTGCGGTGATCTCGCCATGGTCGGCAGTCTGGCCGCCCATTTCGGCATACATCGGCGAACGATCTAGCACGACGATGCCCTCAATACCGGGCATCAGCGCTTCGGCAAGCTCCCCTTCCACCGCGAGCGCAACGACCTTTGCGCCGTCAATCGTCAGATGCTCATAGCCAACAAATTCCGTTGCCGGGACTTCTTTGCCGAACTGCACGCCTGCCCAGCCGAGATCGCCGAGCGCTTCGCGCGCTTTGCGCGCGCGGACGCGCTGCTCTTCCATCAGCTTTTTGAAGCCGTCCTCATCGAGCTTCATATCCACCTCGGCGAGCATTTCGCGCGTGAGGTCCACCGGGAAGCCGTAGGTATCATAGAGCTTGAAGGCGTCCGCGCCGGAGAAGGTGTTTTCGCCGTTTTTGCGATGCGCTTCGAGCAGCTCCGAGAAAATCTTAAGTCCGCCTTCAACGGTTTTGCCGAAGCTCTCTTCTTCCGTGCGGATGACTTTTGTGATATACGCCTGCTTTTCGCGCAGGTCTTTATACTCGCACTCGTTCTCATGGACGACCGTATCGACGATTTCATACAGGAACGGCTGCTTCACGCCGAGCAGACGGCCATGCCGCGCGGCACGGCGCAGCAGGCGGCGCAGAACGTAGCCTCTGCCCTCGTTGCTGGGCAGAACACCGTCGCAGATCATGAACGTTGCCGAGCGGATATGATCGGTAATCACGCGGAGGGAGACGTCGCTCTCGTGGCTGTCGCCGTAGTGCGCGCCGGTCAGCTCGGAGACCTTATTCGTAATGTTCATAACGGTATCCACGTCGAACAGGCTCGCAACGTTCTGGCAGACGACCGCAAGGCGCTCAAGGCCCATGCCGGTATCGATATTCTTCTGCTTCAGCTCCGTATAGTTGCCCGCTCCGTCGTTATCAAACTGGCTGAAAACAACGTTCCAGACTTCCATATAACGGTCGCAATCGCAGCCGACGGTGCAGCCGGGCTTGCCGCAGCCGTACTGCTCGCCGCGGTCATAATAAATCTCCGAGCAGGGACCGCAGGGACCTGCGCCGTGCTCCCAGAAGTTGTCCTCTTTGCCGAAGCGGAAGATGCGGTCTTCCGCGATGCCGATCTCATTATGCCAGATGTTCCATGCTTCGTCATCGTCTTTGTAGACGGAGGGATACAGGCGGTTCGGATCGAGCCCGACCCATTCGGGGCTGGTTAAAAACTCCCATGCCCAGGGGATTGCTTCTTTTTTGAAGTAATCGCCGAACGAGAAGTTGCCGAGCATTTCAAAATACGTGCCGTGGCGCGCGGTTTTGCCCACGTTTTCAATATCGCCCGTGCGGATGCACTTTTGGCAGGTGCAAACGCGCGTGCGCGGCGGCACCTGCTCGCCCTTGAACCAGGGCTTCATCGGCGTCATACCGGCGTTGATCAGCAGGATCGACTGGTCGCCCTGCGGTACGAGCGAAAAGCTCGGAAGACGGAGATGCCCTTTCGTTTCGAAAAACTTCAGGAACATTTCGCGCAGTTCATTGACTCCAAACGGTTTCGGATCCATATTCGTATCTCCTTCCAAATAAAAATCTTCGCCCTAAAAATAGGGGCGAAGATCAACTTCACGGTACCACCCTAATTGCCGGATAAACCGGCATCTCGGTCATCCGCTATCGGGGATGAGCCGGATCGCTCCTCGCAATCTGCTGGAAAGGGGCTGCCGCAGGCTATCCGGCAGGGCTTCCACCGTCCCCTGCTCTCTATGCGGAATCGCTTACGACTCATCTTTCCGTAACGCAAAACAATATTTGCAGATATTGTACCACTTTTTTAATATTTGTCAATCGGTTTACGGTTGATTTTCCGCCGTTTTCTGCTACAATAGCTTCATTCGGAGGTATGCCTATGACAACCGGCTTCGTTCTCTCCCGGCTCATCGTTGTTTTCGTTGCGATGGCCGCGGGCTTCATAGCGGTAAAAAGCCACGTGCTCGATCAGAAAACGGGCACGGTTTTATCGCGCGTGATCGTTTATATTTTCAACCCCTGCATGATGCTTTCCTCCGCGCTGACGAGCGAACGCATCTTTTCAAACGAAGATATCTACGCATTCACCGGCATTGCCGCCGCATGCTATGCGTTTCTGATTGCAACGTCGTTTGCCGTTTCAAAGCTGCTGCGCGTTCCGAAAGGGCAAGACGGTCTTTACCGCTTCATGTATATCTTTTCAAATATCGGCTTTTTCGGCCTGCCCGTGATCTCCTCGCTCTACGGGCCGCAGGCAACGTTCCTTGTTGCGATTTTCAACATTCCCTTTCAGCTTTTAACCTTCACCTACGGCATCACACTTGTTTCCGGCGGACGGCGAAAACTGCAATTTAAGATGTTCCTGCATCCGATGATCCTTTCGAGCTTGCTTGCCTATGCGCTGTATCTGCTGCGGATCGATCTGCCGCAGCCGGCAATCGACGCCGTTGCCTTCCTCGGTCAGGCAGGCTCTCCTGCCGCGATGCTCGTTGTGGGCATTATTCTTGCAGGCGCACCGCTGAAGAAGGTGTTTGCAAATCCGCGGCTGTACGGACTGATCCTCGTTAAAATGGTTCTCGTTCCGGCGCTCGTGCTGCTTGTTTTGCGGCGGATCTTCCCCGCGGGTGAGAACGTGGAGCTGATCATTTCCGTTGCCGTTACGGTAATGGCGATGCCGATTGCGGCAAATACCGCAATCTTATCCACCCAGTACGGCGGCGATGCGGAAAACGCGGCTTGCGGCGTATTTCTCGGAACGATCTCCTCCGCGGCGACAATTCCGCTGCTGATTTGGCTCATTCAAACGATATAAAAAGATGCGTCTTAGGGTTTCCTAAGACGCATCTTTTTATTCGGCTGCGCTCAAGTCAACTTCCTTGCGGAGGATCGAGTATGCCGGCACGGCGCACGGAAGCTGCATCTGAAACACCGTTTGCGGCGTTCGAAGCTCCGATACCGTTTCGCCGCCTTCGAGCAGCATCTTCTCCGCCGTAATCTCCATCGGACGGAGGTTCGGACCGACGAGCTCAAGGGGATCGCCTGCGCTGAACTTATTGCGAAGCGAGAGCGTTGCAAGCCCGTTTGCATCGCAGTCCGTTACGATGGCGCAGACCTGCCGCGTGCGGATATAGCGAGAATGCGCGGTATACTGCCCCGGTTCGCCATAGAAAAAGCCGGTTGCGTAGTGGCGGTGGGACACGTGCTCCACCTCGTCGCGCCACACGGGATCGACCTCCCTGCCGGCGGCAACGTCATCGAGCACGTGGCGATACGCGCCGGTTACGATTGCGGCGTAATACGCCGATTTCGCGCGGCCTTCGATCTTCAGGCAGTTTATTCCGGCGCGCATGAGATCGTCGAGATGATCGATCATGCACAGATCGCGTGAATTCATGATATACGTGCCTTTTTCGTCCTCGAAAACCGGGAAGTATTCGCCGGGGCGCTTTTCCTCCATCAGCGCGTACTGATAGCGGCACGGCTGCGCGCATGCGCCGCGGTTGGAATCGCGCCCGGTCATATAGTTGCTGAGCAGGCAGCGCCCGGAATAGCTGACGCACATTGCGCCGTGGCAGAACGTTTCGATTTCCAGCTCCGGCGAGGTTTTTTGGCGGATCGTGATAATCTCATCGAGCGAAAGCTCACGCGCAAGCACAACGCGCGACGCGCCAAGCTCAAACCAAGCCTGCGCGCAGGCGTAGTTTGCGATGGACTGCTGCGTTGAAATATGGCGCTGGCAGTTCGGCGCGTACTTTTCCGCCGCGCGAAACACGCCGAGGTCGGCAACGATCAGCGCGTCAACGCCTGTATCGTTCAACCGCTCCAGATGCGCCGGAAGCGCATCGAGCTCCTCGCTGCGCGGCATTGTATTGACGGTTACGTGCACCTTTACACCGTGGTCATGCGCGAATTTGACCGCCTGCGGCAGCTCCTCCGGCGAGAAGTTGCCGGCAAACGAGCGCATGCCGAAGGACGTTCCGGCG
The DNA here is from genome assembly GCA_017445385.1 of Oscillospiraceae bacterium. GTDB lineage: Bacteria > Bacillota > Clostridia > Oscillospirales > Oscillospiraceae > RGIG3566. The sequence continues at coordinate 11,345 of JAFSUG010000017.1, forward strand.
AGGTATACGGCATCCGCGCCGTAGAGAACGGACATTTTCAGCCGTTCCATATCCCCTGCAGGGCTGAGCAGTTCCGGCTTAATCATCGAGCGTCCCCAAAAATGCCAGATGCTCTTCGTAAGTGCGCGTGAAAGTATGCGTGCCATCGTTGCCGAGGGCATAGAAATAGTAATCTGTGTCTTCGGGATACAGCGCACCGCGGATGGACGCCATGCCGGGGCAGGCAATCGGTCCAACGGGCAAGCCGGGATATTTATAGGTGTTATACGGGCTATCGATCAGCTTATCCGCATCCGTGAGAACGTCCTTCCGCTCATCAAGCGCATACTGGATCGTTGCATCGATATTGAGATACGGATACGCTTTGCTGCAAAGGCGGTTATAGATGACGGACGCAATCGTCGCGCTCTCTCCGGCGTTCGCCGCCTCTTTTTCGATCAGCGACGCAACGATGAGAATATCGTGCATCGTCAGATCGCCTTCCGCGATCTCCTGCGAGCCGAAGCCTGCGGAGGCTTTTTTCGTGCGAAGCTGCGCGTTGAGCGCATCGAGCGCCGCCCAATGCTCCTCCGTCAGCTTGGAATCCATCGTCTTCAGCAGCTTTTGCAGAACGTTTTCCGCATCGTCCGACAGGTAAAATTCGTAGGTGTCCGGGAAGAGGCAGCCCTCCAAGCGGTTGCGGTCGCCCTTTTCCGTGCCTGCTAAGAACGCATAGTCAAAATCGCCGTTTGCCGCCGCGTTATAAAGATCCTCCGCATTGCAAACGCCCTTTTCTTCCAAAAGCGCAAATATCTCCGCGCAGGTATAGCCTTCGGGGATCATGACGCTTGCGGTTGCACGCCGTCCGCTCGATGCCATGCCGTTTACAAGCGCATGGTAATCAAATATTGTATTGAGCTCATACGTGCCGGGGATGATGCTTCTGCCGGCATGCGATGCCGAGCAGTAAAGCCGGAACAGCAGCTTATAGCGAACAAGTCCCGCATCGTGGAGGGTATCGGCAATCTTCGCAATGCTGTCGCCTTCCTCGATCGTAACGGTTACGGTTCGATCCTCGCTTGTCAGCGCGCAGATATCGTCAATCGCGCTCCACGCGAACACGGCGAGAATCATTGAAATCAGCAGAACGCTTGCCACGTAGATAAACGTGCGCTTGCCGCTTTCGCTTTTCTTCTTGCGCTCGCTTTCTAGCGAAAGCGAGGCATACTCCGGCGGCAGCTCCGGCTGGAAAGTCTCTTCTTTCTTTTCGCCGTGCATCTTCGCGTCCGATCTTGCGATCTCCTCGCGCGTGCTGCGGATCAGCTCATCAATGGACTGCGAATCCGGCAGACCGTTGTTTCTTTCATCACTCATGCGTTTTACCTCCGGTATAAACGATGCCGCGGCGCACGTTCTCCGCCGCCTCATTGCCCCTAAGCGCTTTGAGCAGTTCGAGCCCGAACGGGATCGCCGCGCCTGCGGCGCGGCCGCAAATCACCTTGCCGTCCGCCGTTGCATCCGCATCGCGCACGATTGCGCCGCCCATTTCACCTTCCATGCCCGGATAGCAGACGGCTTCTTTCCCGTCCGTGATGCCAAGCTCCGCAAGAATCGTCGGCGCGGCGCAAATTGCGGCAACGAATTTTCCGGCTTTATACGCCGTCTTTACCGCATCCATAGCAGGTATGCTGCCGCGGATGGAGGCAACGCCGCCGAGTCCGCCCGGAAGCACGATCATCTCAAGCGTTTCGGGATCGATCTCTTCCACAGTGACTTCCGTTTGGATCGTAATGCCATGCGATCCTTTAATCGCCTTGCCGCCGATGCCTGCAAGGCAGACTTCTACACCGCCGCGCCGTAAAATATCGCACGGCGCGATCAGTTCCATCTCTTCAAACCCGGTACCAACCAGAAAGCAGACCATAATCAGCCCTCCATGCACGCGCGGACAGCGCGGTAAATTTCATTGTGAATATCATCAATCGAGCGGATCTCGCCATCCTTGACGCACGGCACAGTCTGCCAGCCGAAAAAAGCTGCTGCGTCCGCAGCCGTCTTGCGGCATTCGCGCAGATACGAATCATCGCGCTCGTGGATGTCGGCATGGGTATTGGTATCGTGCTCACGGCGGCGCATCAGCCGCTCCGCCGCGTCAATCGGCATATCCAGGCACAGCACAAGATCGGGCCGAGGCAGCCGCATCTTCTCAAATTCCAGATCGTACAGCCAGCGGAAGAAATCAGCCCGCTCATCTTTTGGCAGTTTGCTGCCCTGATGCACGGCGTTGGAGGTTGTATAGCGGTCAGCAATCAGAACGCCGCCCTGCTCGTAATAGTCTTTCCAATCCTCCTTGAACGAGGCGAAGCGATCCACGGCATAGAACGTGGACGCCGCATAGGCGTTTACGTCGTCCGGCTTATCGCCGAACGCGCCGCCGAGGTACATCCGAATCAGCGCCGAGGAATCCTGATCATAGCGCGGAAAACGCAGCCGACGAAAATCGATCCCGTCCGCTTCCAGATGCGCCGAAAGGCGCTCCATCTGCGTGGATTTTCCGCTGCCGTCGGTTCCTTCCAAAACGATCAGCTTACCCATGTTTTTGATCCTTTCTCAAAAGCACCGCCAAAAGGAACTTCGGCAGGCGCATCATGCGGCCGAGACGGCTCGGCTGCTTCAAAAGACGATAGAACCATTCGAGATTCAGCTTGATCATCCATTTCGGCGCGCGCTTGACCGTTCCTGCAAAGGAATCGAGGCTGCCGCCGAGACCGATCATGAGCTTCGCATGGATCTCGCCGAGATGGTCGCGCATGAAAAATTCCTGCTTCGGCGCGCCGAGGCAGACGAACAGCACGTCCGGCATTGATGCGTTGATCGCTTCGATCACAGGCGCAGCGTCCTTGAAGTAGCCATCCGCCATGCCGCAGATCTGCAGCCCCGGATGCTTTTCTACCATCTTCGCCGCCGCCTGCTCCGCTATGCCGGGAGCACTGCCAAGCAGGTATACTTTTCCGCCCTGCTCGCAAAGCAGCGCAAGCAGCCGGTCGGCAAAGTCAACGCCGGCGACTTTCTCTTTCAGCGGCGTTTTCAGCAGCTTCGACGCAAGCACAACGCCTGCGCCGTCCGGCAGAACCATAGCCGCGCCGCGCAGAACGGAGAGCAGCTCCGGGTTGCGCATGGCTTCATAAACGATTTCCGAATTCGGCGTAACGCAGTAGCAAGGCTCGCTCCCTGCAAGCAGCTCGCGCGCGTGGGAAATTGCTTCATCCATCGTTACGTTATCAAAGGGTACGCCCATAATCTCAGTTTTCATGGAATGCCCTCCTCTCGTGCTTCAAAATATTTTACCACAAATTCAAAGATTTGTCTATGAAAAAGGAGGAAGCCTTTGGCTTCCTCCTTCACTCTACGCAAGCGCCCTGTATAGCATCAGCGCAAGCTGTTCTTTTGTAATCGGCGATTGCCATTTGCATTCGCCCGTTTCATCGCCGCGGACGATGCCCTTTTCCACCGCCCACGCGCAGGCTTCCTTCGCCCAAGCGGACGGTTTCGATTTTTCCGCCAACGTCAGTCCCTCCAAAAACGCCTTCCACTGCTTTTCATCCCTTACGAACGGTTCGGGACACCGCTTACCCGTAACGTCATAATGGCGAAGGACGCGCGATAGCGGAACGTTGTACTTTGCCATCAGCTCACGGACGAGGGCTTGCGCGTTTTTCACGGTTGCAGCCGGAATATAGAAAACGCCGTTTGCATCCTTTCGGCTGCACAGCTCAACGCCGATCGAGCGCGTGTTCATAACCCAGTTACCGGCATGATGCGCCGTATCGCCTTCTTTTACAGACTGCACGAGCTCGTTTTCATCGGCAAAGTAATGCGCGGACGCGCCGCAATCCGTGCGGCTGAAGTAGCGCGCGTTCCCCTCGGCGGTATCGCCGTTGTTGCCCGTATAGTGGATCACGATATGATCGATCGGGCGCGATCTGCCCGCCGTATAATTCAGCGCGTGCGCCGAGATGAATTTCACGCGCGTTCCTCCCTTGTTGCCTGCGTTCCGAAGTAGAACGCGATAACCGTTGTAAAGATCGTTAAAAACTCCGATGCGCCGATCTCCCCTCTTATGGAAAGATACGCAAACGACGCTGTCAGCGCGATTGTAACGATACTTTTCACGCTGAGCAGCTTTATAAGACGCTGTTTCATTTGATTGCCCCCTTCCGCTCCAGTTCGCTGATTCTGCGGTTTACAGCCTTCATCTGCTCCTCCAAAATCGGCACGCGCTTTGCGAAGTTATTGTGTTCGCGTACCTCGCGCGTCAGCTCTACCAGCTTTGTATCCGTTACCGCCTGGGCGGTATGGTTGGCAATCAAAACGCCCGCAAGTGTGATTACGCCGGATATAACCGCCACGATAATATCGCTGCTCACGCGGTTTCCTCGCTCTCGTACCAGCTATCAATCTCCGCAAGGTCTTCCGCCGTAAGCACGTCCTTTGCGTGCCACGCAAGCGCAAGCTTTCTCACGCGGTACTCCGGCTCGCTATCTTTCATGGAAAGCAGCGTTTTGCAAACAAAATTATGCAGATCAAACATCTTATTTCCTCCTTATTCCGCAGCTGCTATAATCGCGGCTTTCAGTTCGTTATACGCAAGCGTGGGGTCCACGCGCAGCGTTACGGTTACGTCGCCGGCGTCAGATGAAAAGCTGTTCGCGCCAAGCGCCGTGCGCACCTCCATCGGCGTAAGCTGCACCGTTTCCGGCTGCGCAAGTTCGTAGACAATCGCACAATCCCCGACTGCCGAAAGCCAAGCCGCTACGTTTGAATATGCGCTGTCGCGCACGGCGATTGCGCACGAATCCGCCGTGAGAACGGTACTGCCAATCGTGAAGGCACAATCCACGCTACCGTTTATAATGTGGCTGCCGCCGTTTGCGCGCGCATAGACGCTGCTAAGCGCTGTTTTCTGCCCCACACTGCTCACGCCGTACATACCGCCGGGCAGCGCGGCAAGAAAATACCCGTCCGAACGATACCGCCATCCGCTGATCTGTGAAAGCGTTGTCATTTTGTGCGTGATCGTCAGTTCGCCGGTCACCGCGTTCAGCGTGCCGCCGTAGACTGCTCTGCCAAACGGGATTGCGGTTGTTTCTCCGTTCACAGTCAGGGCGGCGGAAACCCTTCCTTCTAAGCTCGGTGAAACGGAGATTTCCAGCGATTTTACAGACACACCCTCCGCGCCGATCTGCGTTTCGGCAGAGCTTCCGGAAATCGTTTCGCAGGGATACGGCGCAAGCGGTTCGCCGTTTGCTTTCGCTGATCCGGCAAAGTCAATATTGCCTTCGTTATCCATGAGGAGAATGTTTTTCTTTCCCTGCGTTGTTCCCCATCCGAAAACAAGCGGATACTTCGGGTAAGCGCCCACAAGCTCCTCCATCGGCATATTGTGTTTACCGAGGACGATCTGCGCATTGCCCTGCGCCTGCAGCGACATACCGAGCGCAACGGTGTTCAGCGAATTTGTTGCGCTCGTCTTCTTGATCTGATTGCTTGATCCTGCCGCCAAAGAGGCTTGACCGTCATTCTGATTGCCATAGCCGAGCGAAATGCCAAATTGCTCCGTTGCGGTATTGCCGCTTCCTAGCACCGCGCTCATTCTGCCGACCGTAGAATTTGCCGCGCGGTTGAGCGACAATGCGCCTGTACCGCTCGGATTGATTATATCCATGTAATCCGGAATTATGGGCGTGTCGCCCTTGTCGCCTTTCTCGCCTTTCTCGCCCTTTTCGCCCTGCGCACCTTTATCACCCTTGGATGATTTCCCGGAATCGGCATAGGCGTTTGCTTCATAATCCCAAAGCTGCCAGTTGCCGTTCTCCCCGATTCTCGGCGCATGACCGACCGCCGCTTCCTCCGCGCGGCTCACCGCATCGGTAACGCGCTGCTCAAGCTGTCGCATTTCCGAAGGCTCCGCCGGATCGAACGCGTCAACCGCGTCGATCGGCGTTTTCACGGTCAGATGCGCGGGATCGCTGTGCCACACGGCTTCGCCCACCGTTCGGAGCTGAAGCTGATAGCCGCCGCTCGGCAGAGAAACCGACCCCGAAGGCGTTAAAACGCCGCCGCGGTTTTCAAGGTCAAGGACGTTTTTATCGCCTGTCCATTCGTTGAGCAGATCCAGCTTATACCGCCAATCGGGATTCGCGCCTGTAAAGCAAAGCGCAAGCACGCCCGTTTCGCCGCCGTAGCCGAAATCCGCCGCCGGCAGGTGAAGTTGCCTGCCCTCAATCACGATTTCAAATCGTTCCATTTCATCCCCTCCACCTTTGGGGCGAAACGATAAAGAAGTTGTACCGCGCTGTGCAACCGCGCGTTTCCCGATTGTTTTCACAATCCGGCGCAGCTTGCATAAACTGTTATGAAAGCATTCGCTTTAATTCATTTCGTAGGAGGTAATCCGATGGCTGAAAACAATCAGGCGCGCCCTGCCTGTGACCTCTCCGGCATCAAGGAAGCCGTTTGCATCCACACTGCCAAGGTCATGGACGCTTGCCGCGATAAAGACTGCATCGAAGATCTTCGCGTATACTTAACCCGCGATTCCCAGGCGCTGCTCGACCGCTCGACCGGCGCAAGAGTCCGCACGGTGGAGCTGCTTTACGTAGACCCGACCGTGGAAGCGATTGCGTATAACGCAGGGTACTTCGCAGTAACGATCACCTATTACTACAAGGTTGCCGGCGACGCAACGATCGCAAGCGAACGCCCGGCTACGATCTACGGCCTTGCGATCTTCACAAAGCGCATCATGCTCTACGGCGGCGACGGCTGCGCGAAGGTCTTCACGAGCCGCCAGGCGTGCGCCGACAAGCAGGACGTTGTCCGCTGCTCCGCGCCGCGCGCGGTTGTGGAAGCGGTGGATCCGATGATCCTTACCGCGAAAATCCAGGAAGTCAGCAGCGCGTGCCGCTGCGACGTTGACCCCGATACGATCCCCGAGGGCATCCTCGCCTGCTTCGATGACGAGCTGGTGCTCGGCGGCGAGCAGCAGCGGCTGTACGTGACGATCGGTCAGTTCTCGCTGATCCGCATGGAGCGCGATACGCAGCTTCTGATCCCCAGCTTCGACTACTGCGTACCGACCAAGGAATGCAGCGACGTTGCCGGCATTTCCGATGCCGAAGACGCCTGCGACATTTTCTCGCAGGTGGAGTTCCCGGTTGATGAGTTCTTCCCTGCCTCCAACAACGCCTGCACCGATCCCGATAAGAGCTGCAATTGCTGCAAAAACGGCTACCAAACCGCGTAAAACGGAAAAATCCCGATCCGAAAACGGATCGGGATTTTATCTTTATGACCAAACGCCTTCCTGCTTGAGCGTTTCGCACATTTGCGCCACGCGCGCATCCCAGGAGCTTTTTCTGCCCTCCTCGATGCGAAGCTGCTTGCGGGTTTCGTCCGTGTCTTGCAGCGCATCGGCGCAGGCATCGATAAATGCCGCCGGCGACGACGCGATTTCGATCAGCGGCGCAAATTGCAGGATCTGATCCGGCTGCGGCGTTGATACAACAGGTTTGCCTGTTGCGAGATACTCATAGAATTTGAGCGGACTGACGTCCTTGCTCAGATCGCCTGCGGCAAAGAGGTTGAGGCAGGCGCTGAAATTGGAGATGTACTTCGGCAGCTCTTCATTCGGTTTGAGACCGAGGAAATGCACGTTCGGAAGCGTTTTGAGATCGAGTAGGTCCGCGCCGGGCTTTTCCGCGCCGATGAAAACGAAGCTCCATTCCGGATGCGCCTTTGCCGCTTCGCTGACGTAGCCGTATTCAATGCACGGCTGCAGCGCGCCGACAAAGCCGAAGATCGGCTGCGGAATATCCGCCATATCCGCCGGGCAAGGCATTGCCTCCGCAGCCTGCGAAAAGCGCTCGAAATTCGCGCCGTTCGGGATAAAACGTGTTTTGCGGTTAAACTGCTCCAAGCGGTCGGCAAGCCCGATCGCGGTTGCAAACACGAAATCGCACTTTTTCGCAAGGTCTTCTTCCATCCGATCCACAACCGCCGGAGACATCTGTCCGCCGTAGGCGCTGTGGCGATCCACACAGTCATAAACAAGGGCGCTGTGGTCGATACGGTCCACGCAATCGCACGTTACGGGCGAATAGACCCAGAGCGTTGCGTTTTCGAAGCCGTGTTCGCGCATTTTCTTTGAAACGAAGCGCGCGATTTTGCGCTGATTGATGCGATTGATCCAGCGAAAACGGCTGAAAAACGGCAGAACCGGCGGCAGCGCATAAACGGTGATATTCTCCTGCGGATGCACGCCTTCTTTCCGATACGCCGAAAGCTGCTTCTTCGCGGCTTTATCCTTCAGCGGCGCAAGATAGGTTACGGACGGGTCAAAATAGAGAATCTCCGCATCCTCGATGCGGCTCATAACCTGCTGCTTGCGCGTTGGGATCGGGTACCATGGCGAGGTTGCCATACAGACGATTTGTTTCATAGTTACGCCTCCAGCATTCTTTTTGCAAGCGCCTGATTTTCCGCGCTGCGGCAGCGAAGCTCCTCCGCCTTTTCCGCCGCCTGATCCGCAGCGGAAAGCGCGAAATCAATATCCGAAAGCAGCCGCTCCGCCGTAACGCTTTCAACGGACGGACATGCCTCCCTGCCGAGATAATCGAGGAAGGCAGTAACCTTGGGATCGTAGGAAATGCCCGTGAGCGGCGTGCCGACGGCGGCAGCAAACACGAGCGCATGCAGCCGCATTGCCACAACGAGGCTTGCTCTGCGCATCAGCGCAATCAGCAGCGAGCTGCTGTCCGGCGATGAGAGCACCACCGACTTTTCGCCGCAAAGCTCTGCGCACAGCCGGCAAATCGCAAGATCGGAATGCGGCTCCATCGCAAGGAACACCGGGCGCAAGCCGTGCTCCGCCGCGGTTTTTTTCGCGGCTTCGGCAATCGCCGGCGCAGCCGCCTCCATGCCGCGCCAGCCGCGGATGGCAAAGAAGGCGATTTCTTCGCCGCGCTCGATGCCATAGCGCTGCAAGAAGGCATTGGCGGCATCTTCCGGCGCGCCGGTAAGCAAAAACGCAGGATCTGCTGTGAGATGCACTTCCGGCTTTGTAATATTCATGCGGCGAATCTCCTCCATGGAGAAGTTATCGCGCAGGGTAATCACGTCGGCGCAGCGGTCGATAATCCGTCCGGCATGGCGGCGATTCGATGCGCGGTGAACAGGGCCGATGCCGCAGCCGTACATCAAAACGCGGTTGCCGAGCTTCTTCGCCGCCCAGATATTGAGCAGATAATACCAAAGCGAGCGGCTGGAGGTAACGTCCTGAATTAGGCTGCCGCCGCCGTTTATATACAGCGCGGTTTTCCGCGCGACGCGGCAGAAGTGCAGGAAGCGGAACGTATACACAGAGCCCACGCGATGGCGCGCGCTCGTCTGCTTCGGCGTTCTCGAAAGCACGTAGAGCGGAATATTGGGATCGATGCTGCGCATCTGCCCGACGATCGCTTCCAAAATGGCGTCGTCGCCGGCGTTGCCGCGGCCGTAAGCGCCGCAGATCAAAACGCCGTCGCGCTTGCGCTTGCGCACGCTGCGGCGCAGGATCGTCTGATAAATCTCGATCTGCCGCCGAACGGTTGCGTCCACGGAGAAATCGCGCGACGCTTTTTCGTACAGCGCATCGCCGAGTTTATTTCTGAGCGCTTCATCCGAAGCAAGCGTTTTCAGGTGCGACGCGAGCATTTTTTCATCCGTTGCCGCAAAGAGCATGCCGCATACGCCGTCTTCAATCAGATACGGCACGCCGCCGACGTTGGAAGCAATCGTTGCGCAGCGCATCCTTGCGCCCTCCGTAAGCGCATAGGGGAACGTTTCGGAGAGCGAGGTGAGCGTATTGATGTCGAGCGCGTTATAGAAACTGTCCATATCGCTGACCCAGCCGGCAAAGCAGTAAGTTTCCTCCGGGCAAAGCTGCGCGGCAAGCGATTCCAGCTCCTTGCGCTGCTCGCCGTCGCCTGCGATCAGAAGGCGCAGATTCGGGCAGTCCTTCACCGCAAGGGCAAAGCCGCGGATGAGCGTTGCAACGTCCTTAACGGCGGAAAACCGGGCGGCGATGCCGCAGACAACGCAGCTCTGCCAATCCGCATGGCCGACCGACTCGAGATATTCGGCGCGGTCAAGCGATGGCGTGCGCGGCGAAAAATCAACGCCGTTATAGATCGAAAACATCCGCTGCGGATCGAAGCCGCGCGAAATGAGCAAATCACACATTGCATCGGAAACACCGACGTAATAGCTGAGAAAACGCAGCGAAACGGTGTTGATCGTGCCGTAAACCAGCCTGCCGAGCGGTCTGCCGAGGTAATCGAGGCGGTAGTCGCTGTGAACGGTTGTAATAACGGGTGCGGAGATCGTCTTTCGCAGGAGCGAGCCGATCATATTCGCGCGCGAGCCGTGGCAGTGGACGATTTCAAAGCCCTCGTCCCGAATCATGCGCCGGAGCTTTCGAACGACGGAAGTCAGTCCCTCTTCAAGGACAAGCGTATCGATGCCCAGCTCCCGCGCTTCCTTGGCGAAATCACCCTCTGTAAAGCAGACAAGGCGCGCCTGCTCCGTTTTGGAAAGTCCGGCAAGCAGACTGAGTACGTGGGTTTTTGCGCCGCCGACGTCGCCGCCGGAGATCATGTGTATGATTTTCATATTAAAGCTCCTGCATCAGTTTCCTTCTGGCAAGGTTGATCGGACCTTCCTGCATCGTGGAAAGCCACGCAAGGCTCTTGCCGCAGCCGAGCGCAACGCAGCTATCCGGATCATCGGCAACGCGGCACGGAAGCTCCGTGCGCTGCGCGATCAGCTCTGAAAGCCCGTAGAGCTGGCTGCCGCCGCCGGTTAGAACAATGCCGGTTTCCGTCAGATCGGAAACGAGCTCCGGCGCGGTCTGCTCCAAAACGGAGAGAATTTCATCGAGGATTGGACGCGCCGTGCGCTTAAACAGCTCCAAAAGCTCCTCCGAGGTAATCGTTTCCTCTCTGGGAAGTCCCGTTTTGAGGTCGCGGCCTTTGATCTGCATCGAAAGCGGTTCGGATCGCTCTGTTACACCGCCGATTGCGATTTTGATCTCCTCCGCCGCGCTCTCGCCGATCAGCAGATTATAATGCTTGCGCAGATACTGCAGCACTGCACCATCGAAGCTGTCGCCGCCGGAGCGGATTGAAGAAGAGGTTGCAACATTATTCATCGAAAGCACGGCAACGTCTGTAATGCCGCCGCCGATATTCACGATCATTCTGCCTTTTGCCTCGGAAACGTCAAGCCCTGCGCCGAGCGCGGCTGCAAGCGGCTCTTCGATCAGGTAAGCCTTTCTCGCGCCGGCTTCCAGCGCAGCCTGGATTATGGCGCGCTCTTCCACCTCCGTGATGCCGCTCGGCACGCTGATTATGACGCGCGGCTTCACAAGCGAATAGCCAACCACCTTCCGCAGCAGCGCGGAAAAGAGCTTTTCCGTCATATCATAATCGGAGATCACGCCGTTGCGCATCGGGCGGACAGCCTCGACGTTGCCGGGCGTTCTGCCCATCAGCCGGTGCGCGTCGCTGCCGGCGCGGATCACCTTACCATCGTTCTTATCAACGGCAACAACCGCCGGCTCGCGCAGGACGATGCCTTTGCCCTCCGCATAGATCAGCACGTTCGCCGTGCCGAGATCGATTCCGAGGTCTCTGGAAAAACGAATCATAGCTTTCTCCCTCTTCCCTATTTTACCGCGGCAATCGCCGCGCAGGATACCGAAGCCGCGCCTGCGGTGAGCAGCACTCTTGCGCACTCCTCCGCAGTAGCTCCGGTTGTAATAACGTCATCAATCAGCAAAATGCTTTTGCCGGAAAACCGCGATGCGTCCACCGCGCGGTAAACGCCAAGCACGTTTGCCCTTCTGGACTGAACGGATGTCGTCCGCGATTGCTTGGGATTATTGCGTGTTTTCTCGAGCGTTCGCGCAAGCGGCAGCTGCAAAAGCCGGGAAATCTCGCGGCAGAGCAGCTCCGCCTGGTCATAGCCGCGGCGGCGCTTTCTTTGGCAGCTGACAGGCGCGAACGTTACAAGGTCAAACGCCGTATCGCGCGACTGTACACACGCTGCGATCCAATCGGCATACACGGCGGCGTAGGGTTCTCTGCCGCCGAATTTGAAGCGGTGGATCGAGCCGCGCACGGGTTCTTCATACGCAAGCGGCGCAGCCGCCCAATCCAGATAGCGCAGCTTCTTTACAATGGGTTTCTGATGCAGCACCCATTTACTGCAATCGCTGCAGATCGTCTCGCTGCTGCTTTTCAGAAATGAATGGCAAAGCACACAGCGCGGCGGAAAAAACAAATCCAGTATTCGCATTATACGTCCTCAAGGCGCAGCTTTAAGCCGCTGTAGCGGCGCTGCTGCTTATCATTTTGCACCATTGCGGCAATCGTATCTTCGCTGCCGACGATGATAAGCAGCTCTCTTGCGCGCGTTACGGCTGTATAGAGCACGCTGCGCGTAAGCAGCAGCGGCGATGCGCCAAACGCCGAAAGCACAACGGCGCGATATTCGCTGCCCTGGCTTTTATGAACGGTCATCGCGTAGGCAGGCTCCAGCTCCGAAAGCTGATCGGTTCCGTATTCGGCGAGCTTATCGTCATAACGAATGGTAATCGTATCGGTTGAAGGGTCGATTGCTTCAATCAGCCCGATCTCACCGTTAAAGATGCCGGTTCCGCTGCCGGCTTGCTCCGCATAGCGCCACGGCAGATCATAGTTATTGCGGATCTGCATGACGCGGTCACCCTCGCGGTAGGTATACGCACCGTAGATTTTCTCGCGCTTTTGCGGCGTTTTCGGATTGAGCGCAGCCTGCAAAACACGGTTCAGCTCGCCCGTTCCGGCAGCGCCCTTGCGCGTTGGTGAAAGCACTTGAATTTCTTCCGGCGCAATCCCCATCTTCCCCGGCAAACGGACGGCGCAGAGATCGCGGATCGTCTGCGCGACGGCTTCGCCGCTCATGCGGCGGAGGAAGAAAAAGTCACGGTCGGTTGCAGAGAGGTTCGGCATTTCACCGCCGTTGATCGCATGCGCGTTCATAACGATGAGGCTCTGCTGCGCCTGGCGGAAAATCTCCGTTAGGCGCACCGATACGCCGACGCCGCTGCGCAGGATATCGGATAAGACGTTCCCTGCGCCGACGCTTGGAAGCTGATCCGGATCGCCCACGAGAATTAAGCGGCAATGCGGCTTCATCGCGCGCAGCAGCGCGCTCATCAGCATCAGATCCATCATGGACGCTTCATCAATGATGATCGCGTCAGCCTGGAGCGGCTCGGTTTCATCATGGATGAAAAGCATGCTGCCGCTCTCGGGATCATACTGGCTCTGCAGAAGGCGATGGATCGTAGCAGCCTCCCTGCCTGTGAGCTCCGTTAAACGCTTTGCTGCGCGGCCTGTGGGCGCGGCAAGCAGCGTTTCGATGCCTAAAATATCATAAAGCTCCAAAATGCCTGCCATGGTCGTTGTTTTGCCGGTGCCGGGGCCGCCGGTTACGGTGAGCAGACGGCTCGTTGCGGCGGCACGGATCGCAGCCGACTGATCCGGCGCGTAGGAAACGGAAAGGCGGCTTGAAATTTTCTCAAGCAGCGCATCAAGATTCTTTGCCGGCTTGTCCGAGATTTCGGAAAGCGATTTGAGTCGCTCTGCAACGAACGTTTCCGCATCATGCCATTCCGGCAGATAGCAGAGCGTTCTGCCGATGAGCGTATCGGAGGTCATGCGTTCCTGCTCGCAGAGGCGGTCCATGCCTGCCTCTACCGTATCGGGCGGCAGATCGAGCAGTCGAGAAGTGACGGACGTTAGCTTGTCCCACGGGATAAAAACGTGACCGTTGCCGAGGTTATGCGAAAGCTCAAACAGAACGCCTGCTTCCACGCGGCTGTCGTCATCGGCGGCAACGCCGAGCTCCATTGCAAAGTTGTCCACTGCGGAAAACGGCGCGCCGAAAAGCGGATCCGCCATCAGATAGGGATCTTCGCGGATCGCATCAAGCGCGGCATCGCCATAGGAGCGGTAGAGGCGGACGGCAAGATCCGCCGGAAGCTGATGCGCCGAGAGAAACTCGATCAGGCGGCGAACGGAAACCTGCCGGCGAAATTCCGCGCCGGCGGCAAAGGCTTTTTTGCGCGAAAAGCCTTCCACCAAGGCAAGCTCCTCCGGGTGGTTTTCCAGAACGTCGAGTGTTCTTGCGCCGAACGCATCCACGAGCTTTTTCGCCGTTGCCGGTCCGATGCCCTTAACGGCGCGGGAAGACAAAAACGCAAGGATCTCATCCGTTTCCGCAGGCATAAGGCGCTCTAAAAACTCCGCCTCAAACTGCTTGCCGTAGGTTGGGTGCGTGATCCACTTGCCCGTGACCATCAGGCGCTCGCCGGCAACCGCCATCGGGATCGTTCCAACAACAGTGACAGGTCCGCACTCTTCACTTGCAAGGCGCAGGATCGTATAGCCGTTTTCCGGATTCTGGAACGTGACCGACTGCACGACGCCCTGTAAAATTTCAAGCTCTTCCGTCATTTCTCTCCACCTGATAGTTTGAAATCGTAAATCGCCGCAAACGTTTCGGCAAGCTGCCGCGCCTGCGGCGAAGCATCGCGCAAATCCAGCGTAAGCGGCACGTCAAGAAGCCCCAGCAGCAGCAGCAGCCGATAGGCGCGGACGCGCTGCTCCAGCGCGGCTCCGTCGCCGACACGGTAGATGAGCGACAGCTCCCGATCTCGCAGCGGCAACAGCAGACCTGCGGCAATTGCCAGCAGCAGCGAACATACGCCGAACGCGGCGAAAATCAGCAAAATCATCATACGGAACTCCCCTTTTGCCATGCTATGCCTGAATGGGAATATCCGTGCTATTTTAGTTTACAATACCATGTGAAAGTTTGCAAGAAAAAATCCCGCATCGGCAATGCCGACACGGGGTTTTTTCTTTGCTTAGTCCTTCGAGGACGAATGGCCGAAGATGCTGAGAATGCGGATGAAGAGGTTGACGACGTCGACGTAAATATCCGCGGCGCTGTCCACTGCGTTATCCACGGTCTTCGGATACTGCTGCGCACGCGCCCAGTCGAAGCCGATAAAGCCGGAGAAAATCAGCGCGATACCCGCATCGAGAATCGTAAACGCCTGCGGAAGGAGCAGCATGGCAAGCACGCTCAGCACTATGCCGACGAGCAGCGAGATCATGAGTATCCTACCAATGCCGATAAAGAACTGCGGGAACGTGACCGCGAGCGCGATCATCAGCGCGGAAACAAGCATCGTGATGAGAAACGCGTTGCTGACGGACGCGGCCGTGAATGCGGTAACGTAATAGGTCAGGATCAGACCCATCGCGGCGGCAAGCACCGTAAAGCCCACAAAGCTGATAACGGCGCTTTTTGATTTATAAACGACGAGCATACCGCCGATGCTGCCGACAAAATAAATAATCAGCGTGGCGATCGGCGAGAGCGAGAGGATCTCCGGCATGAAGAATCGCGCCATCACGAAGTTTAGCACCATGCCCCAGATCACAACAAGACCGATGATCGCGTTATACGCGGCGGCGGTCAGCTCGCCATTTGACAGGTCAACCTCAAAACGCGCCTGCCGATATTGCGCATGATTCAATGCAGCCATAAAAACCTCCTTGGATACTGAAAAAAGGTGCAGCAAGCTGCACCTTTTTTAGGGTTTGGAAATTACTCTTCGACTTCGATGACAACACCGGAACCGACAGTACGGCCGCCCTCACGAATAGCGAAGCGGAGACCCTTTTCGATAGCGATCGGGGTGATCAGCTCAACCTTCATGTCGACGTTATCGCCGGGCATGCACATCTCAGTGCCTTCGGGCAGCGTGATGATGCCGGTAACGTCAGTGGTACGGAAATAGAACTGCGGACGATAGTTGTTGAAGAACGGAGTGTGACGGCCGCCTTCGTCCTTGCTCAGAACGTAAACCTGACCGACGAACTT
>JAFSUG010000004.1 GCA_017445385.1 Oscillospiraceae bacterium
CGAGGAGAGGAAGGACAACGAAATGAGCGATTTTTCGGGCTTGCCCGGAAATGAGCGATATGAAGTTTGTCCTGACGAAATGCACCTTTAGCTCAGTTGGTAGAGCAACTGACTCTTAATCAGTGGGTCCCCGGTTCGAGTCCGTGAAGGTGCACCAGTTTATTGAAGTGCTTCGCACTTTGATATAGAAGCGCGCATGGCCCGTTGGTCAAGTGGCTAAGACAGCGGCCTCTCACGCCGTTAACATCGGTTCGAATCCGGTACGGGTCACCACTTCTTAAGCGCGCACAATTGAATAGTATATAAGTTGGTGCTGATTGGGGTGAGGGTCCACCTGTTCCCATACCGAACACAGAAGTTAAGCTCACTTTCGCCGAAGATACTTGTCGGGTGACTGACCGGGAAAATAGGTAGTGCCAACATATATATTCCTCCTTAGCTCAGTCGGTAGAGCGACGGACTGTTAATCCGTGTGTCGTTGGTTCGAGTCCAACAGGGGGAGCCAAAACAAAGCATCGTCCATCCGGACGGTGCTTTGTTTTACATTCAGAATTATCTGTTGGACTCGAAAGGCGGCTCTTGGCGACAGTCGTGTTAGCATAACACACCGCGCAAGTCGGTACTTTTGGACAGATTGAGACGCTTATCCTTTTATGCTATAATACACAAATAGAAATGGACAAATCAGGATTTGCGTGGTGATGATATGAGCGAGAAAATGCACGTATTTTATACCGATCGCCTACAGTGGCGTGAATGGCTATCGAAGCATTTTGAAACGGAAAGTGAAATATGGTTTGTGTTTCCGACTGTTTCGTCCGGAGAGAAAGGCGTATCATACAACGATGCAGTGGAAGAGGCGCTTTGCTTCGGATGGATCGACGGACGAGCCGGAACACTTGACGAGTCCCATCAGCTGCGGCGTTTTACTCCGCGCAAAAAAGGCAGCGGATATTCGCAACCGAATATCGAGCGATTGATTTATCTTGATTCGTGTGGACTGATCCATCCGAAAGTCAGGACATCCGTTGAAGAGATTATAAAAAAGCCGTTTGTGTTTCCGGAGGATATTCTTGATGCAATCCGTCAAGACGATATCGCATGGAAGAATTATCAAACGTTTTCCGAACCGTATCGAAGAATTCGTATCGCTTACATAGACGCGGCAAGAAAGCGCCCGGAAGAATTCAGAAAGCGGCTCGATAATTTCATCAAGAAAACGAGAGAGAACAAGCTGATAATCGGCTATGGAGGCGTCGAAAAGTATTACGGCAGATAGATAAATACCGACTGTTGTGCTATAATACGCACAACTAAGGCTGGAATGGGTGATCTTATGGAATACAGAAAATATAGCAATACCGTATATATCCGCATGGACAAAGGCGATGAAATTATAGCCTCTATTTTGGAAGTTTGCAGAAAAGAGGGAATCTCTTCCGCTGTGTTTAGTGGGATCGGCGGCTGCAGCGAAGCGCAGGTTCAGACGTTTTTGCCGGAGCGCAAGGCGTTTGAAACGCAGACGCTCCGCGGAATGCTGGAGCTTGTATCGCTTTCGGGCAATGTAATCACCGATGACCGCGGTGAGCTATCCCACCATACACACGCATTGCTTTCCTATAAACAAGGCGAGCAGCACTGCGTTGCAGCCGGGCATATGAAGTCTATCACCGTCCTGTACACGGCGGAAATTGAATTACGACCTGTTGTAGGCGGAACGATCCGGCGGCAGTTCGATCCGGAAACGGGTACAGGCTTCTGGAGTTTTCAGTAACTGTTTCCGAAAACGTTTGTTTCTAACGGCGCAAAGCCGCTGATTTCATTCAGCCCGTAGACCACTCGTACAAAGTCCGTCTTCCTTTATAGTTCGCCTGCACGCAAGACAAATCATGGAATCATTCAAAGGCGGTTGTGTTTCACCAACTAAATTGATAGAATTATGATAAGGAATAATCAATCGAGGTGTATATGTATGAGATTCAAACGATCGCTTTTGGGATTGCTGCTTCTGCTTGCGATGAGCCTACTGCTCACGGTCGGCGCACTTGCCGCTGCGCCGGCGGCAGCCGGAGCGACGGATGATCAGGCTTGGTGCTCTGCGGAGTGTCTGCATTCCATGGGGATCATCAACGGAATCGGTCAGGACAGTGCCGGCCAGCCTCTATACCAATTGGGACGTCCGATTACGCGCGAGGAAGCGATCACAGTCATCGTCAGACTGATCGGCGCTGAAAAAGACGCGCTGGAAGGAGCCTGGGATATTCCGTTTGAGGATGTCTCGGATTGGGCAAGTCCATATGTGGGCTATGCCTATCACCATAAAATCACGCTCGGAACATCGACCTCTCGCTTTTCAGGGAGTAACGCGGTTTCGGCAGAGCAGTATCTGACCTTTTTGCTTCGGACGCTGCAATACACAGACCCCGCAGATTTCACATGGGATGCGCCGTTTGCTCTGGCAGACAGGCTCGGTATCACCTATGGCGAATACGCAAATGGCTGCGATTTTCTGCGCGGAGACGTGTGCTACGTGACGTGGAATGCCATGACGGTTTCCATGAAAGATGGAACCGCCTGCCTTGCCGGAACGCTGCGCGACTTACCTGCACAGGCAAAAAGAATCTTTACTTATGAACCCGGTTTCCTGTTCAGTTGGTATAACGATGCAGGGACTGCCACTTACATTGCCTATTATTCGACCGGCTGTGAGTTGATCAATCAATATGAGATACCCGTGGAGAAGGACGGCTTGGATTACGTTACTTTAACGCCGGACGGGACTTCCAGGTTCGCTTCGCCACGTTATTATTATGGGCTGTCCGGCCTGTATCAGGCCAACGGTTCTGCGCTGACGCAGGTTAGTAAACGGCCTGTTTGCGATCTGTGCTTTTACCGTGCAGGGGCGAGGTCGATGGGTCCTGTCATTCTTACAGGCGACGCCAACGCGATCTTCCCCTCTGCATATCATTCATACGGCGGAGATACGATCATAGAATTGCGAACAGATCTCGACACTGTTTCGGAAGAGATTCTGGTTAACCCGTCATCCGAGCATGGGATCAAAATTGACGATCTTTTTTCTTCGGATTCTTCTGTATGCTTTCGAGCAGCCAAAGCGCAGGATGACGGCAAACGGTCTGTCTGCTATTATGTGCTGTTTCAAAAGTACGATCAGGTAAGTGCGCACGCTTATTATGATATCTTTGCCGAGGGCTATTGGGAAAACTGCGCCGAAATAGATGATCCACCGCAAGAAAGAGAGAGCGGTGTATTTGCTGGGGAAAAGTGGCAGGCTGAAACGGAACGCTTAATTGCTTTGGGGCTGTATCACGAATAGCATTGACAATAAGATTTCGCCGTGTTAATAGCGCAGGTTTAGACAAACATACACGCAGAGAGGAGGAAATTGCAATGAAAACCTTGATTGTTTACTACTCCCTGGAGGGGAACACAAAGTACGCGGCGGACAAGATCGCGCAGGCGATCGGGGCGGATACGCTGCAACTTGTGCCGAAGAAGGCGTACAGCGATAAGGGCTTTTCCAAATTCCTTTGGGGCGGAAAAAGCGCGCTGATGGCGGAGAAACCGGAGCTGGAACTGATCGACGCGAACCTTGACGAATATGAGCAGATCGTTTTCGGATTCCCTGTCTGGGCAGGGACGTTTACGCCGCCTCTGCGGACTTTTATCGAAGAAAATCTCGCAGCGCTGAAAAGCAAGAAAATCGCCGCATTTGCCTGCCAGAGCGGCGCAGGCGGCGAAAAGGCGATTGAGAAGCTGCGCGCGCTGATCGGCGCAGAGAAGCTCGAAGCGACGGCGGTATTCCGCGATCCGAAAGGGAAGCCCTCGCAGGATAAGGACGCGCAGATTGCAGCGTTTAGCGAAAGACTGTAAACAAAAACACCGGGGAACAACTGTTCCTCGGTGTTTTTTTTCTGTATTTTATTTGCAGAATTCTTCCACGTCTACGGTTTCGCCGCCGTGCGTACGGGAATACTCCGCCGCGAAGGCGAGGTAGTGGCTTTCGGTGGAACGGTCGATCACGGTGATGGAGCTTGTATCAAAGTCGACGCCCTGATAGAGCTTGATCACATCGTCGAGCATTCTGCCGTCGCCGCCGCCATGACCGGTTGTATCGGTGTAGAGCGGGGAGAGGTCGAATTCCTGCTCCGGCTGACCGAACAGGCGCAGCGTGAACTTCATCTCTTTCATCTCGCCCACGATATCGCCCTTTGTGCCGAAAATGTGAATCCAGCGCGACTGGCGGCTTGTGAAGCCGGTCATCGTGAAGCTGATCGTGCAGCCGTCGTCCATCAGCATATTGACGACTTCATGGTCAACAACGTCGTTGTCCATCTGATAGATGCAGCGGCCGTAATCGGTGGTGCGGAGGCACTCCATGATGTTCTCTTCGGTGGGTTCGGGATGCAGGACCGTTGCCGGCCACTGGGGGATACGGGAAAGATAATACTTCACTGCGTTTGCCGGGCAATCCTCAACCGGGCAGCCGTCCGAGCAGCGCGCAGGCGCGCCTTCCGGGCAATGCTCCTTATTGAAGAAGTCCAGCGAGCCGAAGGATGTGATTTTTTTGCAGGTTCTGCCGGTGAGCCACAGAAACAGATCAAGGTCATGGCAGGATTTTGCAAGGATCATCGGGCTGGAGGTCTTGCTGTTGTGCCAGTTGCCGCGCACGAAGCTGTGGCAGAAGTGGTGGTAGCCGACCTGCTCGGTTGCTTCAATGGATTCAACCTTGCCGATCACGCCGTCATCGAGCATTTTCTTGATGTGCTGATAGAAGATCGTATAGCGCAGAACGTGGCAAACGATGATGCGGCGATTATACTTATGCGCTGTTTCCACGATTTTGCGGCAGTCTTCCATGTTGTCGGCGATCGGTTTTTCGAGAACGAGGTCGTAGCCCTTTTCCATTGCGGCAATGGAATGCGCAAGATGCTGCTTGTCCTGCGAGGCGATGATCATGATGTCCGCCATTTTCGGCTGCTTGAGCATCTCCTCGCCGCTGGAGAAAACACGCTCGGGCGGCAGATGCAGGAAAGCGTTCGTTGCTTCCGTGCGCACGGGGCGGTTGTCCGCGATCGCAACGACCTCGGCACCTTCCTTCGTGCTGAGACGGTATGCGTAGTTCTTGCCGCGGTTACCAACGCCGAGAATTGCAAATGTTACCTTTTTCATAAAATCACTCCCATTTCGAATTATATCACATGATGAAAAAACTGTAAAGCGGTAGATTAGATTGCCGCGCCTTGCAAATAAACCGTTCGCAGCTGCAGCGCATCGTCCATAATCAGGAAGTCTGCGCGCGCGCCTGCGGCGATGCATCCGATCTCGCCGGATAAGCCGATTGCCTTGGCAGGCGTTGCGGTTGCGGCGAGGATTGCCTGCTCTACCGGAATGCCGAACGATACCGCGTTTTGCAGATCGGTCAGCAGGTCGGAGGCCGCGCCTGCGATTGTGCCGTCGCGCAGCCGCGCTACGCCGTCGGTAACGGTTACGGTCTGTCCGCTCAGCTCATAAGCGCCGTTTGGCATCGCGCAGCAGCGCAGCGCGTCGGAGATCAGACAAATGCGGTTCGGGAAAAGCCGGAATGCCGCGCGGACGGACGATGGATGCACGTGGTAGCCGTCGCAGATCAGCTCCGCCGTTACGAAATCGCGCTCCATGCCTGCGCCGATCACGCCGGGGCTGCGGTGGTGCAGGGGCGGCATTGCGTTATACAGATGCGTGATATGCCTGCCGCCTGCATCGAAAAAGGCTGAGGCCTCTTCGTAGGTGGCGTTTGTATGCGTCGCAGATACGGTGCAGTTCGCGCTTTTCGTAAACGCAAGCGCACCCTCCAGCTCCGGGGCGATGGAAACGATCCGCACCAGATCGCCGCAGAGGGTTTGCAGCGCATGAAACTCCTCGGCGGAGGGCAGCCGCAGATACGCTGGGTTCTGCGCGCCGGCTTTCACGGGATTCACGTAAGGTCCTTCCATGTGAATGCCGGCAACGTTCGCGCAGTCCGGTTTCGGACGCTTTTTCAGCGCGTCTGCCGAGGCAAACACGGTTTTCAGCGTTTCAAACGGCAGAGACATGGACGTTGGACAAAACGACGTAACGCCGCGTGATGCAAGGTACCGTGCAATTACTTCCAGCCCGGCAGCATCGCCATCGGAGAAGTCTTTGCCGGAATTGCCGTGGTGGTGGATATCCACAAGACCGGGGATCACAAGCATTCCGTGCAGATCTTCGCCTTCCGAGGCGCCGAGTTCGATCTCTGCAAACCGTCCGTTTTCAATGCGGAAGCCGCCTTCGTGAAATTGCCCGTCCGGCAGAAAGAGCCGTCCGTTGCGAAAGCGCATATCAGGAATCCTCCCGGCAGAGCATGGCGGCGCCGATGATGCCTGCGCGTTTTTGCAGCCCGGAAAGACGAACCTCCGTTTCGCCGGCCATGCGCGATTTGATCTCATTGAGGAAGCGGTCGCCCTGGGCGGTGATGCCGCCGCTGAGGACGATGATATCCGGACCGAATGCGTTGCAAACGCATTTCAGTCCCGTTGCCAGTTCGTCAAAATAGTTGCTGAGAAGTTCCTTGGAAAGCGTGCAGCCGTCTTCCGCCGCTGCGAAAACTGCCTCGCAGGGACCGACTTCCTTGAGCTTTGCGACAAGGACGCTTTCCGGGTTCTTTTCCGCGGCTTCTTTCACTGCGCGGGAAAGCGAGCTTGCGGAGGCGTACTGCTCAAAGCAGCCTTTTTGACCGCAGGCGCAGGGCTTTCCGCCGGCATGGGTAATCATGTGACCGAGCTCTCCGCCGCCGTTTTTGCCGCGGTGCAGCTTGCCGTCAAGGATCGTGCCGCTGCCGATACCCGTTCCGATCGTGAGCATTACGACGTTGTCGCAATCCTTTGCCGCGCCGAATTCGCGCTCCGCCATAACGGCGCAGTTCGCGTCGTTATCAATGCGGACGGAAACGCCCACGCGCTTTTTCAGCTCATTTACAATGTTGACGCCGGAGAGGGGAAGGTTGCAGCAATTTACAACCTGTCCGGCTTCCGAAACGATTACGCCGGGAAGCCCGATGCCGGCGGCAGTTACCGCATAGCGCTGCGCAAAATCGGCAATCAGCCGCGCAATTTGCTGCAGATGCGCTTCCGTGCCGCTTTTTTCGGTTGGCTCGGAGGTCTCCTCTAAAACTTCGCCGAAATCGGAAACAACACCGGCTTTGATCTTCGTGCCGCCAACGTCGATACCGATATAATACTTGTTGTAAGCCGCAGTGTCGCAAAGGACGATCACATCGTCATGCTTCAGCAGTGCGGTAACAGGCCATGCTTCATCGATCTTGCCCTTGAGCAGGCTGCGAAGCGCCTCGTGCTTATCCGCGCCGGTAATCAGAATGAGAATCTTTTTTGCGCGCAGGATCGTTCCGATGCCCATTGTGAGCGCATG
This sequence comes from Oscillospiraceae bacterium, assembly GCA_017445385.1. Classification (GTDB taxonomy): domain Bacteria; phylum Bacillota; class Clostridia; order Oscillospirales; family Oscillospiraceae; genus RGIG3566. The sequence goes on from JAFSUG010000004.1 coordinate 7,450, forward strand.
CGCGGGAACCTCCGTCTTATCGCGGAAGAATCTTGCGTTTGCTTCGATCGTGTTTGCGGTCAAGGTCGTTTTATGCGTAGGCGAATCGAAGGGAGTGCCCGGCTCGTTGAAGCCGATATGCCCGTTGCGGCCAACGCCGAGAACCTGCAGATCAACGCCGCCGGCTTCGCGGATCATTTCTTCATACTTTGTGCATGCCGCATCGGGATCGGCTGCCGTGCCATCGGGCACGTGCGTGTTTGCCATATCCAGATTCACGTTGTTGAACAGATGCGAATTCATGAAATAGCGGTACGACTGCGGATCGGTCGGCTGCATGGGATAATACTCATCGAGATTGAACGTCTTTACGCGGGAAAAATCGAGCGTGCTTGCGGAAAGCTCGCGGTAAAGCCCCTCCGGGGTAGAGCCGGTGGGCAGTCCGAGCACAAGCTCCGGGTTTTCCGTGATCGCGCCGCCGACGATTTCTTTCGCGCGAACGGCAACTTCTTTTGCGTTTTTGAGGATTTCAAGTTTCATTGCAGGTCACTCCCAATTTAAGTTGGTTTCATTATACGGCGCGAAATCAGACGAAAAAATCGAAAAGCGGACGCGTTATTTATAAGATAAGCCAAATTGCATTTACAATATCAGATCACTTGTGTTATACTTTTTGCGAGGTGAAATGCGATGCAGATCGAGGGTGTTGCACTGAAGCAGACGGTTACGATCCGTCGTCTTTGTTCCGTTCATTATTTTGAATTTTCCCCGAACTATACCTTCCCCGGAGAATCGCATGATTTTTGGGAGCTTGTATACGTGGATAAAGGGGAAGTAATCATCACGGCGGAGGATAAGGAGTTTTCCCTCTACCGCGGCGAGGCGATCTTCCATAAACCGAACGAGTGGCACAACATCCGCTCAAACGGCGCGGTTGCGCCGAACGTGATGATCGTTTCGTTCGAATGCCATTCGCCGGCGATGGAGCGCCTTGTGGGAAACCGCTATTTCATCAATGAAATGGAAAAGCAGTTCCTTTCGGGCATTCTTTCGGAAAGCCGCTGCGCGTTCGCTTCGCCCCTGGATGATCCCTATGATAATACCCTTACCGCTGCCGAAAACGAGCCGACCGGCGCACAGCAGATGATCTGCATGAATCTTTCGATGTTGCTCATTTCGCTGATTCGCCGCCCGGAATCCACCGCCCCTGCCGAGCAGAAAATCGGCACGAATTCGCGCCTTGAGGAAATTCGGGAATATATGCTGCTGCATCTTTCCGAAAAGATCACGCTCAAGCGTCTGGCGGATGAGTTCCACGTGAGCCAGTCGTATCTGAAGAAGCTGTTTTCGGAATATGCCAACTGCGGCGCAATCCATTATTTTCTCCGCCTGCGCACGTCGCGCGCAAAAGAGCTGCTGCGCTCAAGCGAGCAGAACGTATCGCAGATTGCGGAAACGCTCGGCTATGAAAATATCTACTATTTCAGCAGCCAGTTCCACCGCTTTACGGGGATGTCGCCCGTAGAGTACCGGCGCTCGGTGAAAGCGCTGGATGAAAAGGGCAGAAAGCTGCGCGGATTATAAAAGAAGAACGGAAGTCCTTGGGTGCCCAAGGACTTCCGTTCTTCTTTTGTGCGGTTTAGTTAACGTCTTCGTAGTCCACGTCGATTGCGTCCGCCTGTGCGCCGCGGTCTTTCAGCAGCGCGGCGGCTTTATCGATCTGCTTGCCGAGCCAAAGGATGGAAACAAGGTCCCAAATCGCGCCGCAGGCAATGGAAATGCCGGTGTAAACCATCAGCGCGGATGCGGTTTCAAACGGATTTGCAAGCGCAACGATGCCGAGAACGATCAGCGCGGCGGCGGAGAGCAGCTGAAGCCACCAGACGCGGATGTGCAGCCGCGCGAAATCGATTGCGTATTGCAGCTTCATCACGCCGCTGACGATCAGCGAGATCGCAAGCGCGAGAATGAGAATCGACGCAAGCTGCTCGGGGTGGATCGCAAAGAGCAGCCCGAAGCCGATCAGCGCAGCGCCCTGCACGAGCGCAAATGAGCCGAGCACGATATGGCGTTCGCCGGCAAAATAAACGATCGCGCGAATGACGCCCATCACGCAGAGCAAAATGCCGATGATGCGGCAGATCAGCGTTGCGGACTGATCGGGAAACGCGATCAGGAGAAAGCCGAGCAGAATCAGCGCAATATCTGCAATTACGATGCTTCTTCGAAGCTGTTTGGCAGCGGTTTTCAAAAGAATCCCTCCAATAAATGTAAGATGTTACAGATAGTATAGCATACTTTCGGAAAATAAGGTATAATGAAAACGAAAAGAATTTGCATGCCGTCTATAAAGATAGAAAAAACAACAGGAGGTTTTTCTATGAAACGGATACTCTCTCTGCTTTTGGCGCTGGTTATGGCGCTGCCGCTGTGCGTTGCAGCCACTGCCGCCGATACGCAGAGCGCATTGGAAACGGTGCGCACGCGCATCGGGGATACGAGCGATTATACGGAGTTTCAAAGCGGCAGCCAGTCTTACGGCGGTCAAGTTTTGTATACGTTCCGCTGGTCGCGCAGCGAGCCGTATCAGGAGCTGTACGTTACGATCACCGATAGCGGCGTAATTACGAACTACGGTCTTTATGTGCAGTCCGAGGGCTACGACCGAAAGCCGACGCTTTCGCATCCTTCGCAAGATGCGATGCTGCAAGCTGCGTCTGACTTTGTGCAGAAAATCAATCCGACCGCCGCGCAGAACATCAAAATTACTGCGGAAAACCGTGTAACGCTGCGCAGCAACCAGTATTATTTCACGTTGCAGCGGATGCAGAGCGGCTATCTCGTGGCGGACGATATGGGCAGCCTACGCATCGGCGCGGACGGCAAAACGGTTGAAAGCTTTTACATCAATTGGACGGAAGGCGTTACCTTTGAAACGGCAGACCGCGTAATTGCGGAAGCGGACGCACAAAAAGCGTTTACTGATGCGTTTGGGATGCGCCTGAGCTATGAGCGCGTTTGGGAGAATGAGACGCCGGCGGTTCGCCTTGTATACCGTCCTGTATTTAACGGCAGCGATTATATCTCCGCCGTAACGGGAGAGAAGATCACGCTCCGCGATGCGGGCGCGACCGCGCGGTATGGAAAGAACGGCGCGGTTACAACGGAGGAAGCGGCTTCGGACAGCGGCTTCGGCGGCTTTACCGAGATCGAGCAGAGCGAGCTGGATACATTGGCAGGACTGCTCAAAACGGAAGAAGAGGAGCGGCTGCTTCGCGCAAATGCGCATTTAACGCTTTCCGGCATGAAGCTTGCGGGACACAGCCGCAGCAAAGCATGGAGCGGCGATCAATATACAGATTCGCTGCGCTTTTCCGGCGACGCGGCAAGCGCCTACGTGCAGCTCGATGCAAAGACGGGCGAGATTCTCCGCTATTCCTATTATGACGGCAGTACCGCGGCATCGCGCGCCGCGCTTTCCGATGCAGCCTTGGCAGAAAAGGCTGCAGCCGCGGCAAAGGCGCTTTCGGGCAATCGCTTTGCGGAATACAAGGAAGAATCGGCGGAGAGCGGCAGCCTGCGCTATACGCGCTATATAAACGGCGTCCCGTTCGATGAAGACGCGATTTACGCGTCGGTCGATCCCGTTTCGGGCAAGCTGACGAGTTACAGCATCGCTTACAGTGATCTGCAGTTTCCGTCGCCAAGCGGCGTTTTAACGGCGGAGCAGGCGGCAAAAGCGATGTTTGAAGCCGTAAAGTATCTGCCGCAGTACCGCTTTACCTGCACGGCGGAAAAGGCGGAAGCGTATGACCGCGCCGTGCTCGTCTATGCGCTTGAGAACCCCTATGCCCGTGTGGACGCATTCACGGGCGAAGTTGGCGGACGCGAGGAAGCATCCTCGGAGCTGCCTGCATATACGGACATTTCCGGTCATTACGGCGAAACGGCGATCAACGCCCTGCGCGCATACGGCGTGGGCTTTGATACGGCGGAGTACCGCCCGAATGCGGAGATCACGCAGGGCGAATTTGTTACGCTGCTCAATAGCGTTTTCTATGGCGCGGACGGCGTGATCGTCTATGCGCAGAAGGACTTTGCCGAAGCCTGCCGCATCGCGGTTGATAACGGCGTTCTCCATGCCGACGAGGTTGACGCGGACAAAGCGCTCACGCGCGAAACGGCTGCCGTGTGGCTGATCCGCGCGCTCGGGATGGATGAAGTTGCATCGCTTTCCGCAATTTATAAAGCGCCGTTTGCGGACGTTTCCGGCGCGCACGTCGGTCATATTGCAATTCTGACGGCGATGAAAGTCTTTAACGGCGCAGGCAACGGAAAATTCTTGCCGGAAAAGAAATTAACACGTGCAGATGCTGCAATTGTGTTGTATAATTACCTCATAAACTGAAAAGGAGATAATTTATGACGATTACAAAAGACATCCGCTACGTCGGCGTAAACGACCATAAGCTGGACCTGTTCGAGGGGCAGTACATTGTGCCGAACGGCATGGCGTATAACTCCTACGTGATTATGGACAGCAAGATTGCCGTTATGGATACCGTGGATCGCAACTTTACCCATGAGTGGCTCGATCATCTGACCGCTGCGCTCGATGGACGACTGCCGGATTATCTGATCGTGCAGCACATGGAGCCGGATCATTCGGCAAATATCGTTACCTTTATGAACACCTATCCCAAGGCAACGATCGTTTCTTCGGCAAAGGCGTTTGCCATGATGAAAAACTTCTTCGGCACGGAGTTTGAAGACCGCCGCATCGTTGTCGGGGAGGGCGATACGCTCGAGCTCGGCAGCCATACGCTCACGTTTGTTACCGCGCCGATGGTGCATTGGCCGGAAGTCATCGTAACCTACGATAGCAAGGATAAAGTCCTGTTCTCCGCTGACGGCTTCGGCAAATTCGGCGCACTGGACGTGGAAGAGGATTGGGCTTGCGAAGCGCGGCGGTATTATTTCGGCATCGTCGGCAAATACGGCGCGCAGGTGCAGGCGCTGCTGAAAAAGGCTGCAAATCTCGATATTCAGATCATCTGCCCGCTGCACGGTCCCGTGCTGAAGGAGAACCTCGGCTATTACCTCGGCCTGTATCAGACGTGGTCAACCTACGCCGCCGAGAGCGAAGGCATCATGATTGCATATACCTCTGTTTACGGGCATACGAAACAGGCGGTTGAAAAGCTTGCTGAGCTGCTCAAGGCAAAGGGCTGCCCGAAGGTTGTTGTGACCGATCTTGCGCGCGAGGATATGGCGGAGGCCGTGGAAGATGCGTTCCGCTACGGCAGAATCGTTCTTGCAACAACCACTTATAACGCAGAGATTTTCCCGTTTATGCGCGAGTTTATCCAGCATCTGACCGAGCGCAATTTCCAGAATAAAACGGTCGGCCTGATCGAGAACGGTTCCTGGGCGCCGCTCGCCGCAAAAACGATGCGCTCGATGCTCGAAGGCTGCAAGAATATTACCTTCACCGATACAACCGTCAAGATCACCTCCGCGCTCAACGAGATCAGCCAGCAGCAGCTTGAAAGCATGGCGGACGAGCTTTGCAAGGATTATCTGGCGCAGTCGGATAAAACGGCGAACAAAAACGACCTCACCGCGCTGTTTAAGATCGGCTACGGCTTGTACGTTGTCACCTGCAACGATGGCAAGAAGGATAACGGTCTGATCGTCAACACCGTAACGCAGGTTACCAACACCCCGAATCGCATTGCAGTTACGATCAATAAGCAGAATTATTCCTGCCACGTGATCCAGAAATCCGGCGTTATGAACGTCAACTGCCTGTCCGTGGAAGCGCCGTTCAGCGTGTTTGAAAACTTTGGCTTCCAAAGCGGCAGAAGCGCGGATAAGTTTGCAAATTGGGAAACTCTGAAAACCGATAACGGGCTGCCGTTCCTGCCGAAATATATAAACGCCGTTATGTCGCTGAAGGTGGAGCAGGCGGTCGATCTCGATACGCACATCATGTTTATCTGCGCCGTTACCGAAGCGCGCGTGCTCTCCGATAAGGAAACGATGACCTATACCTACTATCAGGAGCACGTAAAGCCGAAGCCCGAAACCGAGGGCAAAAAGGGTTACGTCTGCAAGGTCTGCGGCTACGTTTACGAGGGCGATGAGCTGCCCGATGATTTCGTTTGCCCGCTGTGCAAGCACGGCGCGGCGGATTTCGAGCCGATTGGCTAAAAGCAAAAAAGAACCGTGTCAATTGTAAATTGACACGGTTCTTTTTTATGGAAAAATTTTCAGCTTCGGAAGCCGCCTGTCACAAAGGAACATTCCGGTATACTTCGGAACGTCCAGCATTGCGCAGTAGCGCTCGCATTTGCAGAGAAAATTATAATAAACGTTCCTGCCGCAGCCTGCCATGGATTCAAAGTTTGCCTGTCCCTTCGCAAGGATCACGTCGCTTTTTTCAAGCTCGCGCTTCATCTCTTCGCCGAGGTAGGCAAGCTCCGTTGCGGAGATGCAGCTGCCGTTGTCGATGACCTCGGCGAGTTTGTCCATGCCGACAAACGCCGCGTCTTCGCGCGTCGCGTCGTTCAGCGCAATGCCGCCGCGCACGCCGTAAAGGATCCGCAAATTCGGGAATTGCCGCCGGATCTGCTTTACAAGCAGCGTGTCGAGCGCAATTTCGCCGGCGTTATCGCCGAGGATCAGAAGCTGCTTCGCGCTTGCGAGATCTTCCGCGAAATGGCGGTATTCGTTTTCATCGAGCGGCGTGTCCGGCGCGCGCTCCAAAAGCTGCGGCACGGTATCGCTGACTTCGTTTGCGCGGATGATCGCAAAGTCCATAAAGTTGCCTGCCTGGGAGAACTTCAGCGCGGTCAGCAGGGGATCGGGAGAGGCTTCAATGCGCTGCTCGATCTGCGGCAGCAGCGGCATCACCGTCTCGTTTGCCCAGCGCTTTTCCTCGGCATAGAGATCGCCGCCTGCGCCGTATTTTGCGCGGAGCTCCTGCAGCTGTGGCGTAAAGAACGATGCGCAAACGCCCTTCGGCGCATGGAGGATCATATCCATAACGTCCATCAGATACCGCTGCGCATCCTCCGGAGAGAACAGCTCTCGGGCGGTTTTGAATTGGCGGTCGATCTGGCATTTAATACAGTAGCTGTCAAATTGCATAAGCTTACTCCTCGAGCTGGGCGATCATGTGTTTTGCCCAAAATGGATTTTCAAAGGTTTTGTAAAAAAGAGAAACGGTTTCGCTGTTGTGTTCGATTTCTTTCGCAAGCAGCCCCGAAATATGCGCGATCTCCTCGCCCGTGCAAACGCAAAGGCGGCGCGCGCAGAGCGTTAAATAGGCGGCAAACCGGATCTTCGTTGCCGCGTTTCCGTCGTTTACGGCTTTCGGGATATAGTGCGCAAGCCAAAGAACGGTCAGATGCTCCAGATTCACTTCGTTTTCGCGGTCGAACGGCGTACTTTCGTTTCTCGTGAACACCGCTTTTTGCAGAAACCGCGGAAATTCTTTCGTCAGCGCGTTCGGCGTGCGAAGCAGCGTAATATCGGGCAGAAATGATGCTCCGCGCTTGCGAATGCGGCGGTACCGCGTAAGAATGCGCCTGCGGTAATCGGCGCTTTTATAAAGCCTGCAAAGCGGCTTGATGCTGCCGTACCGTTTTCCGTCCAAAAGCCGCTGTACTTTCACCGAAAACGAAATCAGCAGCGCAAGGCGGTCGCGGATCGGGATTCGCCGCTGCTGCATCAGCTGAATCGCAAATTTGCGCAGCTGCATCAGCGCAAGATATTCGTCCGGGTCAATTTCGTTTGGCTCGGTGATCGGCTCATCCGTAACCGTTTCGGTGAAGGAAATCGGCTCGCTTCGCGCAAGCGATAAACGCGCCGCCTCCGGGCAGGAGAGAGAATAGTGGATCTCGCGCACGCCGCCGTATTGCTCGATAAAGCGCGGATGTGTATGGCAGATGCGGCATAGACCGTCCTCGCCGAGCGCTTTCACGATCGGGCAGAGTCCGTCCTCATCCAGCAGCGCGCAAACGCCGCGCTCCATTTTCAGTCCGTCTTGCGTGATCGCCGCGCGAACACGTTCGCCAAGCTCGCCGGGCAGCGCACGGTACTGCGCCAAATGCGCTTCGTCTATATCGATCTGCCAGCCCTGCCTGCAGCAGTTATCCGGGCAGACGCCGCCGAGACAGCGGAAGTTTTCCGAAAAATCCGGCGCAAAAATGCGCATGGCGTTCACCTCACGCTTTACTGTATCATAAATGCGTGCGTTTTTCTATATTCGCGCCGATAATTTGATTGCAAGCGCCGCCTTTTTATGGTATTTTTATAGGCAGAGAGGATGTGTCATGCTTTATGGAACGCAAACAGTATCAGCCTTCTTATTATTGGTGGCTCGGCGCGGCGCTTTTGGTGCTGCTTGCCGTTGGAAGCGTGTTTGATTTTCAGATTTCGCAATCGCTTTATTCCGGCAACGAAACCGTGTTCGGAAAAGTCTTTGCCGCGCTTGGAGAGATCCCGTCGTTTATCGGCGTTGCCGCCGGCGGCGTGTACCTTTTAACGGTGCAGCCGAAGTCGAAGGTCAAGAATGCATTTTTTAAGCTGCTCGGCGCAGGGCTTACTACAGCCGCGGCGGCTGTTTCCTATACCCAATCTGTTGAGGCGCTGCCGGAGCTTTCGCTGCTCGTTGCCGTGTTTACGGCGGCGGTCTTCGTGCTTGCAATCGTTTTCTTCGGGCGCGTTTATCAATCTTGCGACCGTGCGCAGGCGCTGCGCTTTGCGCTAATTGTTTTCTTCTTCTGCATCGTTACGCTTGCGGTTGTCAACGGCGCAAAATACGTTTGGGCGCGTCCGAGAATGCGCCTGATCTTCCAAAACGGCGAAGTTGTTTTCAAAAACTGGTGGCAGCCGGGCCGCGCGCAGAGAACGCTTTTCGTTGCGCAGGGCATTGACGCAAAGGAATTCCGTTCTTTCCCGTCCGGCCATACCGCCGGCGCGGCGTGCAGCCTGTTTTTGATGCTGCTGCCGATGCTCCGCGGAAAGGGAAGCGTACATACCGGCTTTTGGATTTCCGTGATCTTCACGGCGCTTGTTGCGTTTTCGCGGATCACGATGGGCGCGCACTTCTTAACGGACGTGACCCTCTCGTGGGGCATCGCGTTCCTGGCTTACCTGCTTGCATCTTATCTATTCGGCGGTGATACAAAAGGCTGCCGCGTCGCTGAAAAGCTGCTTGCGTGAAACGCTATCCGTTCGTTGTCCGTAAACTGCTTTGGTTTGCGGTTGGCTTTCTGATCGCCTCGATTGCAGCCGTTTATTACGGCGTGCTGTCCGCCTGGATCGCGCTTGCGTTTTTGGCAGCGTCGGCAGCAGGACTGCTGCTGTGTAAGCTGTCTGCTGTTCGGGCAGGCGCGATCGTGCTGCTCGGTATCGCGGTCGGCATGGCATGGTGCGCAGGGTATCACGCCGCCGTCCAATCCCGGATCGATCGCATTGACGGGCAATCCGGCGAAACGGAGCTGCTTGTTTTGCAGCAGCCCACAAAAACGCGCTATGGTTCGCAGATGCAGGCGTATGCAAATGTGAATAACGAATTGTATCGGACGGTTGTGTATTTCCCGAATGAAGGCCCGTCCGTGCGCCCGGGCGATACGGTTGTCTGCACGGGAAAGCTGCAAAAAACGCCCGTGTTCGGCAACGACGGCAGCGATCTCTACCTCCGCGCGAACGGAATCGTCTTTTTGCTTCGGGCAAAAGAGATTCAATCGATTGAAACGCCGGATCGGATTCCGCTGCGCTGTCTGCCTGCCGCTTGGGCGTTTGCGCTGAAAGAGAACCTCCGCGCCGCCATTCCGGGCGATGCTTCGGGGCTGTTCCTCGCGCTCGTAACGGGCGACCGCTCCGAGATTTCCGAAGCGTTCCGCGCGAATATGTCCATTGCCGGCGTATACCACGCAATCAGCCTTTCGGGAATGCACGTATCACTTCTGGTCGGCATTATTATGCTGCTGTTCGGGCGGCGCAAGAAGCTCGCGCTGCTGCTCGGCGTTCCGTCTGTGATTGCGTTCGTGCTGCTCTCCGGCGTATCCGCCGCAACCGTTCGCGCCGCCATCATGCAGATTATTTTGCTGCTTGCGCCGTTTTTCCGGCGCGAATATGATCCGCTGACATCGCTCAGCACCGCGCTTTTGCTGCTGCTTGCGCAAAACCCGTGGTGCGTTGCGAACTGGGGCTTCCAGCTCTCGTTTCTCTCAACGCTCGGCATCGTGCTGTTCGTTCCGAGAATCTATGAAGCGCTTACTCCAAAACGCTGGCGTTACGGCGTTGTAACCGCGCCGTTGCGCTATATAACGGGTTCGGCTGCCGTATCGCTCTGCGCAACGGTTTGCTCTATGCCGCTGCTGGTTGCGTACTTCGGCCATATCTCGCTTGTGTTACTGCCGGCAAATATCCTCGTCCTCTGGGCAATCACGATTTGCTTTGCCGGCGGCATCGCGGTTGCGTTTTTGGCGTTCGTTTTGCCCGGCGTATCGTCCGCGCTCGGCTGGGCGCTGGCGTGGGTATTCCGCTATCTCTATTGGGTGATTTCGCGCCTGGCGGCGCTTCCGTTTGCCGCCGTTTATACAAGCACGCCCATGCTCCTTTTAGCCGCGCAGATCGCATACCTTGTTCTTTTCCTGACCTTGCTTGTCCGCATACCGATCTGGCAGGGACTCTGCTGCGCTGCGATCTTGTCGGGGCTTTGCGTGGGGCTGCACTTCACCGAACCTTCGCCCGATGGCATTACGGCTCTGGACGTGGGGCAGGGGCAGTGCGTCGTCTGCGTTGCGGATGGAAAAACCGTAATGATCGATTGCGGCGGCGATCCGACCGCAGGCGATACGGCGGCAGGCTTCCTGCGGATGTACGGCATTACGAAGCTCGACGCGCTCGTGCTGACGCATTTTGATACCGACCATGTAAACGGCGTTCCCGCGCTGATGGAGAGCGTAAGCGTAGAGCGAGTCTATCTGCCGGCAAACGCGCCGGAATCCAACGCGAAAGACGCGCTGCTCGGTTCTCTGAAAACGGCAAAGATTGTGCCGTCGTTTGTCGATACGGTTACGGAGCTGCCGCAGTTCGGCATAACGATCTTTCCGCCGCTGACTGACGGCAGCGATAATGAAAGCGGTCTTTGCGTGCTTGCCTCGCACGGCGGCGTGGACGCGCTGATCACGGGCGATCTGCCGTCGGAGCAGGAGCGCGCGCTGCTTAGGGCGTACGACCTGCCGGATCTTGAGGTGTTCGTTGCCGGTCATCACGGCGCGAAGACGTCAACAAGCGCTTCGCTGCTGGCTGCGCTGCGGCCGGAGATCGTGCTGATCTCGGTGGGTAAAAATGCCTACGGGCATCCTGCCGATGAAATGGTGCGCAGGGTGGAGCGCTTCGGCGCAAAAGCATACAGAACCGATGAAAACGGATATTTAACGATTGCGTGGTGAACAACATGGCAAAGCAGCCCGAAAATATTGACCGTGGGCTCAATCAGCTGAAAAGCGATTTGAAAACCGGCGCGTTTTCCAAAGCGTACGCTTTTTACGGCGAGGAGCGCTACCTGCTGGACTATTATCTTGCCGCGCTCAAAAAGGCACTCGTTTCCGGACCGATGGAGGATTTTAACTTCCGCCGGCTGAACTCGGAGAACTTTTCGCTCGATGCGCTGCGCGACGCCGTATCCGCCCCTGCGATGATGGCGGAGTACGTTCTTGTGCAGGTTGAGGACTACGATCTCACCGGTCAGAATGCAGAAACAAGCGCCGCGCTTGCGGAAATCTTTTCCGATCTGCCGGAAGGCTGCTGCGTCGTGTTCGTATATGATACGGTTGCCTATAAGCGTACTTCAAAGCATGAAGCGCTTGCCGCTGCGATCCGCAAGAATATTTTTGAAGTGAAATTCGCCAAGCGAACGGGCAAGGAACTTTCGGATTGGATCGCTCGCCATTTCCGCAAGCTCGGCAAAACGATCACGCCCGATCTGTGCCAGTATCTCGTTTTCCGAACCGGCGGCATGATGACGGTGCTTGCATCGGAGATTGAAAAGATCGCGGCATACAGCGCGGCGGATGCAATCGTCCGCGCGGATATCGATGCGGTAACCGATCCGGCGCTTTCCGCCGCAGTGTTCGATGTGATCGACGCGCTTGCTGAAAACAACAGCGGCGTTGCGCTTACAAAACTGCGCGAGCTTTTTCAGATGGATGAAGAGCCGATCGCGCTGCTCGCGGCGCTCGGTTCGCATTTTCGGAAAGTCCATACGGCAAAGGTTCTGCTCGGCTGCGGCAAGGGCGCGGACGCGCTGATGGAGCTGATCGGAACAAAATCGGAATACTATGCCGGCAAGCTGCTTTCTCAGGCACGCAGGGTATCGGAGGAATTCTGCCGCCACGCGGTGGAAGCGTGCTACCGCGCGGATTGCGGCATGAAGCGCTCGTTTGATGACGGCGAAGCCATTTTGGAAACGCTGATACTGGATCTAGCGCAGGAGGTGCGCAAATGATTCGCGTATCGCAGGCGATCATCGTTGAGGGCGCGTATGATAAAAACACGATAGCCCAAATCGTAGATGCGCCGATCTTTACAACCGAAGGTTTCGGCATCCTGACGGACCGCGAAAAGCTCGCGTTTTTCCGCAAGGTTGCGGAAAAGCGCGGCATCATCATTTTGACCGATCCGGACGGCGCAGGCTTTTTGATCCGGAACTTTCTCAAAGGCGCGCTGCCGAAAGACCGCGTTTATCATGCTTACGTGCCGGATGTCTACGGCAAGGAGCGGCGCAAAAAAGCGCCGGGGAAAGAGGGCAAGCTCGGCGTTGAGGGAATGCGCCCGGAAACGATCCGAAAGGCGCTGGAAGATTGCGGCGCGCTGGCGGAAACGGGCGAAAGGCGCGAAGGCATAACGCATACCGACCTTTATGAGCTCGGACTATCCGGCACGGAAGGCAGCCGCGAGCGCCGCAAGGCGCTGCTCAAAGCGCTGGAGCTGCCGGAGCAGATGCAGACGAACGCGCTGCTTGACGCCGTGAATCTGCTTTATACACGCGAAGAATTTTTCACTTACTGCAAGGAGTACTTATGATCGATCTTTCCGTAAAGGACCTTGTAAAGTCCTTTGATTCGGAACGGAATATTTTGGACGGGCTGACCTTTGACGTGCAGGCTGGGGAGCATATTGCCGTGATGGGCAAGAACGGCGCGGGAAAATCCACGCTTTTTAAGATCCTCACGGGCGAGCTCCATGCCGATTCCGGCGAGATCGCGTTTGCGCCCGGCAAAAAGATCGGGCTGATCTCGCAAATCCCGGTCTATCCTGCCGGCAGCACGGTAGAAGACGTGCTGCGCACGGCGTTTGCCGATCTCGACGGCATCAAATCGCAGATGGAGGCGCTGGAATTTCGCATGACGGCTTCAACGCCGCCGTCCATTCTCAAACGCTATGATGAGCTTGCGAACCGCTACCGCTATCTCGGCGGCTACAACCGCGATTTTGAGGTGGACAAGGTCTGCAACGGTCTCGGCATTTCCGCAGCGCAGCGGCAGCAGAGCTTCGATACGCTTTCCGGCGGCGAAAAAACGCGCGTGAATTTGGCGCGTTTGCTGCTGCAAAAAACGGATATTCTGCTGCTCGATGAGCCAACGAACCATTTGGACCTGCACAGCGTGGAATGGCTGGAGGAATATGTGATCGCGTTCCCCGGAACGGTGCTGACCGTTTCGCACGACCGCTATTTTCTCGACCGTACCGTATCGCGCATCATCGAGCTGCGCGGCGGCAAAGCGGAGTTTTACAGCGGCAATTATTCATACTATGCCGAAGAAAAGCGGGCGCGATACGACCGCCAGCTCAAGCAGTATGAAAAAGAGCAGGAAAAGCTCAAGCAGCTCGGCTATACGGTGGAGCGGATGAAGGGCTGGGGCATCAATAACCGCACGCTCTATCGCCGCGCGATGTCCATTCAGCACCGCATGGAGCGCATCGAGCAAACGGAGCGTCCGCAAAAAGAGTATACGATGCGTGCGCGGTTCGAGCAGACGGCTTTTTACGGCGATGAGGTGCTGTCGGTCAAGCGGATGGCAAAGTCATTCGGCGACCGCACGCTGTTTTCAGACGTGGAGGTTTCCGTGAAAGGCGGCGAGCGAATTGCGCTTGTGGGCGATAACGGAACGGGCAAAACAACCTTTCTCCGCGCAATGCTCGGCGAAGAGCCCTGCGAGGGGCGTATCCGCTTCGGTCCGACCGTGAAAACGGCGTACTTGGAGCAGACGGTGCAATTTCAGAACCCGAACCGCACGCTGCTTGATACCATGCTCTACGAAACGAACTGCACGCCGCAGGCGGCACGCGACCGGCTGGGCGCGTTCCTGTTTCGCGGTGACGATGTGTTTCAAACCGTTAAAACCCTCTCCGGCGGCGAGCAGAGCCGCTTAAAGCTCTGCATGCTGATGGATGACAAGGTCAATTTCCTCGTCCTCGATGAGCCGACGAACCATTTGGACATCGCGTCGCGCGAATGGATCGAGGAAGCGGTGGAGGAATATGAGGGAACGCTGCTCTTCGTTTCGCACGACCGTTATTTTGTCAACCGCTTTGCAAACCGCATCTGGGAGCTGGAGGGCGGCAAGCTGCGCGATTATCCCTTTGGATATGAAAAATACCGCGCCGTGAAAGCGCGGGAGGCGCAGAGTGCGCCGAAGGCGGAAAAAGAGAAGAAATCGGCGGAAAAGCCGCCGAAACCGCAGAATAATAAGGCGCTCGAGCGCAAGGTTCGCAGCTTAGAGCGCGAGATCGAAAAGCAGGAGGCTGCCGTTGCGGAACTTGATCCGAAGATCGAGGCAGCGGCGGCGGACTATCAGGAGCTGACGCGCCTGCTGAAAGAAAAGGAAGAAGCGGAAGCCGTGCTTTCGGAGCTGATGGCGCAGTGGGAAGAAATGAGCCTCCAACTGGAAGGATAAAGAAAAAGTGTGATGAAGTTTTCTTCATCACACTTATTTTCTTATTTCTTGCCAAGCGCCACGGTTCTGCGGTATGCGGCGTCGACCGCGTCGAGGATCGCCGCGCGGAAGGCGTGGTCCTCCAGCGCCGCAACGCCTTCTATCGTGCTGCCGCCGGGGGAGCAGACGTTTGCGCGCAGCTGCGCCGGATCGGTTTTGGATTCCAGCGCCAGTTTTGCCGTACCGATCACGGTCTGCTCTGCGAAAAGCACCGCCTGATCGTGCGTCAGCCCGAGACGCACAGCACCGTCGATCATGCCTTCGAGGAACATACATACGAAAGCCGGACCGCAGCCGGTGACTGCGCAGGCAGCGTCGATTTTCTGCTCGTCGAGCTTCACGAGCACACCTGCCTTTGCAAACATCTTTCTGAATTCCTGCTCCTCATCTTCCGTTACGTTCATCGGGCAGTAGTGGATCACGCCTTCGCCGACTGCCGCCGGCGTATTCGGCATGATGCGGATCACGCTGCAGCCGCCGAGCAGCTCGGAAACGGTTGCAGCCGGAACGCCTGCCGCCATCGTGACTACGATATAGCGGTCGGTTCGCGCGGCGAGCAAGCCTCGGATCTCTTCGGCAACCGCCGGAACAACCTGCGGCTTCACGCCAAGCACGATAAAACGGCATTTTGAAGCAATCTCGGCGGTGGTAGAAATCACCGTGCCGTACTGCGCCTGAAGCGCTGCGAGCTTTTTGGAATCAAAATCAGCGGTTAAAACGTTTTCGCCGCCGATGCTCTTTGCCGCAACCGCAGCGAGTACGCCGCCCATGTTGCCGCAGCCGATAAAACCATACATTTGCGTTTCCTCCGTTATCGGATCTGTCCGTTTCCGCGGACGATGTATTTATAGGTGGTCAGCTCCTGCAGACCGAGCGGCCCTCTCGCGTGGAGCTTCTGCGTGGAAATGCCCATCTCGCAGCCAAGCCCGAATTCGCCGCCGTCGGTAAAGCGCGTAGAGGCGTTCACGTAGACCGCTGCCGAATCCACAAGGCGCGTAAAGCGCTTTGCCGATTCTTCACTGCGCGTCAGAATGGACTCGCTGTGCCCGGTGGAATGCGCCGCGATGTGGCGGATCGCAGCTTCCGTATCGTCAACGATGGCAACTGCGAGGATGTAATCGAGAAATTCCGTATCGAAGTCGTTTTCGCCGGCGGGTGTGCCGTCAATGATTGCGGCGGCTTGCGGATCGAGCCGCAGCTCCACCTTGGAAAGCCGCGCTTTCAGCTTCGGCAGAAACGCTTTGGCGATCGCTTTGTGCACAAGCAGCACTTCTTCGGCGTTGCAAACGGAAGGACGGCTCGTTTTCGCGTTTTCGATGACGTTCAGCGCCATTTCCTGATCTGCGCTCTCATCAACGTAGATGTGGCAGATGCCGGTGCCGGTCTGAATGCAGGGGACTTTCGCGTTTTCTAGGCACGCGCGGATCAGCCCTGCGCCGCCGCGCGGGATCAGCAGATCGATCAGCCCCTCCGCTTCCATCAGCTCGGTTGCGCTGGCGCGCGTTGTGTCTTCCACAAGCCCGACCAAATCGGTCGGAAGGCTTGCATCCGCAAGCCCCATGTGCAGCGCGTCTACAATCGCCGCGTTGGAGCGATAGGATTCCTTGCCGCCGCGCAGAACAACCGCGTTGCCCGATTTTAGCGCCAAAACGGCGGCGTCGGAGGTGACGTTCGGGCGGCTTTCATAGATAATGCCGATTACGCCCATCGGAACAGCTGTTTTTTCGATCACGAGCCCGTTCGGGCGGTTCACGGTTGCAAGCACTTTGCCGGTAGGGTCGGGCAAGGCGATCACGTCTTCAATGCCTTTTGCCATGCCTTCGATCCGCTCGGCGGTCAGCGTCAGACGGTCGATCATAACGTTTCCGAGCCGCTCGCGCGATGCGGCAACGTCGGCTTCGTTTGCGGCTAAGATCGCGTCCGTCTGTGTACGCAGGCGGTTTGCCATCGCGGCAAGCGCGCTGTTTTTCTGCTCTGCCGTGCAGCCGGCAAGGACGGGGGCAGCCGCCTTTGCCGCGCGGAGAATGTCAATCGTTGCTCTCACTTTGCAGCCCTCCCGCAAAAGCGCGTGCCAATCGGTTTTCCGTCCGCCGCGTCATAGAGATTTTCGGGGCGGTTTCCGCTTGCGATCACCATGTCGGTGCCGGCGCTCATGCAGATCTCGGCGGCGGAAATCTTTGTTGCCATGCCGCCCGTGCCGAAGCTTGTGCCTTTTCCGCCTGCCGATGCGAGGATCTCCGGCGTCAGCTCTCGCACCTCGCGCAGCAGCGCAGCGGTTTGATCCTTGCGCGGATCGGCGGTGTAAAGTCCCTCAATATCGGAAAGAATAATCAGCAGGTCTGCGTTTACGCTGACGGCAACCATTGCACTGAGCGTATCGTTGTCGCCAACGGCAACTTCTTCGGTTGAAACGGTGTCGTTCTCGTTGATAACGGGAATCACGCCGAGCTCCAGCAGCCGCAGCATCGTATTTGTGAAGTTCTGATGCCGCTCAGGGTTGCGGAGGTCTTCGCCGGTCAGCAGAATCTGCGCGGTTGTGTGGTGGTACTCGGAAAAGAGCTTATCGTAAATATACATCAGCTCGCACTGACCGACCGCCGCCATCGCCTGCTTCGTGGGCATATCATCCGGGCGCTTTGCAAGATTCATCTTGCCCACGCCCAGCGCGATCGCGCCGGAGGATACAAGGATTATTTCGTGTCCGGCGTTTTTCATATCGCTTAAAACTTTGCAGAGCGCCTCCGCGTGGCGGATGTTGATCCGGCCCGTGCCATAGGTCAGCGTGGAAGTGCCTACTTTAACAGTAATTCGCATGGTTTTCACCTCGTTTGGGCTATTATAGCTTTGCGGAAGGGGAAAGTCAATCTTCGCCGTACTGCGCAAGGCTTTGTTTTAATAATTGAATGTGCCGCTCCGCAACGGACTGCGGAAACAGGACCTTTGCGCGTCCGCCAAACTGCGAGAGCCAGGCGAAGAACGTTGCCGAAACGGCAACCTGCGCGGTAAAGGTGAAGTGCTTTTCGCCGTCCGGGATCAGCATGCTCTCGCGGCCGAAGCGGTCAATCACAACGCCGGCAAGGTCGTTTGTAAAGCGCATCTTAACGGATACGATCTCGCCGCCGAACATGGAAAATACCGTCTTGCCGTAGGCGCTGAGATCGAGCGCGTCGGTTTTCTCATCGCGGTAGCGCGGCGTTCCCGTTTCGCGGATGCGCACCATTTTATCAACGCGGTAGTGCGTGAGCCCATGGCGCTCGGAATGCGCAACGAGATAGTAATTTTCATCGTCCCATATAAGCGCGTAGGGGCTTGCCGTGTAAATCTGATCGCGCAGCACGGGCTTTCCCGAAACGCTCCACTCAAAGTAGCGGAACGTTACCTGCGAATTATGGGTAATGGCGTCGTTGAGCGCGTCTACGTTGTAGAAAATGCTCTCTTCCATGCTCTTTACGCGCCCGGAAACAACCAAATTCCTCCGCAGGCTGCCTGCGCTGTAGCGGCTCGTCTGCTTTTCGAGCTTGGCAATCAGCTCCAGCGATTTTTTGGTGGTTAAAAACTTGGACGACTGCACCGCGTCAACGAGCAGCTTCAGCTCCGGAAGCTGGAAATCACGCTCGGCAAGGAAATAGCCGCCGCCCCGTCCTTTGCGCAGAACAATATCGAAGCCGTGCTCCTGAAGGCAGGCGATGTCATCGTATATCGTTTTGCGCTCGGCGCGGATCTCATGACGCGCGAGATGGTCGATGATCTCCTGCGTGGAGAGCGGATGGTCTTCGTCGGTTTCGTTTTGAAACAGCTCGATAAGATACAGCAGCTTGCGCTTTTGCTTTTCCGATCTTGCCATGGTGCGCCTCCTCGGTAAAAAGATTCGCGGTTTTTAACAAGTGTACAATAAAATGGACTGAAATGCAACTTGCAAATTCACGCGAAACGGCGTATGATAAAATAGATAGAAAAAGATGGAAGCAAGAGGGAGTTGCCATGCTGTATATCGGCTGTCATTTATCCTCGTCCGCCGGGTATATGGCGATGGGGAAAACGGCGCTTTCGATCGGCGCAAATACATTCCAGTTCTTCACGCGCAATCCGCGCGGCGGCGCCGCAAAAGAGATTGATCCTGCCGATGCCGCTGCGTTTTGCGCAATGCAGCAATCCGAGCAGATCGGTAAGATTGTGGCGCACGCATCGTATACGATCAACCCGTGTTCAAAAGATGAAAATACGCTGCGCTTTGCGCGCCGAATGATGGCGGACGATCTGCGGCGGCTGGAGCTGACGCCGGGAAACTACTATAATTTCCACCCCGGCAGCCACGTTGGGCAGGGAACGGAGCGCGGCATCGAGCTGATTACCGAAACGCTCAACGAGATTCTCTTCCCCGCGCAGCAGACAACCGTGCTGCTGGAAACGATGGCAGGCAAGGGAAGCGAAGTGGGCAGCCGGTTTGAGGAGCTGCGCGCCATACTCGACGGCGTAAAGCTGCAGGAAAAGATGGGCGTATGCCTCGATAGCTGCCATGTGTTTGACGGCGGCTATGATATTGTTGCGCATCTGGACGACGTGCTTTCGGAATTTGACCGCGTGATCGGCTTGGATCGGCTCTGTGCGATTCATCTGAACGATTCGAAAAATCCGCTCGGCAGCCATAAAGACCGCCATGAAAAAATTGGACTCGGCATGATCGGAGAAACCGCGCTCGCCGCGCTGATCTGCCATCCGAAGCTGCGCGGTCGACCGGTGATTTTGGAAACGCCGAACGAGCTGCCGGGTTATACCGATGAAATCATTCGCCTGCGGAAATATTACGCGCAGACGGAAACGGAATAAGGAGAACGTGTTATGGGCTGGAGAAACAGTAAATATTTCCGCTGGGGCACTACGATGCTCGGCGTAATTATTGCAGGCGCGCTTTTTATCGTGATTCTAACCAACCTGCAGGGCTTTTTCGATATTATCCGAGCCGCAATTCAGATCATTTCGCCGCTGATTTACGGCTGTGTGTTCGCATACTTACTCAATCCGCTTGTGAAGCTGATGGAGGGTTGGCTTGCGCCGCGCATCGAAAAGAAAGCGAAAAAGCCGGAGAAGGCGAGCAAGCTGCCGCGTATACTCGGCATGCTGTTCGCATATCTCATTTTCGGCTTCGTTGTGTACGGCTTATTTGCGTTGGTGCTGCCGCAGCTATATGAAACCATTGCGCAGATCGTAAGCAATATGCCGTCCTACGTTGCACGCGCCGAGGAATGGACGCTCGGCATCCTTGCCGACAACCCGGAGGTGCAGGTGATCGTCAATACGGCGCTCGATAAGATTTACGAGTATCTGCAATCGTGGCTGTCCGATGGTCTGCTTGCGAACGTGCAGACGTATCTTGCCGGCATCACAAGCTCCGTGATGTCCGTAATCCGCGAGCTTGCAAGCATGCTGATCGGTCTCGTTGCCTCTGTGTATATCCTCTGGTCGAAGGACCTGTTCCAGGCGCAGGCGAAAAAGCTGATCGTTGCGATTTTCCGCCGCCCAACCGCAAACCGGATTTTGTATATCGGCCGCGAAACGCATCGCATTTTCAGCGGCTTCGTCGTTGGCAAGATCATCGATGCAACGATCATCGGCATCATCTGCTATATCGGCATGCGCATTTTGGGGCTTCCGTTCCCGATGCTGATTGCAACGATAGTCGGCGTTACGAACATCATTCCGTTCTTCGGTCCGATCATCGGTATTATCCCCAGCGCGATCCTGATTCTGTTTGTCAATCCGCTGCAGGCATTCTACTTCGTGATCTTTGAGCTGATCGTCCAGCAGGTGGACGGCAATATAATCGGGCCGCGCATCCTTGGCGATACGGTCGGCATTTCCGGTTTCTGGGTGCTGATTTCTATTACGATTGCCGGCAATCTGTTTGGCTTTGCAGGCATGGTGCTCGGCGTTCCGGTGTTCGCGGTGATCTACGTGCTTGTCAGCGAGTGGACCAACCGCCGTCTGCGCGCGAAATCGCTTACAACCGCAACGAATGAATACTACGCCATTACGGAAACAGCGGATCTTGAAACGCC
This sequence comes from Oscillospiraceae bacterium, assembly GCA_017445385.1. Lineage (GTDB taxonomy): Bacteria > Bacillota > Clostridia > Oscillospirales > Oscillospiraceae > RGIG3566. The sequence continues at coordinate 28,502 of JAFSUG010000004.1, forward strand.
GCTCGATGTAGACGCGGAGCAGATCCAGTTCGCTGAAACGGAAACAGAACGGGAGGACTGAACATGGAAAAGAAAAAACTTTGCAGATCAACAACCAATAAGCGCATCGGCGGCGTTTGCGCCGGAATTGCGGAATACTTTGGCTGGGATCCTACGATCGTGCGCCTGATTTGGGCGTTTTTGATCCTTTGCGTCGGCACGGGCATTTTGCTCTATTTGGTGCTTTGGTTCGTGCTGCCGAAGGATAATCAATGAATTTTTCCTTTCTGATCGCAGCGGCAAGGTATCTTGTGCCGCTGCTGATGCTTGCCGTGCTGATCCGCATTGCGATCAGCCTGTTTTCGCACCGCGGCGAGGAGGAAATCTGGGCGTGGCTCTGCCTGCCGAATGGGGAGCGGCTGCCCGTAACCCATTGGGAAACTACAATCGGCCGCGCGAAATCCTGCGACGTTTCCGTGCAGTATTCAACGATCTCACGGCTGCACGCCATTTTAACGCGCCATGACGACGGCTCGTGGACGATCTCAGACGCCGGCTCAAAAGGCGGTATCTCCGTAAATGGGAAAACCGTGCAGTCGCAGCAAGTGCGCTACGGCGAGATGATCTCGCTTGCCGACGTTGCGTTTACGCTCGTTCCGATCACGCCTGAGCAGGAAGCTGCGCAGGCGCGCTACCGCATTGCCCCTCAGGGACTTAAGCAGGGCGTTACGCTGCTGCTTCTCACGGCACTGCAGGTTTTGCTTACCGCTTGCGGTATCGGCGTTCAGCCGGATTATGCCGCGCGGATCGCATCGTGCTTCGGCGCGCTCTGCGCAGCGCAGTGGGCGCTTTATGGATTTTATCGGGCGATCAAACGCCGCTGCTTCGAACCGGAAACAGCGGCGTTTTTGCTCTGCTCTCTCTGCCTTTCGGTGCTGTCATCCTCCGCGCCGGACAGGCTCTATAAGCAAACGGGCGCAATGCTTGCAGGCATCGTTGTTTTTCTGCTCGTAGGCTGGTGTCTTCGCGTGGAGCGCCGCGCCAAGATCGTGCGCTATATCGCGTCCGTTTTGGGCATTGCGCTGCTGCTTTCCGCAGTCCTCTTCGGCAGGGAAATCAACGGCGCGAGAAACTGGATCTATATCGGCGGACTTTCCATTCAGCCGTCTGAGCTTGCGAAAATCTGCTTTGTTTTCGCCGGCGCGTCTTCTCTGGAGCGGCTTGTAACAAAACGGAACGTCACGCTCTTTTTGGCTTATACGGCGGCGATCTGCGTTTGCCTTGCGATTGTCAGCGATTTCGGCACGGCGCTGATCTTCTTTACGGCGTTCGTTGTGATTGCTTACCTGCGCTCGGGCAACCTCACCGCCATCGCGCTCGGCGGCGTCGGCGTAGGGTTTATCGGCGTTGTTGCCGCGCGGTTTTTGCCGTATATAACGCGACGCGCATCGGCGTGGGGGCACGTTTGGGAAAATCCGCTCACAACCGGCTATCAGCAAACGCGCGCCATGATGTGCATGGCGGCAGGCGGCTTGTTTGGGCTCGGCATCGGGCAGGGGTGGCTGCATTACGTTGCCGCAGCCGATACCGACCTCGTCTTTGCGCTGCTTGGCGAAGAATACGGCTTGATCGTTGCGGTTTCCGCCGTGCTGACGATTTTGCTGCTGGCGCTGTTTGTTGTGCGAATGTCGCCGCGCAGCCGCAGCGCGCTGCATACAATCGGCGCGTCAGCGGCGGTTGGTATGTTCCTCGTGCAAACCATGCTGAACGTCCTCGGAACGGTAGACCTTCTGCCGCTCACGGGCGTTACGTTTCCGTTCCTTTCCGCCGGCGGCTCTGCGGCAATCGCGTCTTGGGGGCTGCTTGCGTTTGTCAAATCGGTGGATACGCGGCAGAATGCCAGCTTCACGATCCGCCTTCCGAAGGAGGTGGCCGAAAAATGAAACGGCTCTCCCGAAGAACTTGGATGACGCTTGCGCTTGCCTTGCTCCTTTTGGCAGGCTTGGTGCTTTATCTCGTCCGCTTTGCGCTGTATAGCGAGCGGTGGGTTGTTTTTCCCGGCAATCCGCATGCTTACAGCGGCACGCATCTGCTTGCCGGCGAGGTGACGGATCGGGACGGCGAAAAGCTGCTCGATTTTTCCGATGGTAAGAGCTACAGCGCCGATAGCGCCATTCGCAAGGCAACGCTGCATCTGCTCGGCGACCGTACCGGCAACGTACCGTCGCCGGTGCTGGATCGCTATGCGGCGCGGCTGCTTGGTTATGATGTGGTTTCGGGACTTTATGGCGCGCAGTCGCGGCGCGGCGCGCTCAAGTTGACGATCAGCGCACGGGTGCAGACGGAGGCGCTGAATGCGCTTGCCGGCAGAAGCGGAACGGTGCTTGTCTATAATTATCAGACGGGTGAGATTCTCTGCGCGGCGTCGTCGCCAACGTTCGATCCGGACGGCAGTGCGCCGGCGGAATCGGACGGCGTTTACCTCAACCGCGCGTTCGGCGCGGTGTATACCCCCGGCTCGATTTTTAAGCTCGTCACCGCCGCAGCGGCAATCGAAACGCTGCCCGATGCGCAGACGGCAACCTATCGGTGCGAGGGAACGTACGCGATCGGCGAACAAAGCGTTACCTGCACGGCTGCGCATGGCGATCTCACGCTGGAGCAGGCGCTTGCGAAATCCTGCAACTGCGCCTTTGCGCAGATTGCCGAGCAGCTCGGCAAAAAAACGATGCTGGATAGCGTCAAGCGCTGGGGCGTTGCGGAACCCTGCCGCTTTGACGGCGTTATAACGCCGTCAGGCAGATTCGATCCGCAAGATGCGGATCAAATTGATTTTGCATGGGCGTGCATCGGGCAGTATACGGATCTTGTCAATCCCTGCAGCTACCTGCGCTTCGTCGGCATGATCGCAGGCGAGGGGAAAGCGGCGCAGCCGTATCTGACCGCGCAGGCAGGCGGCTATACGGCGCATACGAAAAACGCGCCTTACCGCATGGAAACGGAAACGGCGCGGATTCTTGCCGATTATATGGCGTATGCCGCCGAAACGGTCTACGGCAATATCGCAGACCTTCCTGTCTGCGCGAAATCCGGCACGGCGGAGGTCGGGGAAGGTCAGCCGACAAACGCGAATTTCGTTGGCTTCGTGCGCAGCGAAGCGTGTCCGCTTGCGTTTTATATAACGGTTGAGGGCGGCGGCAGCGGCAGCAAGACCTGCGCCCCGATTGCCGACCGTGTGCTGCGCGCTTGTAAACAGGCGATCGAAAGCTGAAAAAAGTGCTTGCAAAAACGGTAAGCGTGTGCTATGATACTCGGGCAACCGGGTGTGGCGAAGTTTGGTATCGCGCTTGACTGGGGGTCAAGAGGCCGTGGGTTCAAGTCCCGCCACTCGGACCAAAAAAGAAGAACGCCGAACGGCGTTCTTCTTTTTTGTATCATTGAAATTGTGGCGGGGCTGGCATGGCGGCTCTTGGCGGCGTGCCGGTGGCACGCCGCGACCGCCGTTGGCTTTTCCGCAGAAAAGAAGTCCCGCCACTCGGACCATAATTGCTAAGGGAGAGATACAAGCGATCTCTCCCTTAATTTTACCCTTTTTCAGCCGAAAACAGCCGTTTTTCGGCTGATTTTTGTGTTTTTACGCCCTTCGACTTGGCGATTGTCTAAAATTGGAGTCTTTCTGATTGCTCCCGACAAATTGTAATCGTGTGAAAGCAGGTAATCGTGTGTTTGTAGAGAGTAATCGTATGAAAACTGATTTTCCGCTATTATTTTGCCGAAAGCAGTAGATTTTTTCACATTCTTATATTATAATACTGTTATAACCTTGCAAGTTGATGGAGGTGCCGTATGAGCTTCTGTGATGATATAAGAGAACTTCGTCAAAAGTGCTTTCTGTCCCAAGAGGCTTTTGCTAAAGAACTTGGCGTTTCTTTTGCGACTGTAAACAGGTGGGAGTCAGGAAAAACAAAACCAACATATAAAACCATGAAACTGATTGATGAGTTTTGCAAAAAGAACAATTTGAGTTTTGATATCAGAAGAGAGTTGGAGGAACAGGTATGAGTACATATTATCTTAAGAAATGTGGTCATCAGGAATTAGGCAGCGTCGGTGCGGATGGACGTCCGAACAGAGGCAGATACTTACTGACTTCAATGAACGAGGATGTATTATCGTTTTTTCCTCCGCTGTCTACCGCTCAATTGAACGATTCTGCACTTTTGCCGATAATCCCGTTGTATTCGGGAGATAAAGTGTACTGTAATTTCGTATATCATAATGATAAATTCCACGGCTCCACAGCTGTTCATCCGAGAAACGAGTACAGATTGTATTTGAATCGTTCTCTTGAAGGGGATACTTTCCGTTTCCGTGAAAATGACATTGCTGTTTTCAGAATTGAAGAATTTACAGAGGATGACATGACGCAAAATGTCTATCTTCTCGATCTTGTTCCTAACGATAACTCTGCATATTACAGAGAACTAAACCAAATAATTGAGGATTCTCCCATTCGCGGCGGGTATGGAATGTATAATGGTACACTTCCGGATTTTGAAATGCACGCAGAAAATACGCTGACGCAGCATAACGCCGTTACAGTGATTGATGATACTGTAACAAGAAGGATCGAAGATACCCCTGCCAATAATATAGCAGATTTGTTCAATGCGGCGACATTCAGAGACTTTGTCATGACCGGTTATAACTACCTTTGTGCTGTTACAGGAACCGTAATCCGTTATCAGGACTTCACCAACCTGGAAGCCGCTCATATTAAGCCTCGCAGTCATGGTGGGCTATACTTGCCCAATAATGGTATTGCGATGTGCAGGGATTTGCACTGGGCTTTTGATAAAGGATTTTTCACATTAACAGATGATCTGAAGATACAGGTGCATCCGCAAATTCAAAGTGATTATTTAAGAGCATTCGACAATCAAAGTATTCGGATTCCGGGTAATCCCTTCTTTGTCCCGGATGTGGAAAACATTCGGTATCATCGCGAAGCGGTCTATGGCTTGTTTTTGACAACCGGAAGACTTTAAGGAGCGGATGAAGATGAATGCTATTGATTTGTTTTGCGGTGCCGGCGGGCTCTCAAAAGGCTTTATGGACGCCGGCTTCTCAATAATTGTTGGCGTGGATAACGATCAGGATGCCCTTAACACATTTGCTCTTAATCACAATGGAGCTATTGCATTAAACGAAGACCTTTCAAATCAGGAGACTTTTGATAAAATCAAGCAAATTGCCGGTGAGCGTTCTATTGATGTAATTATCGCAGGACCTCCGTGTCAGGGATTCTCTCTTACGGGACCTCGCAATTTTGATGATGCTCGAAACAAGCTTTATCTCGCAGTTTTGGAAATGGTCAAGCAGTATAAGCCAAAGGGTTTTATTATTGAGAATGTTCCCGGAATGGCCACTCTGTATGAAGGGCAAATAAAAAACGAGATATTAAGACGTTTTCGTGAAATGGGGTATAACATCGAATGCCGTGTGCTGAAGGCATGCGATTACGGTGTTCCTCAAATGAGAAAAAGGCTTGTTTTTATGGGTGTCCGTCAGGACATAGGTCAACCGCATTTCCCCGAACCGACCTTTGGACCCGGCACAGAAAAGCCGTATATTACCTGTAGAGAAGCCATTTCTGATTTACCTACCAGAATCAATGGACTTGGTCTTGATGTGGATAAGTACTGTGGACCTGCATTGACAGAATACCAAAAGTCAATGAGAGGCAATTGTACGATTCTGCACAACCATGTTGCAACGGATCACAAAGACTTTGTCAAAGCTACAATTGCCCTTGTACCGGAAGGCGGAAATTATAAGGATTTGCCGGCGGGAGTCGGTGAAAGCAGAAACTTCCATATGGCTTGGACTCGTTTGGATGGAAATGCTCCTGCCCGTACTGTGGACACCGGTCATCGAAATCTGTTCCATTATGAGCTGAATCGGATTCCGACCGTAAGAGAAAGCGCCCGCATTCAGTCTTTCCCGGATGGTTTTGTTTTTACAGGGACAAGAACTAAACAGGACAGGCAAGTCGGGAACGCAGTACCGCCTCTCCTCGGCTATGCTTTGGGAAAAGAGCTGCTTGCAATAATAGGAGAAGAATAAAATGGGTAACATCAATACCATTGACTTGTTTGCCGGATGTGGCGGTCTTTGTGAAGGATTTGAGATGTCTGGGCATTACAACACATTAGCTTGTGTGGAATGGGAAAAAGCCCCCTGCGCTAATTTGGAAAAGCATCTCAGAGAGAAATGGAACTATTCAGACGCCGATCAGCGTGTGCTGCGTTTTGATATTCAGCGTACAGAAGAACTGTTCTGCGGTTGGGATGATCCTGAATATGGTCATTCCAAAGGTCTTGATGCACTTGTCGGTGGGAAAAGAGTAGACTTGATTATTGGCGGTCCTCCTTGCCAGGCATATTCTGTTGCCGGAAGAATCCGAGACGAACATGGAATGAAAGAAGATTATCGTAATTTTCTCTTTGAAAGCTATGTGAGAGTACTCAAGCATTTTCAGCCAAAGGCATTCGTGTTTGAAAATGTTCCGGGAATCCTCAGTGCAAGACCAACCGGGGAACCGATTATTGATATCATTCGGCAAACGTTTGATGAGTCAGGATATGTCGTATTGGATGATTTGTCAAAGGCAATTATCGATTTTTCAGAGTATGGTGTTCCGCAAAATAGAAATCGGATCATTATTTTTGGCTTGAGCAAAAAAGAGTTCGGTGAAAATGCGCCTGATATTCTCAATGACTTTTATGCAAAGATTCTTCCTTCCTTCAAGGTGAAAAAGAAATCGACCGTTCGTGATGCAATAGGCGATTTGCCCGCTTTATACCCAACAGAAGAATTCAAAATTGACGGCAAAAAGTATTCGCATACTATGCCGGAAAGCGGACCGGCAAACCATTCTTCCAGATGGCACAGCAAGCGGGATCAATCCATATTCCGTATGTTGGCAGATGATATTGCTTCCGGAGAGAAGAAATATGTTTCAACTGCGGCTCTCAAGCAGTTATATACTGACATAACGGGACGCGAATCCAATATCCATAAATATTATGTGTTAAGGTGGGATGAACAGAGCAATCTGATCCCCGCACACTTATTTAAGGACGGCTTGCGTCATATCCATCCTGATGGAAAACAAGCCAGAAGTATAACTGTGCGTGAAGCAGCTCGTCTTCAGGGATTCCCCGATGATTATGAATTTATCGGCACACAGGCTGACGAATACAAAATGATTGGGAATGCAGTGCCGCCCATCTTTTCGGAGAAATTGGCTCAAGCTGTTTATTCATTGTTGTTGAGCGAATAGTGTTGTGCTTTTGTCCATAGAATAATAAAGATATTATTCTATCGGAGATGAGTATATGCTTAACAATTATGAATCTATACCATACAGAGAAACGATAATCGTTGGAGGCATAAAAATGGATAGAATAACCCAAAGTATGATGGAGGCATTTAAAACTGATTTAAGTGTTTCCGAAAACGATCCCACTCTATTGTTCGAACATTTTGTTAATTACTGCATAGTGAACAATGTTTATGGATTAAATGATTTTGACATAGAAGATATCACTACCGGTAATAGCACGCAAGGAATCGATGGTATTGCGATTGTTGTCAATCAAAAGCTTATTAACACGACCGATGACATCGACACATTAATTTCTTATAACCAAACTATTTCTGTAAAGTTTGTATTAATACAGGCAAAAACATCACCTTCCTTCAATAATATGGAAATCTCCAATTTACTGACATACACAAAATTGTTTTTTAGTGATGATAATTCAATGTTTGTTACGCCTGAAATGCAAAAATTCATAGAACTCAAAGATTATATTTTTTCCAAAGGCAACAAACTTAAAAAGAATCCAGAGCTATTGCTTTATTATGTTACATTAGGAAGTTGGAACGATGATCAAAACCTTGAAGCAACAGTAACAGTTGGAAAAGAAACCCTTAAATCAACTAATCTGTTTTCAAATATTGATTTTATTCCTTGTGGCTCTGCTGAAATACAATCATTGTATCGAAAAACAAAAGCAAAGTTGACAGCCACTTTTAAATTTGAAAAAAGGATAACTATGTTCTCGATTAATGATGAAATCGGTTATAGTGGAGTATTGCCTTTTAGAGAGTTTAAAAAGCTTATTCTTGAAGAAAATGGAACGGTCAAACCTGTTTTTGAAGATAATATAAGAGATTATCTTGGACCCAATTCTGATGTCAATCAAAGCATTCGTGAAACAATCAGGTCTGGCAATGTTAATGCGTTCAGTATGTTAAATAACGGTATTACCATTGTTGCTTCAAGCATTTCGATTCCCGGTGATACTGCGACTATTGAAGACTATCAGATCGTTAATGGGTGTCAAACAAGCAATATATTGATTGAAAACATGGATTTGTCCGAAAACATTGATGATTTGATTATTCCAGTTCGAATAATTGCAACAACAAATGAGAGCCTAAAGAACGATATAACAAAGGCGACAAATAGCCAAACAGCTATTAAGAAAGAACAATTAGAAGCTTTGTCCACATTCCAGAAAAATCTTGAGGAATACTATAAAACCTATACTGCTCCTGATGCGCTTGTATATGAAAGAAGGACTGGGCAATATAGAGATAGTGATATCCCCAATAATAGAATAGTGACTATTCCAACCCAAATTAAAGCAGTATCAGCAATGTTTTTAAACGAACCAAGCGCAGTATCCGGCCAATACGGCACAGTAGCGAAGAGGGTTGGCAATAAAATATTCAAGACAACGGACAAGTTGATAATGTATTTCGTAAGTGCATTAGCATTATTTAGAATCGAGAACTTGTTCAAAGCAAATAAGATTGATAAAAAATACAGAAGAAGCAGATATCACGCAATGATGTTGTTTAGGATAACTATGTCAACCGAAGACTTGCCAAAATTTAACCAACGCAAAATGGAAACATACTGTCAGAATCTTTTGAAAATTCTAAACGACAACGAAAAGTGCGAGAAAGTATTCAAAGCAATTGTTGACTTCATCGTATTAAATGGGGCCGAAATCGACATTGATCATCGCAAGTGTTTTGAGAGAAAGGAAACAACAGATTTTCTTCTTTCTAAGGTTGAGGAACTTTCAGCGTATGTGAATAGTGCTCTTGAGGCAAATTGACAAAATTTAATTGCTGAATAAGCAGAAAGACCACACCAAAGGTTATAATACCTCTGATGTGGTCTTCTTCTGTTTTGCCGTTTGAAGGTGTCACTCAAATCTGATTTTCAATAAATCCCTAAATGAGTGATACCTTAGCGTTCCTTTTATTTTTATCCCCAAAGGGCGGAGAGCATGGGGACGACTTGCTTTTTGCGCGATACAACGTCCGGCAGGAAGCAGACGTGGTCTTTGAGCGACTGCCCGAATGCCTGGCGGAAGATTTCCTCGTTGCCGAGGAAAAGCATCTGCGTACCAACGGCAAGCACGTCCGTCAGCATAACGATCATGAATTCCAGCTTCTTTTCCTTGCAGTGGGCTTTCATCACGGCGAGGAAATCGTCCTTGCGGCCCAGCATCTTGCCGGCGTCCACGCAGGTGATCTGGCTGATGCCGAAATCGTGATCGGCGATATGGAATGCCTTGTAATCGGTGAAGATCATCGAGTCAACAGGGCGGTCGTCCGAAGCCGAGGCGGAGAAGATATCACGGCCGAGATCGTCAAGATTAAGCCCTGCGATACGCGCCATGCGCTCCGCCATGAGGCGGTCTTTCTCCGTGCAGGTGGGGGACTTGAACATAACCGTATCGGCAACGATTGCCGCGGCGATCAGCCCTGCGAGGCTTTCCGACGGCATCAGTCCGTGCTCCTGATACATCGAGGCGACGATCGTTGCGGTTGAGCCGACCGGCTCGTTGCGCATGTAGATCGGGTTCGCGGTTTGAATATCCGCGAGGCGGTGATGGTCGATGATTGCGAGGATCTCCGCTTGGTCGAGACCGGGAACGGACTGCGCCGCCTCGTTGTGGTCAACGAGAACAACGCGCTTGCGCTTCGGGCGCAGCAGGTGATAGCGGCTCAGACAGCCGACGACCTTATCGTTTTCATCGAGAATGGGATAGCTTTTGCGGCGGCTCTGCAAAACCTTTTCGCGCACGTCATCTACGAAATCGTCCAAATGGAAGACTTGCAGCGCATTCGTGCGGCAAACTCTGCCGACGGGGATTGCGTGATAGATCAGCCGCGCAGCGCGGAACGGATCGAACGGCGTTGAGATGACGCAGGTTTCCGTTACGTCCTTAAGCAGCTCTTTTGAAACCTCCGCCTGCGAGAGAATGAGGCAGTTGACTTTTTCGTCGATTGCGCGGCGGATCATCTCCACCTGTTCGCCGCAGACGATCACGTTATCCTTGCCGGAAAACAGCAGCCCGTCGCGGCTGTGCGGCAGGGCGATGGAAACAACGCCGCTGATACTGTCGATCCGGCATGCCTTATTCAGCACTTCGCCCTCAAGAACGCTCAAAAGGTTGAAAAGGGGAATTTCTTTCACGCGGCTGTCTTCGATTGTGCCGATTTCGTAGTCGGTGATATTGCTCGCGGAAAGCGTGCCGTAAAGGCTGCCGTCGGGGTTCAGCACCGGAATGCTGGGAAGCGAGCGGTCCGCTTGCAGGATATCCCATGCGTGGCGCAGCGTAACGGCGGCAGAGAGCGTGGGCGGCGTATCGAAAGCGAGGTCGCGCACCTGCGTGCGCATCGTCTGGATCAGCATCGGCGGCTCTGCGCCGAATCGGTCGAGCAGGTACTGCGTTTCATCGCTTAAACCGCCAAGCCGTGCCGGAACGAACGAACGGTCGCCCAGCGCGCCGCGCAGCGCGGCATACGCCATCGCCGATACGATTGAATCGGTGTCCGGGTTTTTATGCCCGGTGACGTAGATGGATTCCATAAAGATTCCTCCGTATAGCATTTATGGAGATAGTATACCACAGATTTCCAAAAGTGAAAGACTCTTTTTTTAATCTGTCGCCGCAGGAAATACAAAAGGACGGCGCAATCCTTAAACAATTCGGATTGCGCCGCTTTGTTCGGCACGTTGCGCCTGTTCCATGTTATGGCAGCTTGCCGCAATGCATGTAAACTTTGCGTCAGCGCGTATCCTTAGCTTGACGGTATGCCCCGATTGTGATACAATCGGGGCATAAAATTTGCGTTTGGAGGTCTTGCAATGGTACACGATGAATTCATCGAACAGAGCTTAAGCATTGTGGAAGCGAGCGATCCCGAAGTTGCGCAGGCAATGAATCAGGAGCTGCAGCGTCAGCGCCAAAACATTGAGCTGATCGCATCGGAGAACCTCGTCAGCCCGGCGGTCATGGCTGCGATGGGCTCGATCCTCACCAATAAATACGCCGAAGGTTATCCCGGCCGCCGCTACTACGGCGGATGCCAGTTCGTTGACATTGTGGAAACAATCTGCATCGAGCGGCTGAAAAAGCTCTTTGGCGCGGAATTTGCGAACGTGCAGCCGCACAGCGGCGCACAGGCGAACCACGCGGTTTATATGGCGCTGTGCAAGCCGGGCGATACCGTTATGGGCATGAACCTTGACCACGGCGGCCATCTGACGCACGGCAGCCCCGTCAACTTCTCGGGCAAGCAGTATAATATGGTGCATTACGGCGTGAATCTTGAGACCGGCTGCATCGATTATGATGAGGTTCGCACGCTTGCGAAAAAGTATCAGCCGAAAATGATGATCTGCGGCGCGTCCGCATATCCGCGCACGATCGACTTTAAGGCGTTCGGCGAGATTGCAAAGGAAGTCGGCGCATACAGCATGGCGGACATCGCGCACATTGCCGGCCTCGTTGCGGCAGGGGAGCATCCCAGCCCGATCCCGTATATCGACGTTGTTACGACGACCACGCATAAAACGCTCCGCGGTCCGCGCGGCGGCGTGATCATGACGAACGATCCCGATCTTGCGAAGAAGCTCAACAGCGCCGTCTTCCCGGGCGGACAGGGCGGCCCGCTGATGCACGTGATCGCAGGCAAGGCGGTTGCCTTTGGCGAAGCGCTGAAGCCGGAGTTTAAGCAGTATCAGCATCAGATCGTCGTAAACGCAAGCACGCTTGCAAAGTCGCTGCAGGCTTGCGGCATGCAGCTGATCTCCGGCGGCACGGATAACCATCTGATGCTGCTCGATCTGCGCGGCACCGACGTTTCCGGCAAGGAGCTTGAAACGCGGCTCGACAGCGTCCGCATTACCGTTAATAAGAACATGATCCCCGGCGATCCCAGAAAGCCGAACGAAACGAGCGGCATCCGCATCGGTACGCCCGCCGTTACAACACGCGGCTTCAAGGAAGCGGAAATGCGCGAGATCGCGGAGCTGATTGCGGCTTCCGTCACGGACTTTGACAGCAAGCACGAGCAGATCCTCGAGCGCGTGAACGCGCTTTGCGCGCGCTTCCCGCTGTACGAGAAATAAGGAGACAAAAAACGCAGAGCCGTTGGCTCTGCGTTTTTTTGTTTTGTATGCGGATTATTGTGCCGGAGTTTCGGGTTCTTCCGGAGTTTCAGGTTCTTCCGTGACTACGGGTTCTTCCGCAGCTTCCGGAGCTTCGGGAGCTTTGGGCGCTTTGGGCGCGGACGCGCCGGCAGTGATCTCATCATAGAACGCTGCGCGGACAAGTCCGATATAGAGCGGCGCGAGCAGCGCAAACGCGACCGAGAGCAGTGCGCTTACGATTTGGAACAAAATGCCGAGGTAGGGAATTGCGGAAAGCAGTCCAAGCACCAGCGATACGGCAAAGAACGCAACGTAGGGCAGTACGTCGCCCCAGAACAGCTTGCCCTTGTAGCCGTTCGTCCGCTCCTTGGAGAGCTTGATCGCGTCCGTGATCGCAACTTCCGGCTCCTGCATAAGGATATACGGTGTGAAGCGATACTCATAGGTACGGATCAGCGCAATCACAATTGCGGCAAGCAGCGCGATAGAGCCGAGAATAATCAGCGCGATCGCGGCGCCGTTTGGCGCGGAGGTGTAGCTGTAGCCATAGCCGTAGTAATCATAATAGCTGTACGAGCGAACGCTGCTTGAGAGCATCGGAATGCCGATCGCCAAAAGCGCGCCGCCGATGATTGCCGGAACAGCCGACCAAATCGCGATCCAAAGCGTGCGCCAGCCCATGCCGCAGGCAACGCGCTTGATCGTATTCCAGTCCTTGAAGCAATCAAACAGATGAGCGGCTTTGACCTCGCCGCCGCGGTAGCCGCGCAGATAGATCATCGTCATCGACGTGCTGAGCAGCAGCGAAACCACAATCCCGATCAAGGGGATTGCAACGCCGCAAAGCGGCGTAACGAACGCGGAAAGCAGCCCGAACAGCAGGGAAATGCCCCACAGACGAACCGGCTTTTCCATCAGGCGCGCAAACGCCTTTTTGAAGATGGACATTAACATATAAAGAACCTTCTTTCTTTGATTTTCCTGTAATTATTATAGTATGAAGATTCTGAAAGTCAAATGCGGAATGGAATTATTTAACAAATAATGATCGTTCGTCGCAGTTCATAAAAATATGCGAAACAAGGAAGCTGAGATTGTGAAAAATAATGTTGACTTTAACTATTTAAAGCGTTATACTAATGTGCGTAGAAATCGAAAAAGGGCAGTCTGTGCTGTCCGGCTTCAAAAAAACAAAAGGAGAATGCTACTATGAAAAAAATGATCGCTTGCATCCTTGCGCTCGTAATGGTGCTTGGACTTGCCGCATGCGGCAGCACGGAAACCGCGCAGACCGCAGAGCCCACCGAAGCGAAATACACCGTTGGCATCTGCCAGCTCGTTCAGCACGACGCGCTCGACGCTGCAACGCGCGGCTTCCGCGATGCGCTGACCGAAGCCTTCGGCGAGAACGTCACCTTTGATGAGCAGAATGCCCAGGGCGACAGCGCAACCTGCTCCACCATCGTTACCGGCTTTGTTGCAAACGGCTATGATCTGATCATGGCAAACGCAACGCCGGCGCTGCAGGCTGCCGTTTCCGCAACAACGGAAATCCCCATTCTCGGCACTTCCGTTACCGACTACGCAACCGCGCTGAACATGGACTTCAACGCAACCGACGGTACCGGCATCAACGTTTCCGGCACGTCTGACGGCGTTCCCGGCCAGCTCTATGCCGACCTCGTAAACGAGCTCGTTCCCGGCGCGCAGAAGGTTTCGATCCTCTACTGCTCCGCAGAGCCGAACTCCGAAGTTCAGGCAAATGACTTCATCCCCGCGATGGAAGCCTACGGCGCAACCTGCACCACCTTCACCTTTGCTGATTCCAACGATCTGCAGTCCGTCGTTTCCGCGGCGGTTGCCGATTGCGACGCGCTCTATATCCCCACCGATAATACCGCCGCTTCCAACATGACGATCGTTCGCAACGTCTGCGAAGCAGAGAAGACCCCGATCATCTGCGGCGAAGAGAATATGTGCAAAGCCGGCGCGCTTGCAACCGTTTCCATCAGCTACTATGATATCGGCTACCTCTGCGGTCAGCAGGCAGTGCAGATTCTGAAGGGCGAAGCCGACGTTGCTGCGCTGCCGATCGGCTACGCGCAGAACCCCGAAAAGAAATACAACCCCGACTACGCTGCGGCAATCGGCTTTGAAATTCCCGATGGCTTCGCTGCGATCGAGGGCTGATCGTAAATCTTAATTCCGGAGGACTTCCATGCTGAATTATTTTGCATCACTCAATGCTGCTGCGCTGCTGAAGGCTTGTCCCGGCGGCATCGCGCAGGGCTTGATCTGGGGCATCATGGCGCTCGGCGTCTATCTGACGTTCCGCGTGCTTGACCTTGCTGATTTGAGCGTGGACGGTTCGTTTGCCACCGGCGGCGCAACCTGCGTTATGCTGATCGCCGCCGGATGGGACCCCCAGCTTGCACTTCTGATTGCGTTTTTAACGGGTATCGCAGCCGGCATTATCACGGGCTTGCTGCATACGAAGCTTGGCATCCCTGCAATTCTTGCAGGCATTCTGACGCAGATTTCGCTCTATTCTATCAACCTTAACATTATGGGTAAAGCGAATCAGGCAATCAACGTTCGAACCGTTTCACTTCTGATTACCTCAAATACACTTGCCCTTTGGCGCACGATCGGCATCACGGCGGTATTCTGCCTCGTTTTGATCTCGGTGCTGTATGCCTACCTCGGAACGGAGCACGGCAGCGCGCTGCGCGCAACGGGCTCCAACGGCGCAATGAGCCGCGCGCTCGGCATCAATACCGATATGATGAAGATCACCGGCCTTGCCATCAGCAATGGCGTTGTTGCGCTGTCGGGCGGCATGCTCTCGCAGTACCAGGGCTTCGCGGACGTCAATATGGGCCGCGGCGCAATTGTCATCGGTCTTGCGGCAGTCATCATCGGCGAAGTGCTTGGCGAGGCAATCGTCGGTAAGCGGCTGAATTTCTGGCTGCGGATGCTGTTCGTTGTCGTCGGCGGCATCGTGTATTATCTCGTTTACGTTTTCGTCCTTTGGCTCAAATTCCCGCCGGACGATATGAAGCTCCTTACGGCGATCGTTGTTGCGATCTTCCTTGCCGTACCGTATCTGCAAAAGGTGCGCAAAAGCTCGTTCCATCATGCCGGCGCGCGCATCAAAGCGCAGCAGAAGAAGGAGGGGAATGCGTAATGCTTCGTGTTGAAAACATTTCCAAAACCTTCAATCCCGGCACGATCAACGAAAAGCGCGCGCTCAGCGGCGTCAGCCTGCATCTTGCGCCCGGCGATTTCGTAACGGTGATCGGCGGTAATGGCGCGGGTAAATCCACGCTGCTCAACGCGGTCGCAGGCACGTGGCCGGTTGACGACGGCAGAATTCTGATCGACAACGTCGATGTGACCGCGCTTACGGATTTCCGCCGCGCAAAGTATATCGGCCGCGTCTTCCAGGACCCGATGATGGGCACGGCTGCGGATATGCAGCTTGTAGAAAACCTCGCGCTTGCGGCGCGGCGCGGTCAGAAGCGCGGACTCCGCTGGGGCGTTACGAAGGCGGAAACCGAGCAGTACCGCGAGCGTCTTGCGCAGCTTGGGCTTGGCCTGGAAGACCGCCTTACGGTTCGCGTAGGTCTGCTCTCCGGCGGTCAGCGCCAGGCAGTCACGCTGCTGATGGCTGCGCTGCAGCAGCCGAAGCTGCTCCTGCTCGATGAGCATACCGCCGCGCTCGATCCGAAAACTGCCGCAAAGGTTCTGGAGCTGTCCGATCAGATCGTGCAGGAAAACCACCTGACGACGCTGATGGTTACCCACAATATGAAAGACGCTATTGCCCACGGCAATCGCCTCGTCATGCTGCATGAGGGCAACATCGTGCTGGATATCTCCGGCGAGGAGAAGAAGCAGATGACCGTTCATCAACTTTTGGAAATGTTCCATACCGTCAGCGGTAGCGATGACGCAAGTGATAAGATGCTGCTTTCATAAAAAATACAAAAAAGCCATTCGGCTTGGGCGGCGCAGATTAGGGATTATGCAGCCGCAAAGCGGATCTTTTCGTGCAATACTGCGTTATCAAAAGAGGGAATCCGACAGGATTCCCTCTTTCTCTGTCTTGTCTTGCGCAAAAATCTCTCGCTTTGCGGTGCTTCGCAGTTTTGAGCCA
>JAFSUG010000018.1 GCA_017445385.1 Oscillospiraceae bacterium
ATCGGTCATGCCGTAAGAAGCCGGACCTGCTGCCATGTTATCGGGATGGAGCGTTCTGCCCGTGCCGCCGCCGGAAGCAACGGAGAAATACTTCTTGCCCTGCTCGATGCACACTATCTTATAGGTGCCGGCAACGGGATGCTGGAAGCGGGTGGGGTTGGTGGAGTTGCCGGTGATGGAAACGTCCACGCCCTCATGATGCATGATGGCAACGCCTTCACGCACGTCATCCGCGCCGTAGCAGCGGACGTTTGCGCGCTCGCCTTCGGAATAGCGGATCTCTTTGACGATCTTCAGCTCGGAAGTGAAGTAATCGAACTGCGTCTGAACGTAGGTAAAGCCGTTGATACGGGAGATGATCTGCGCAGCGTCTTTGCCGAGGCCGTTGAGGATAACGCGCAGCGGCTCTTTGCGCGCTTTATTCGCGTTCTTGACGATGCCGATTGCGCCTTCCGCAGCCGCGAAGGATTCGTGGCCGGCGAGGAATGCGAAGCACTTGCTCTCGTCGCTCAGCAGCATTGCGCCGAGGTTGCCGTGGCCGAGACCGACCTTGCGGTCTTCCGCGACGGAACCATCGATGCAGAATGCCTGCAGACCGATGCCGATTGCCTTTGCCGCTTCGGCGGCGGTTTTGACGCCGGACTTCAGCGCGATTGCAGCGCCGACGGTATATGCCCAGCAAGCGTTTTCGAAGCAGATGGGCTGAATGCCCTTGACGATCTCATAGGGATCGAAGCCCACTTTTTTGCAGATCTCGCGGCACTCTTCCACAGAGCCGATGCCATACTGAGAGAGGACGCCGTTGATCTTGCCGATTCTTCTTTCGTAACTTTCAAACAAAGCCATGATCCTGTCCTCCTTATTCCTGGCGCGGATCGATATACTTTGCAGCATTATCGAACTGGCCGTAATGTCCCTTCGCTTTTTCAAGCGCGGTTGCAGCATCGTCGCCCTTCTTGATGAACTCCATCATCTTGCCGAGGTTGACAAATTCGTAGCCGACGATTTCATCTTCTTTGTTCAGCGCAACGCGCGTGCAGTAGCCTTCCGCCATCTCCAGATAGCGCGGACCCTTGGACTTCGTTGCGAACATCGTGCCGACCTGGCTGCGCAGACCCTTGCCGAGGTCTTCGAGCGATGCGCCCACCGCGAGGCCGTCTTCGGAGAATGCAGACTGCGTTCTGCCGTAGACGATCTGCAAAAACAGCTCGCGCATGGCGGTATTGATGGCGTCGCAGACGAGGTCGGTATTGAGCGCCTCAAGAATGGTTTTGCCGATCAGAATTTCGGAAGCCATTGCCGCGCTATGCGTCATGCCCGAGCAGCCGATCGTTTCCACGAGCGCTTCTTCGATCACGCCGTTCTTGACGTTCAGAGTCAGCTTACATGCGCCCTGCTGCGGTGCGCACCAGCCGATGCCGTGGGTAAAGCCGGAAATATCCTTGATTTCCTTTGCCTGCACCCATTTGCCCTCTTCGGGGATGGGAGCCGGACCGTGATACGCGCCCTTTGCGACCGGGCACATATGCTGGACTTCGGTTGAATAGATCATCGTGCGATCCTTCCTTTCTGAATGTTGAACTTCCGCAGAAATTATACAAAAAACAAGCGGTAAAGTCAAGAAGCTTGGGGCGGTTTCGCGGTTGTGCGGCGCGGTGCAATGGATAATTGACAATTTTCATGTTGTCTATGCGGCGGCATGAGGGCATGCCGCCCTACGACGCGATCGGTGGTGCGGCACAATTCGGGCGATCGATGATCGCCCCTACGCGGTGCGGTGCAATTGGCAATGGATAATGGAACGTTGTTTTTTCGGCGGCATGAGGGCATGCCGCCCTACGGCGTGGTTGGTCGTTTTTATTTTTCATTTTCCACTTTCAATTTTCAATTCTCAATTATTGTCTACCCCTCAGTCGGCTGCGCCGACAGCTCCCCTCTCAAGGGGCGCCTTTTGGGGATGCGATCCTCAAGGGGAATGCGTTTTCGGCGGCATGAGTCATGCCGCCCTACGGCGCGATCGGTGGTGCGGTGCGTTTCGGGCGATTGATGATCGCCCCTACGGGGTGCGGTTTTTGCGCTTGCGTTGGGGACGGTTTTCTGCTATGATTAGGAAAACGATTTTTCTCGGGAGGAATCTCCTATGAACGATATAAAAGCCACCGTTGCGAAAAACATCGCGCAGCTGCGGCAGGAAAAAAACATGACGCAGTTGGAGCTTGCGGAGCATCTGAACTACTCCGATAAGTCCGTTTCCAAATGGGAGCGCGGTGATTCCCTGCCGGACATTGCCGTTTTGGCGGAGATCGCGGAGCTGTTTGGCGTGACGCTGGACTATCTTGTTCAGGAAACGCATCCGCAAGCGCCGAAACAGCAGGCACAGCCGGCACGGCAATATACGCGCGGCATTATTACAGGCGTTTCCGTTTTGCTCGTTTGGCTGATTGCGATGCTGTGCTACGTTGTGATTTCGCTTGTCGCGGGAAGCAGCGGCGCGCAGTGGCTCGCTTTCGTTTACGCCGTTCCGGTTTCAATGATCGTTTGGCTGGTTTTCAACAGCGTTTGGTTCAATCCGCGCAGAAACTATCTGATTATTTCTCTGCTCGTTTGGACGGGGCTTGCCGCAATCCACATCTCGTTTTTGGCGTACGGTACAAATATATGGCTCGTCTACTTGCTGGGCATTCCGGGGCAACTGATCATTCTGCTTTGGTCGCGTATGCGAAAGAATCCACCCGTGATTGAAATGTAAGTTTTCCGCCGCAGTTTCTCGAAACTGCGGCGGTTTTTCTAACTTTTCTACCGTTGGGAGAGCGGTAGAACGCGTTTCTCTACCGAGAGAGAATGAACTTTAGATGCGAGAGAACGAGCTTTCGATTGTTTTCGGCAGCGTTCGGTTTTATACTCACGGCAGAAATTCCGAAAGGAGCTTTTGCGATGGCTTTTATCGTTATGACCGACGCCGAATGCAATCTGACCGGCGAATATCTGGAAAAGCACAACGTGCCGATCGTTCCGATGCCCTACTTCATCGGGGACATGGAGTTTCACTGCAACCGGCTGGAAGACTTTAACGACAAGCAGTTTTGGGATACGGTCCGCAACGGTGTAACCGTTTCGACCTCGCAAATCAATCCGCAGCGCTACGCCGATGCGTTCGAGCCGCATCTGAAAAACGGAAACGACGTTTTATTTATCAGTATGTCCTCCGGCATCAGCGGTTCTTACGGCAGCTCGCGCATTGCGGCGGACATGATGAAAGAAGCGTATCCCGATCGCTGCGTTGCCGCGATCGACAGCCGCGGCGCTGCCCTCGGCGTTGGGCTTTTGGTGATGCGCGCGGTGAAATGCCGCGACAACGGCATGAGCTTAGAGGAAACCGAGCAGCGCATCACGTCGCTGCGCGACAGAATGTATCAGGTATTCACGGTTGACGATCTGATGCATCTTAAACGCACGGGGCGGCTTTCCAACATCGGCGCGGTTGTGGGCACGGTGCTTGGCGTGAAGCCGCTGCTGAAGGGCGACCGGGACGGCAAGATCGTTGCGTTCGGGCTGATTCGCGGTCGGCGCAAGATCGCAAAGACGCTTGCGGATAAATACGTTTCGCTTGTAAAGAACCCGGAGGCGCAGACAATCGGCATTTTGCACACGGACTGCGAACAGGACGCGCAGGAGCTTGCGGATCTGATTCGGGAGAAGCTGCCGCCGAAGGAGATCCTGCTGCTGAAATACGAGCCTGTGACCGGCTCGCATCTCGGCCCCGGCGCGATCGCGCTCTTCTTTGAGGGCGGAGACGGCGTGAGAGAACAGTAAACCATAAAAAAGCATCGGTTTTCAAACCGATGCTTTTTTATGGTTTACAGCGATGCGAGGTAACCTTCAAGGATGAGCGAGGCGGCGACGGCATCGACGGTATTCTTCCGCTTCTTTCCGTGGACGTTATTATCCGACAAGATGCGGTGCGCATCGACGGTGGTGCGCCGTTCGTCCCAGAGGATGACAGGCAGCCCGGTAAGCTGTTCAAGCTGCGCTGCGAAATCGCGGCAAAGCTGCGCGCGCGGTCCTTCCGTGCCGTCCATGTTTTTGGGCAGTCCGAGGACGAGCCGCTCCGCGCCGCAGGCGATTGCCCGCTTTTGGATTTCCGCAGCCACGACCTCCGGGCGGTAGGCGTGGATCACGTCAGTTGTGCCGACGAGCATTCCGAGGCTATCCGATACAGCGATGCCGGTTCGCGCATCGCCATAGTCGATTGCAAGTATTTTCATTGGGTACTCCTTATTTATATATGGTTTGGATTTGCGGTAGGGGTTGATAATGGAGAGTTGAAAATGGAGAATCCATTTTTCGGCGGCATAAGGGCATGATGCCCTACGGCGTGGTTGATGGTGCGGTGCATTTCGGGCGATCGATGATCGCCCCTACGGGCGGTGCAATGGACAATTGATAATGGAACGTTGTTTTTTCGGCGGCATGAGGGCATGCCGCCCTACGGGGTGATCGGTCGTTTTTGTTTTTCATTTTCCACTTTCAATTTTCAATTCTCAATTATTGTCTACCCCTCAGTCGGCTGCGCCGACAGCTCCCCTCTCAAGGGGAGCCATTTGGTGG
>JAFSUG010000019.1 GCA_017445385.1 Oscillospiraceae bacterium
CAGACAGACAGACAGACAGACAGACGAATTACGCCTTACTTCAGAATACTCATTCGCCGCAAGATGCAACGGAATTATGGGTGTCCCCATTACCTTCCTTGATAAGTACAGCCCCGATCAATTCGCAATCATTGGAGCAACAGAAAGCGAAGGAAAGGGATTCTCAAACGGATTGTGGCATGAATGCAGCGGTGTTGCCCAACCGCTCGTCGGCAGAAAACGAAAGTATAAGAGATTATTCATCAAACGCAAAGTGTAACGGCGTTATGGGTGTTCCAATCACGTTTATGGACAGATACAGCCCAAATCAATTTGAGATTTTGGATGCGAATGATTTTCGTGTTGATAAAAAGGGAAAAACAGCAAGCAAAGATACTGCCGGAGTAGCACATCATATTACCTGCCAAGGAGCCAATGTTTATCGCAGAATCCTAATACGTGGAAAAAACAGGGGGTAAAGCCATGATTATAGAGGAACAAAAAATCACCGTCGAAGCAGTTTATGAAGGTTACTTCAACGATGCGGAAGAAGGCGTTGTCGGCTATAATGGGCTGCTTGATATTCGCCCGAAATATCAGCGCGAGTTCGTCTATAAGGATGCGCAGCGCGATGAAGTCATCCGCACGGTTATGAAGGGCTTGCCGCTGAATGTGATCTACTGGTGCAAAGTAAAGAAAGACGACGGCACGGACGGCTTTGAAGTACTGGACGGGCAGCAGCGCACAATATCGCTTTGTGAATACATTGACGGTTCGTTTTCTGTAGACGATAAGTATTTTTATAATCTCCCTGCCGATCAAAAGCGGCACATTCTTGATTATCCGCTTTTTGTATATGTGTGCGATGGTACGGACAGCGAAAAGCTGGATTGGTTTCGCATTATCAACATCGCAGGCGAGCAGCTGACGGATCAAGAGCTCCGCAATGCCGTTTATGCCGGCTCATGGACGTCTGATGCAAAACGGTATTTCTCAAAAACGGGCTGCGCGGCGGATACGCTTGCAGGGAATTATTTGAAAGGAAGCTCGATTCGCCAAGAGTTTCTTGAAACAGCAATTTCGTGGGCGGCAGATGCCGCGGATGATACGATTGAGGGCTATATGGCAAAGCATCAAAACGATCCGTCTGCCGTGCAGCTCTGGAATTATTTCCGCTCTGTTATTGACTGGGTACAAGCGATCTTCCCCAAAACACGCAAAGAAATGAAGGGCTTACCGTGGGGGCTGTTTTTTAATCAGCATGGGAAAAGAACAGACCTTGACCCGAAGCAATTAGAGCTTGAAATTCAGCGGCTAATGGGCGATGAGGACGTTACAAAAAAATCCGGCATCTATGAATATCTGTTAACAGGGGAAGAAAAGAAACTCTCGATTCGCGCTTTTGACCGTAGAGATGCGCTTGCCGCATATGAAAAGCAAAAGCATAAATGCCCGATTTGCGGCGAGGAGTTTGCGTTTGAAGAGATGCACGCTGACCATATCAAACCATGGAGCAAAGGCGGTAAAACAACGCCCGAAAACTGCCAAATGCTCTGCCGGGACTGCAATCTGAAAAAAGGTGCGCAGTAAAGCGGAATAAAGCAAAAAGCACCGACGCAGTCGGTGCTTTTTGCTTTATTCGTCAACGATATCAACGCTGACCTTCTGCCCGGTGCGCTGGGCAACGGATTTGATGACGGTGCGGATCTCTTTTGCGATCCTGCCCTGCCGTCCGATCACTTTACCCATGTCCTCGGGCGCGACGCGAAGCTCCAAAACGGTTGTTTCGCCCTGCAGCTCGGTCACTGTGACAGCTTCGGGATGCTCCACAAGGTTCTGCGCGATATACAGCAGCAGTTCCTTCATGATTTACTGCAGACCTGCCTTCTTCAGCAGACCTCTCACGGTATCGGTGGGCTGCGCGCCGTTCTTGATCCAAGCCTGTGCCTTCTCCAGATCCACGGTGATGGTGGCGGGGTCGGTCAGGGGGTTGTAGGTGCCGATCTCTTCGATGCAGCGGCCGTCGCGCGGGCTGCGGGAGTCAGCAACAACGATGCGGTAGTAGGGGCTTTTCTTCGCGCCCATTCTTCTCAGTCTGATTTTAACCATTTTTGTTTCCTCCTAAAATTTCTGTTTTTAATGCTTTCATATTTCGCTTTCGCGAAGAGTAACCACTGATTGATGCAGGCAAGAGCAATAACGAAGAGCTTTGCAGAGGGAAAGGTCAAGTCAGTGCCGAAGCCGGAACCATGCAGGGGTTACAAACATTACATTGGGAGCCCGGGGAAGCCGCCCATGCGGCGCATTTTGCGCATCGCCTTCGGGTTTTTCATGCGGCGCATCATCTGATTCATCGCGTCAAACTGCTTCAGCAGGCGGTTGAGATCTTCGATGCCAACGCCCGATCCGCGGCAGATGCGCTGCTTTCGGCTGTGGTTCAGGCAGCTCGGATTATCGCGCTCGTAAGGCGTCATGGATTGGATCAGCGCCGCCATGCGCTTCATTGCGCCTTCGTCAACCTGCACGTTTTTCATCGAGGACATACCCGGAACCATTTTCAGCAGGTCCTGCATATCGCCCATGTTGCGCAGCTGCTCGAGCTGATCATAGAAATCGGCAAGCGTGAATTTATCCGTGCCGAGCTTCTGCTCCAGCTCGCGCGCTTTCTTTTCGTCAAACGCCTGCTCGGCTTTTTCAATCAGCGTCAGCACGTCGCCCATGCCGAGGATTCTTGATGCCATGCGGTCGGGATGGAACGGCTCGATCTGATCGAGCTTTTCGCCAACGCCGGCGAATTTGATCGGCTTGCCCGTTACCGCTTTGACTGAAAGCGCCGCGCCGCCTCTTGCGTCGCCGTCCAGCTTCGTCAGCATAACGCCGTCAATATCGAGCTGATCGTTGAAGCTCTGCGCGGCGTTTACCGCGTCCTGGCCGGTCATCGCGTCCACAACGAGCAGCGTTTCATCGGGTTTGACGGTCTGCTTGATCGTCTGCAGCTCCGCCATCAGCGTTTCATCGATGTGCAGGCGGCCTGCCGTATCGAGAAAGACGAAATCGTTGCCGTGCTGCCGCGCGTGAAGCACCGCTTGCTTTGCGATCTCAACCGGGTCGCCCTGCCCCATCTGAAACACGGGAATGCCCAGTTTTTCGCCGCAGACCTCAAGCTGCTTGATCGCCGCCGGACGGTAAACGTCGCAAGCGACGAGCAGCGGCCGATGCCCCTGCTTCTGCATGAGTCCGGCGAGCTTTGCGCCGTTCGTGGTTTTGCCTGCGCCCTGCAGACCTACGAGCATAACCACCGTAGGCGGCTTCGGGGAGATCGTGATGCGCTGATTATCGCTGCCCATCAGCTTCGTCAGCTCTTCGTTTACGATCTTTACGATCATCTGCGCCGGTGTTAAGCTCTCGAGAACGTCCGTTCCGACGGCGCGTTCGGTAACCGATTTTACAAAATCTTTTACGACCTTATAGCTGACATCCGCTTCCAGAAGCGCAAGGCGAATTTCGCGCATTGCTTCTTTCACGTCGTTTTCCGTCAGTCGACCTTTTCCGCGCAGGCGCTTGAACGCCGCGGAGAGTTTTTCGGTCAGTCCTTCAAATGCCATGTTCATCCTCCAGCCTGCCGCATACGCTTTCAATCGCGTCGGAGAGGGGGCTGCCGTTCGGCAAACGCGCAACGTCCGCCGCGATCTTGCGCAGCTCGGCAGCAACCTTTGCGCGCTCCAGCGCTTTTGCAACGCAGCCCGTTACGTCTTCCAGCTCGCGCAGCGTGCGCTCCGTGCGCTTGAGCGCATCGTAAACGCCCTGCCTGGAAACGCCCTCGTTTTCGGCGATCTCCGCAAGCGACAGATCCTGATTGTAGTACAGATCGAAATAGGTTTTCTGTTTATCCGTCAGCAGATCGCCGTAAAAATCGAACAGCAGCGTCATCGAAAGCGCATCGGTTTTCATGGCGAATCCGTCCTTTCAAGTCTTTTGCCTTGACACTATAACAAAAAAAGAAAAAGCTGTCAAGTGTTTTTTCTTGACAGCTTTTTCCGTTTACAAAAAAATTGCCGCGTGGTAAAATGAATGCGAAGAAACCACGCGAAGCATAAAAGGAGCAAACCATGAAACGCCTGATTGTTACACTTCTGATTTTATCGCTGCTTGTCAGCTTTGTGCCGGCATACGTGCTGGGCGATGCGCTGCATACGGTCACCTCGCCGCTATCGGAAAACGCCGCGCTTACGGAAAATAAATGGCGCGAGCCCGTTTCCGGCAGGCGGCAGAACGAACGCTATCTGCTTTTGGCAAACGGCGAAACGGCGCCCTCGGTTGTCTACGGCTATACGCTTTTCGGCAAAAGCACGATGGACACGATTGAGCGCTATCCCGATGCATGGGGCATGACGGTTGTTGCCGGAGTGAACGGCAGCTTCTTCGATATGACGAGCGGCGTGCCTTACGGCTGCGTGATTACGGGCGGCTGCGTGCGCTCGAGCGGCGACCGCGAGGCGGTCGGCTTCCGCGCGGACGGCAGCGCGATCATCGGCTATCCGAAGCTCTCGATTGATCTTTCGTTCCCCGGCGGTCAGACGCTCAGGGGCGTCAACTGCAACAAGATCACTACGAAGGCAAACGGCGTGAACCTCTATACGCGCGATTATGACTACGCAACGAAAAATACGATCGATACGTATAACGTCGTCGTAAAGCCGTCCGATGCGGACCTGAAGCTGAACAGCCGCATCACGGCGGAGGTTACGGAGATTCGCGCGGACGTGAAGTCCTGCGCGATCCCGGACGGCTGCTTCCTGCTCTCGTGCGCCGCGCAGAGCGATTACGCCGTCACGATGGACGCGACGATCCGCAGCCTGCAGGCAGGCGATACCGTCACAATTGACGTTTCAATCGGCGATGGGTGGGGCGAAGTCGTTTCCGCGTGCGCCGGCATGGAAATGCTCGTGCTCGGCGGCGAGGCGCAAAAAACGTTTTCGCTTGCCGGCAACTCTACCCGTACCGCGCGCACGGCGGTCGGCTTGCAATCGGATGGTACGCTCATTTTCTATACCGTGGATGCCGCAGGCGGCTCTTCCGGCATCACGCTGCGCGAGCTTGCCCAGCGCATGACGGAGCTCGGCTGCGTGACCGCGCTGAATTTAGACGGCGGCGGCTCTACGGCAATTCGCGTCCGCTATCCGGGCAAAGCGGAATCGGAAACCATCAACAGCCCGGCGGACGGCAAGCTGCGCAAGTGCGCAAACTTCGTGTTTTTAGCGCATGAGAAATCGGAAGCCGGAGCGGCCGTGCATCTGTTCGCCTATCCGCATAACGCGGTTGCGCTGCCGGGCGGCTCCATCCCGCTGGAAGTGAAAGCAACTGACGCGCGCTATAATCCCGTAGCCGCGCCGGAGACGGTAGAGCTTACGGCGGAGGGCGGTACGGTCGTATCGGGCGCGCTGCTGGCGCAGACGGTCGGAACGGC
Organism: Oscillospiraceae bacterium; assembly: GCA_017445385.1. Taxonomy (GTDB): domain Bacteria; phylum Bacillota; class Clostridia; order Oscillospirales; family Oscillospiraceae; genus RGIG3566. Next base: position 5,447 of record JAFSUG010000019.1, read on the forward strand.
AACCGTTACAATGAAAGCAGGCGATGCAAGCGGAAAAGCATCGGTGCTTGTGATTGAAACGCCGGATGCCATAACGCTCACGCGCGAAAACAGCACTTCGGCAGGCGGCAGTATCGTTTCCGGCGAAACGGCGCGGTTTACCGCTTCGGCATCGTATTTGGGCAGCGCGGTCTACGCCTCGCAAGGCAGCTTCGTCTGGACCTGCGACAGCGCCATCGGCGCAATCGACCCGGAGGGAACGTTCACCGCCGCGAAGGTCTATCAGCCCACGACCGGCAACGTTACCTGCACGGCAGGCAGCCGCAGCCAAACCGCAAAGCTGACCGTTCTGCCCGATTATCCGTTCCCCGACGCGGAAACGCACTGGGCGCGCGAGGAGATCCGAACGCTCTATGACGCCGGCGTTCTGCGCGGCGCGGAGGTGGACGGCATTCCGTACTTCCGTCCCGACGACGGCATGACGCGCCAGGAATTTTTCGTTGCGCTGATGCGCTATCTCGGAACGGACCTTACGCAGTACGATGCAGCCGAGCTGCCGTTTGCGGATTCGGAGCAGATTGCTTCTTGGGCATTGCCTTCCGTTCGCGCGGCGTACGCGCTCGGCTATCTCGGCGGCAGCGCGCAGGACGGCGCGCTTTACGCCTTGCCGGATAAAACCATCTCGCGTCAGGAGGCAATCGTGATCCTCAGCCGCACGCTGGAAAATACAGAGGGCGATCCTGCGCTGCTTACGCCGTTTTCCGATTGGGAAGCGGTTGCGCCGTGGGCGCAGAGCGGCATGAGCGCCATGATCCAAATCGGCGCCGTATCCGGCTCTGACGGACAGCTTTTGCCGCTTCTGCCCGTCACTCGTGCACAGGCGGCAAAACTGCTTGCGGTGATGCGGAAATAGCCTGTTTTAAGACGATTTACATATTGACATTTGCGAATTGTTTATAATAGAATTATTTCATCCAATAGAAAAATTCGGCAAAGGAGATCCTACCATGAAACAGAGAATTACACGCTTGGTTGCGCTGATCGCGCTGATTGCGGCGATCTTTACGCTGACTGTGCCGATGGCTTCGGCGCAGCAGGCGGCAAACGCGCGGCAGAAAGCCGTTGTAGATACCGCGCTTGCCTATTATTATAAAGGCAAGCCCATGCAGTATGACTCCATCGCGCTTTCCAATATCGGCAAGGGTGTCGGCGGCGACGACCGCAGAAGCTATCAGGTCGCGCCGGAGGTTGCCACGAAGGACAACACCGTTTATACGGTCTGCTCGGCGTTCTGCTATGAAGTCTATTATAACGCCATCGGCTTTGAGATTGCCAAAGGTCCGCGTAATACCGCGAACGTCTCGCTGATTGCGGATAACGTCGGCAATATCATCTATACGCATACGAAGGGCGATTCCGCCGAAAAGGTAAAGGACATCCTTCAGGTCGGCGATATCGTTATCGCATCCAAGGCGTCCTCAGCAGTGGGCGACGTATCCGGCTGGCACGCGATGATCTACGTCGGCGATGCGTTCGGCGATGGCAAGGATTACCTTGTGCATTCCGCCGGCAGCAAGTATAACATCAACTCCGGCACGGACGCATACGAAAACTACACCGAAGAAAGCACATCGCGCAGCAAGGCAATCGGCCACGGCGGCAACATCCGCCGCGATACGGTTGACGATTACATCTATGCGGATAAGGGCAGCTACAACCCCAATACCTGCGATGCGTTCTATCTGCTCCGTCCGCTGGACGTTGCAAAAGCGGGTCAGTACCCCATCACCCCTGCTGCGCAGGGCCGCGCGAAATTCCCGAACATCGTGATCGACCGCACGGTCTCCACCGGCATGTTCGGCTCGGTTGAAACCGGCGAAGAGCTTACCTATACAATCGAGATCACAAACGAATCGGATAAGGCGTATTCCTCGCTGCCCGTTAAAGAAACTGTTCCTGTCGGCACAACGCTGAAAAGCGGCTCGATCGTCGGCGGCGGCAATGCTTCCGGCAACCAGATTTCCTGGACGCTGAACGTTGCCCCGGGCGAAACCGCAAAGCTCGCCTATACCGTTACGGTTACCGCCAAGCGCGGTGAAAAGATCGTTGCCGGCGGCGGCTCCGTCAGCACGATCCCGTCCAATACGCTCACAACTGAGATCTGCGGCAAAAAGCCTGCGGCAAAGACGGCGGATCAGCTCATCCAGCTCGGCGCTGCGTTCAAATCGCAATCCGGCGTGGAATTTGTCAATTCTCTGTATGCCGCTGCCTACGGCGTAAAGCTGGAGCTTCCGGCTCCGGGCGTTATGGCGCGCAACGTATTTGAATTCAGCCGCACGGAAGGCGTTACCGATAACGCGGTCCATCCGACCGATACGCCGCGCGAAGGCTATGAAACGATCCATAAAATGCTGATTGATAAATACTATGGCGGCAAGGAATTCAACACAGGCGAGCTGAATGCGCGCGTTCAGGAGCTGCGCCCCGATCAGCTGCAGTCCGGCGATATTTTCGTAACGGCGAAGAACCTGTTCGCTTCCGGCGAAAAGACGGTCAACGCCTATATCGTCAGCAGCGATGGTAAGCTCGTCTACTGCGACGGCAGAAAAGTCACCACGGCTTCGGAAAACGTTTATACAAGGGCGCATTCCTGCGGCTTCTTCTATGCGCTTCGCCCGTCGCTCGCGTATGATAACATGATGGTTGAAGCGAAGGCGGACGTTCCGCTTCCGTTTACGGACGTAAAGACGAACGATTGGTTCTATACCTACGTCAAAGACCTCTATACCGACGGCACAGTCAACGGCATGACGGCAACGACCTTCGTTCCCAGCGGCAATCTGACCTACGGTCAGGCGCTGAAGCTGATCGTCTGCGCGCTCGGCAATCCCGAACAGGCGAAGACCGGCTCGCATTGGGCAAGCGGCTATCTGACGTTTGCAAAGAACAACGGCTGGCTCGCAAACGACGTCAATCTTGACGGTGCGGTTTCGCGTCTTGCCTTCTGCCAGATCGCAGCAAAGGCGAAGAACCTCACTGAGCAGCCGGCAAGCAATCCCTTTACGGATACTTCCGATGCTTCCGTTCTCGCGCTGAATAAGGCAGGCGTCATCAACGGCATGACGGCAACGACCTTCCAGCCCGGCGGCATCCTCACAAGAGCGCAGATCAGCAAGATTATCTGGCTCCTGCGCAGCCTGTAAATCCAATCAAAAAGGCTTTCGATGCACCGCATCGGAAGCCTTTTTTGCTTTTCCGCCCGTTCTATCTGTCTACAATACAAAAGCAGAAACAAAAAAATGTAGCTTTGACGGCGACAAACCTATTGCATTTTCCCCCTCCGCGCTGTAAACTTACAGTAATCAGAGGAGGGATCTTATGCAAAAAATGATGGATGCAATCGTAAAACCTTCCGCCGCGCCGGGGCTGGAGCTCCGGCAGGTACCCGTGCCGGAATGCGGCCCGGGGGAGGTTTTAATCAAGATTCATAAAACCGCGATCTGCGGTACGGACGTACATATTTACGATTGGAACGATTGGTCGGCGCAGCACGTAAAGCCCGGCATGACGATCGGCCATGAATACGTAGGCGAGATCGCCGAGATCGGCGATGGCGTAACGGGACTGCACGTCGGTCAGCGCGTCAGCGGCGAAGGGCATATCACCTGCGGTCATTGCCGCAACTGCCATACCGGCAACATCCAGTGGTGCAAGGATACGTTCGGCGTCGGCGTTGACCGCAACGGCGCGTTTGCAGAGTATCTCTGCATTCCGGCAAAGAACGTGATCGTCATAGATGAAGACCTCGATGAAGACGTCGTCGCCTTCTTTGATGCCTTCGGCAACGCAACGCATACCGCGCTGATGTGGAACCTCGTGGGCGAGGACGTTTTGATCACCGGCGCAGGTCCCATCGGCGTGATTGCGGCAGGCATCTGCAAGTATGCCGGCGCGCGCCGCGTTGTGATCACCGATCTGAACGATTACCGGCTCGGGCTTGCAAAAAAGCTCGGCGTGGACGCCGCGGTCAATACCGGGCGCGAGGATCTGCGCGAGGTCATGAAGAAGCTGCATATCGTGGAAGGCTTTGACGTTGGTCTTGAAATGTCCGGCGCAGGCCCTGCGTTCAAGCAGATGCTTTCCGTCATGCGAAACGGCGGCAAGATCAGCCTGCTCGGCCTCGGCAATAAGCCCATTGAGCTGGATATGAATGATGTCATCGGCCGCGGTCTGACGCTGCAGGGCATCTACGGCCGCAAGATGGATAACTGGCATCAGATGTCCTACATGGTGCAGGGCGGCTTGGATCTTACGCCGGTTATCACGCATCGCTTCCACTATACCGAATTCCAAAAGGGATTTGACGCCATGAAGAGCGGCAATTCCGGAAAAGTGATTCTCGACTGGACGAAGAAAGGAGCCTAAGCATGAAAGAAGCGCTGAAAAAATTTGCCGCGCAGCTTGATGAGATCAAGGCTGCCGGAACCTACAAGGACGAGCGCATCATCACAACGCCCCAGCGCAGCCGCATTGATACAACCAAGGCGAAAAAGGTTGTCAATATGTGCGCGAACAACTATCTCGGTCTTTCCGATAATCCCGAGCTGATCGAAGCGGCAAAGGCAAGCTACGATCGCTGGGGCTTCGGACTTTCCTCCGTGCGCTTCATCTGCGGCACGCAGCAGATCCATAAGGATCTTGAGCGTGCAATCGCGGATTTTGCCGGCACGGACGATGCGATCCTCTATTCCTCCTGCTTCGATGCAAACGGCGGCTTGTTTGAAACGCTGCTCGGTCCGGAGGACGCGATCATCTCCGATGAGCTGAACCATGCCTCGATCATCGATGGCGTTCGCCTCTGCAAGGCAAAGCGCTATCGCTATCTCAACAATAACATGGAAGACCTCCGTGAGAAGCTGGAAGACGCGAAAGCGTCCGGCTGCAAAACGATCCTGATCGCAACGGATGGCGTTTTCTCAATGGATGGCTACATCGCCAACATGAAGGCGATCTGCGATCTTGCCGATGAATACGGCGCGCTGACGATGCTCGATGACAGCCACGCCGTCGGCTTTATGGGCGCGCACGGACGCGGTACGGCGGAATATTGCGGCGTTATGGGGCGCGTGGATATCATAACCGGCACGTTCGGCAAAGCAATGGGCGGCGCTTCCGGCGGCTATACGGCGGCGCGGCAGGAAATTGTGGATCTGCTGCGCCAGCGCAGCCGTCCGTATCTGTTCTCCAATACGCTTGCTCCGGCGATCTGCGCGGCAACGCTCAAAACGATTGAACTGCTGAACGCTTCCACCGCCCTGCGCGATAAGGTGCATGAAAACGCGCGCTATTTCCGCGCGGAAATGGAAAAGCTCGGCTTCGATCTGCTGCCCGGCGAGCATCCCATCGTTCCGGTCATGCTGTATGATCCGAAGGTTGCCAGCGAATTCGCCGCCAGAATGCTGGAAAAGGGCGTTTACGTCGTCAGCTTCTGCTATCCGGTCGTTCCCAAGGGGCGCGACCGCATCCGCACGCAAATCTCCGCAGGCCATACGAAAGAAGACCTCGATTTCGCCGTGCAGTGCTTCAAGGAAGTCAAAGCGGAAATGGGCTTGTAATCCAATAAAAAATCTGCACCATGCGGTGCAGATTTTTTATTGGATTCGTTTCGGCGCGTCTTCCAATTCCGCGCCGTCCAGAAGGCGCTGCTTTTGCGCGTGGCTCAGCTTTTTCAGCCGGTATTCCAGTTTCGATGCCTCGGAGCGGTTTTCCGCCGCCCAAAGCGCGTCCATCGAAGCCGGCTTTTTCAGCGTTGTATATTTCGCGCCGCCCTTGCCGCGTCCGGCTTGGTGCTCCTCCAGCCGCCGCTTGGGATCGGTTGTGATTCCGGCGTAGAGGCTGCCGTCCTCGCAGCGCAGCAGATATACGAACCAGCTCATAGCTCGCTTGCCGGGAGGTTCCATTTGAAATGTGCCGCAAGCAGCCGGATCACAACAACCGTTGCCGCGCCGAGCAGCATCGCAAGCACGTTATCTTTGTGCCAAAGCAGCGCGCAGACCGCCGCGCCGAGCAGGCAGGCGAGCGCATAGATGTGCTTTGTGAAGATCACCGGCACGTCGCGCGCGAGAATATCGCGCAGCATACCGCCGCCCGTCGCCGCAATCGTGCCTACAAACAGCATCGGGAAAATCCCGGCTGAGGGATACGCCGCAATCGTCGTGCGAACGCCGATCACGGTGAAAACGCCGATGCCGATCGTATCGAAAACCAGCATGCTCTTATCGTAGAGCAGCGGCTTTGCCGTGAGCAATCTGCGGATCGGCGCAATGGAGATCACCGCGCTCGTTGCAAGCGCGATCAGCGCATAGGTCGGATCGCGGAACATGCTCGGCGGTGTAATGCCAAGCAGCAGATCGCGCAAAATACCGCCGCCCGTAGCCTCCACCAAGCCAAGCACAAGCACGCCGAACGGGTCCATGTGCTTTTTCATTGCCTTCATGGAGCCGGATGCCGCAAATGCGATAACGCCCAGATATTCAATAATGGTGATCCAGGGATACATGGATCTCATGCCGGATCGCCTCCGTTCAGTTTTGTAAAGACCGCGCCGAGCGATTCGTGCAGCACGAGGTCTGCTTCGGAATCATAGGGCGTTGCGTCGCGGTTGATCAGCGCAAGCTTTCGTCCGCGGTAGTAGCGCAGCAGTCCTGCCGCCGGATAAACCGTCAGGCTCGTTCCGCCAACAATCAGCACGTCCGCGTTTTCAATCGCGCGGATCGCGCCTTCCACCGTGGCATCGTCCAAGCCCTCTTCGTAAAGCACAACGTCCGGCTTCACGATGCCGCCGCATTCGCAGCGCGGAATCTCCGGGCAGTCGCGGATAAACTCCGGCGGAAAGAATTTTCCGCATCGCGTGCAGTAATTTCGGTGTATCGAGCCGTGCAGCTCAAAAACGGCTTTGCTGCCTGCCTTTTGATGCAGCCCGTCAATGTTCTGCGTAACGATGGCGCGGAGCTTGCCGCTGTCTTCCCATTTGGCAAGCGTCCGGTGCACAACGTTCGGCTCCACGGAAAGCGGCAGCATTTTCTCCCGATAAAAGCGGTAGAAATACGCCGGATCGCGCAGGAAAAACGAGTGGGAGAGGATCTCCTCCGGCGGATAATCGAATTTTTGATGGTAAAGACCGTCCACACTGCGGAAATCGGGAATGCCGCTCTCCGTGCTGACGCCTGCGCCGCCGAAAAAGACGATGTTCTCCGATGCGTCAACCCAGTTTTTCAGCGTTTCAATCATCGTTTGCCTCCAGCTCTGCCCATTCCGCTTCCACCTCGGCGGCAAATTTCTTTTCCGCGCGCGTTTTCGTGGGCAGTGTGATCTTTTCGTAGAGATCGGGGCGGCGCTTATGCGTGCGGTGGAGCGATTGCTTTTTGCGCCAGCGGTCAACCGCCGCATGATCGCCCGAGAGCAGAACCTCCGGCACGGACATTCCGTGCCACGTTTCGGGGCGCGAATACTGCGGATACTCCAAAAGACCATCCCAGTGGCTCTCATCCGTAAAGCATTCCTCGCCGCCGAGCACGCCCGGCACGAGCCGGCAAACAGCGTCCGCAACGGCCATTGCCGGAATCTCGCCGCCTGTTACAACGAAGTCGCCGAGCGAAAGCTCCTCATCCACGCATTCATCGATGAAGCGCTGGTCGATGCCCTCGTAATGGCCGCAGACGAGAATGATATTCTCCAGTTTGCAAAGCCGCTTGGCATCTGCTTGCGAAAACGTTTTTCCGCAGGGCGAAAGATAGATCGTGTGCGCCGGCGCGCCGATTTCATCGCAAACTGCCTGCCAGCATCGGTAAAGCGGATCGGCCTGCATAATCGCGCCGCGGCCGCCGCCGTAGGGGTAGTCGTCCACCTGGTTTTGGCGGTTTGCCGTATAATCGCGGATCTGATGCGCGCGCAGGCTGATAAGCCCCTTTTTCTCGGCTCTGCCGAGAATGCTCTCATGCATCATCGCCTCAACGGCGTCGGGAAACAGCGTTAAAAAATCAATCCGCATCGGTTGCCATCCCTTCAATGATCTCCGCCGTGATCGCGCGGCTTTCGCCGTCGATCTGCTTGATAAACGCCGGCACGGCAGGGATCAGATACTCCTTTTCGCCGCGCACAACGTAAACGTCGTGCTTCGGCATCTGCAAAACGTCGCGCACCTTGCCGATCTCCGCGCCGGTCTGATCGAAGACCGCCATGCCCAGAAGATCGTCGATAAAAAACGTTCCTTCCGGGAGAACCGCGTCCGACCGCGCGATCTCGATCGTTTTGCCGCGCAGTGCCTGCGCCTGCTCCACGCTGTCGATTCCGCGCAGCTTCAAAAGCACGCACGTTTTCTGCACGCTTGCGGATTCAACCGCCATCGGCGCGCCGTCAATATAAACCGTAGAAAAACCCAGCAAAAAATCGGGGCTGTCCGCCCACGGAAGCACGCGCACCGCGCCGCGAATGCCGTGCGTATTCACAATTTCGCCTGCCGGCAAATAGGCCTTCATGTTCACCCCGCCTTTCATTCGCCCTCATGATACCATGCGGCCGAAAAAAATACAAGCTCAGAAGATTGCGCATTGCAGGCGCAAATGAACTGTGCTATAATATCGTATATTATTATGGGCATTTTGTCGAAAGGGGCGAAGAAAATGGCGGAACAGCGGGCGATCCTGCCCGATGAAGCGCGGCTGCTTGCCGAGCGCGGCGATGGCGATGCGGCGCTTTTGTATCTTGCGATGCAGTCCGGCGCAGCCGTGCAGATGACGGAGCAGCGGCGCAAAGCGGCGCTGCGCGTTTTGGCGGAGCTTGGTCTGCTTTTGCCGGAAGAACACCGCCCCGAACAGACAGAGCAAACCACGGCTGACCGTTTGCGTGACGGTGAATTCCAAAGGCTCGTTGGCGAAACGCAGCGCATGATGGGCAGAGTCCTCTCAACGGAAGAGCTCAAATGCCTCATCACGATGCATGATTATCTCCGCCTGCCAAGCGACGTGCTGTCCGTTCTGATCTCTTACTGCCTGCAGCGCGCAAATCTGCGCGGCAAACCCGTGCCGTCGCTCCGCACGATTGAAAAAGAGGCGTATCTCTGGGCGGATTCCGGCGTGGATACGATGGAAGCGGCAATCCCGTATATCCAATCGCAGCTTGCCCGCCAAACGCGCACGGGGCATATCTGCGCGCTGCTGCAGATCAGCGGCAGAAGCCTGACCGCTGCGGAGCTGCGCTACGTGGAAGGGTGGATCGATTGGGGCTTCCCCGATGATGCGATCGCCATGGCGTATGAGAAAACGTGCCTCAACACCGGCGGCCTGAAATGGCCGTATCTCAATTCCATTTTGAAAAGCTGGCATACGCAGGGGCTGCATACCGTAAAAGAGATCAAGGCAGGCGACGGCGGCGCGAAAAAGCAGAAGCCGGCGGATAAAGGCCTGACCGATTTAGAGCAGAAATTGATCCGTCAAATGATGGAGGAGGACTGAATATGGCATATTCCGCATCGGTTCTTCGCCGCGCGAAAGAGCGGCTGGAGCAGGACCGCCAGGCGGCAGCGTCTGCGGACGAACGCCGTATTTCCGCAATTTATGAAAAATATCCGCGCCTGCGCGAGATCGATCAGCAGCTGCAATCTACGGTTGCAAAGATTGCGTTCGCGGCGTTCTCCTCCGGCGGCGACGTGCATGAGGCGCTCGAAAAGGCGAAAGAGGAGAATCTCTCGCTCCAGCAGGAGCGGAGCTGGATCTTGCAGGCAAACGACTTGGAGGAAGCCGACCTTGAGCGGCAGCCGATCTGCCCCGATTGCGGCGGAACCGGCTACGTTGGCGAGGTGATGTGCGGCTGCCTCAAGGAGCTTTGCCGCCAGGAGCAGAAAAAAGACCTCTCCGCGCTGCTTGCAGGGCGCGAAACGTTTGATGGTTTCCGGCTGGATTATTATCCCGAGGGCGAAATTCGCCGCGATATGGAGCGCATCAAAACCGCCTGCATGGACTATGCGAAGAACTTTGCGCCCGGCGCGCCCTCTATGCTCTTTACGGGCGGTCCCGGGCTTGGCAAAACGCATCTTTCCGCGTGCATTGCGCGGCAGGTTGCCGAAAGTGGCTACAGCGTCGTCTATGATACGGCGATGCAGATGTTCTCCGATTTTGAGGCGGCGAAGTTCGGCTCGTTCGAAGAAGACCGCCGCGCCAAAACGGAAAAGTACCTGCAGTGCGATCTGCTGATCATCGACGATCTCGGCACCGAGCTTTCCACGCAGTTTACGCAGTCCGCGCTCTACCGGGTCATCAACGACCGCATGGTTTCGCAGCGCGCAACGATCATTTCCACCAATCTCTCCCCGGATGAGCTGAAAGAGCGCTATCTGCCGCAAATCGTATCGCGCCTGTTTGGCACGTTCAAGCTCCGCTGCTTCCGCGGTCAGGACATCCGGATGCTTCGCCGTATGAAAGGGGCGCAGGAATGAACCGCATCTATTCCCATCCGATAATGATCCTGCCGAGCGTTTGCGATGCAACCGCGCGGCTCAGCGTGCCCGGTGCGTTCTCACTGTTTATGGACGTTGCGACCGAGCATGCCGATGCGCTCGGCATCAGTATGCGCCAGATCGGCGCAAAGGGGCTGTTCTGGCTCACCGTGCGCACGCGCATCCGCTTTTATAAGCGCCCGGGTATGCTGGAATCGGCGGAGATCACCACGTTTCCGGAAGACCCCGGCAAGCTCCGCTGCAACCGCGATTACGTGCTTTCGCAAAACGGCAAGATACTGATCGAGGGCAAAACCGAGTGGGCGATCCTCGAAACGCAAACCGGCAAGCTCCATTCCGCGTCCGATATTTTCCCCGGCGATCTGACGCCCGAGGCAAAGCCCGTTTGGGATGAACCGTTTTCGCGCATCAGCGATGACTTTTCCGCAGCGGAAGCATTCGGAACGTATACCGTGCAGTCCACGGATATTGATCTCGGCGGCCACATGAACAACGCCGCCTACATCCGTGCGATTGCGAGCTTATACCCCTGCGAGCAATGGAACGCGATGGAGATCCGCGAAATGGAAGCGGTCTACCGCGCGCCGTGCTTCGAGGGAGATATGCTCCGCGTATATCGCCGGCAGGCGGAGAATAATACCGATCTGCGCATGGCGAATGCGGAGGATCAAACAGTTTTGTTGGCAAGAATCATAACGGCATAAATCGGAGGCAGAACATGGACTTTATGCAGGCAGAACATACCATTTTCGTTGCGGCGCACCGCGGCTGGTCGTCGCGCTATCCCGAAAACACGATGGAAGCGTTCCGCGGCGCGGTTTCGCTCGGCGTTGACCAGATCGAAACGGACGTGCGCATTACGAAGGACGGCGAGCTCGTTATAATCCACGATGCGGAAGTCGACCGTACAACGAATGGCTCCGGCAAGGTCAATTCCTTCACGCTTTACGAGCTGAAAAAGCTCGATGCGGGCAAGATCCGCAATATGGAAGGGCAGGGCTACCGCATCCCGACGTTTGAAGAATTTGTGGAGTATATGAAAACGCTCCCGGATATGACGCTCGATATTGAGCTGAAAGAGTACCCGGAAAAGGGCAACGAAGCGGTTGCCTATGAAGTCTGCGACCGCGTTTTGCAGGCGCTGGATGATGCCGGCTATGCAGATCGCATGGTCGTCAATACCTTTAGCGGCAAATTGCAGGAGTACATTCAGGCGCATTACGGCAGCAAATTCCGCCGCCATATTTATTTTCCGATCAGCTATCTGCGCAAGGGCATGACACGCGATCCGTATCAGACCGGCGCGTACTGCTGCTGCGTTTTCCGCACCAAATGGACGGACGAAGCAAACATCGGCTCGAAAGAGGATTGCGATTTTATCCGAAGCTGCGGCATTCATCCGTGGGCAGGCTCGGCAGTAAAGGATGCGCGCACGGTTGACGTTGCGATCGCAAACGGCTATGAGCTGATTACCTGCAACAACCCGGACGAGGTGCTCCGGCTGCTGCGCGAAAAGGGCTATCATAAATAAACCGCGCAAACGCATGAATCAGAAAAAGGTGGAAGAAACATGAATATTACCGACCAATTTATTGAGACGCTTTATACGCTCCACGGCAGAATGCTTCCGGCGGAGATCGAGCTTGAGGCGCGCAAGTGCCTGATGGATGAGATCGGCGCAATCATTGCCGGCGCAAAGCTGCAGGAAACGTATTTAACGAAATATCTCGATTGCTTTACCGGCGCGGACGCAACCGTGATCGGGCTCGGGCGGAAAACCTCCATGCAGAATGCCGCCCTCTGCAACGGCGTCAGCGGCCATAGCTACGATTTTGACGATGGCCACCGCTTCTCTACCGTTCATCTCGGTTCGGCGGTTATTCCGGCGGTGCTGGCGGTTTGCGAAAAGCAGAATCTGCCCATGGAAAGCGCGCTGCGCGGCATCGTGATCGGCTACGAAACGGCGATCCGTCTCGGCCAGTGCATGCAGCCGGGCCACCGCGCAAGAGGCTTCCACGCCTCCGGCACGATTGGAACGGCAGGCGCGGCAATGGGCTGCGCGTCGGCGCTGAATCTGGATAAGGCGCAGTTCAAAACCGCGCTCGCGGCGGCGTTTACAAGCGCCGGCGGCATCCTCAATATGCAGGAGGACGCCTCCACGCTCAAGCCGTTCAATATCGGCAGAGCCGCGCATGACGGCGTAACCGCCGCGTATATGGCGTATGCCGGTTTCGTCGCGCCGAACGATCCGCTGCTCGGCAGAAGCGGCTTCCTCGCGGCATACTGCGAAAAGTACGATACAACGCCGCTCACGCTCGAAGCGGACGATACCTTCCATATCACGGGCGGCTATCATAAGCCCTACGCATCGTGCCGCCATACGCACGGGCCGGTCTTCTCGGTGCTGCACTGCGTGAACGATAATAATTTGGATTGGCGCGAGATCAAGCAAATTGATATTCGGATGTACGCGCAGGGCGTGAACGGCCACGATCATACGGAGGTTCCGAGCGCGGTTGCCGGCAAGATGTCAACGCCTTATTGCATCGCGCTGTGCCTGAAAACCGGGAAGATCAATATTGACTCGTTCACCGATGAAGCGCTGAACGATCCCGAGATCCTTGCGCTGAGCAAGAAGGTGCGCGTGATCCCGGACGAGGAAATGACGTCGTGGGTTCCGAAAAAGCGCGCCGCAAGCGCAACCGTTACGATGAACGACGGCAAGTCGTACTTCTACCAGGCGGATTACGCGCCCGGTGAGCCGGAAATGCCGATGTCGATCGAGGACTTCTGCAAAAAGCTCACCGAGCTTGGCGTTGCCGCCGGCAAGAGCGAGGCGGAGTGCAAAACGATTTGCGAGCTGATCCTGCATCATACAGGCAGCACCGCAGAGTTCATCGCAAAGCTGTAAGCATAAAAAAAGAACCTCTTGGGCAGCGCTCACTAAAGAAATTGCTTTGAGGCAGACAGTGGCAGGATAAAGAAAATAAGAAACTGGCGTGACCGATTCGGCCACGCCAGTTTAAGCTTACTATCGGGGCACAATCCGCTGCTCGGTGCATATTACTGCGGAAACGGGAAATGGGTTCCTTGCATCTTTTGGCCTCCATGCGTTCAAAGGGCTGCGGTGCAAACCGCAGCCCCAATTTGTTATTTGACCGAAATGACATCGCGGGAGCATTCCCCTCGAAGATCACCTTTTCCGCCTTCGTCAAATTCATCTGTGAGTGAATTCTTATAATTATGCTTTGGACTCTAATTCGAGCACATTTGCGGGAGTGGTAAAAACATCAATCGTATCGCCAGCATCGTCAAAGAACTCTACTTCAAAGAATGTACCATCATATTCTAAAACAATGGTTCCTTCTGTCCCGGCTGGAAGTCCTTTGAAGTCTTTCGTGAGCCGGACAACATCCAATTCTTTCATTGTTTACCTCCTTTTTTGCCAGGATAGACGGTTACTATCTTATATGTGACTCTTCTGTTGTCTTTCTGAATCACGACGACCACATTTGCGCTGACTGCTTTTCCGTTTATCCCGATTAGTGTTGTGTGATATGTGTGCTTTATTCCGAATCGTGTTGTCTCTGTTTTATTTGGCTGCTTCCCCATAATTGCGGAAACCATGTTTTTATGGAATAGCTTTGAGTCTGCCTGTGTATAACCCAACATATCACGCATGAATATAGCTTTTGGCCCACCTTTTGGGTGATTAGGATTTAGCAAATATCCTTCAGTTTTCTTTTTGCTGTATCTTACATCGCCCGGCGAGCTTACAGGTGCCTTTTGCTGGTTGTCTCCGTTTGTGCCACCAAAACCGCCATGATATCCAGTTCCCATTAAGCGCTCACCTCTTTGCGGTGAGCGTCCATGTAATCGCTGTTAAATTGCAAGATGCTGATTCCGGCATCTTTATACCTACCAAAGATTTCATCCGGCGTAGTGCCATATACGATGATCGTTTTGGGAGAGAGCAGTTTTACAACATGTTCCAAACCACGCTTAAAGTATTCTCGCTCACGCAAGAGTTTAACACAACCATGGGATCCAACGGCGAAAGTGGCATTCTGAGGGACACCAGCGCAGCACAAGTCGAACGTTCTCCAATCTCCCCACCGTACGTTAGCAATAACCGAAATGCCGTTTTCCTGCAACCAATGGGCGATTGCGTGGCTACGATATACATTCCATTGCTGCATCACTAGAGGCATATCTCTATACAGGCTAAAGTCTGGAGCAATCACCCCGGCAAACCGTTTCAGAATCGGGAGATATCGCTTCGGAGATGTCCAGAGGCGTTCAAAAGCGGCATCATCCTCATAAAAATGCACCCATGCGCTGGCGTCTGCTTTGCTTACTGCCTTCGAGAAGGAGATAAGCTTTGCAGGAAGCCTGTACTCTGCTTTGATGCAGGGTATTTCCAAGTTGCTGGCGAATGTGGCGTTTTTGACTAAAAACGAATTAAAAACATCTTTGCAACCCTTTCGGGTGCAGTTTACGTCTGACATTGAAAATAACTCCAATCGAAAAAGATTTTAATTTTTGGCGCAAAACGCCATTTCTGTCTTGAAATCTTCTCCGAATGGTGCTATCATCAATGTACCACCATCGAATGGCAACATTCGGAGAAACGGCGCTGGTGTGATTGCTGGTAACAGTCACATCGGCGCTTTTTCTTGTTTACATACAAGCATACGCATTCCCCCTTTCAGATTTACGCCGCATCAAACAGGTGAAGCAGCCGGATTTCATACTCCGGAGAGCCCTTGCTGCCGAATGCCAGCCACTTCCGATAATATCCCATGGCGTTGCAAGCAGCCTCATAGCTGATGTTGAACACATCGGCTATATCCTCCGGTGTGTTCGGTTTGATCCGATGGATTAGGGGCGGCGGTGCGGCTGCGTACTTGGCAAAGAAACCCGCCTCGACTTCTTCTTTATCAGACTTACCTGTATGATCCAATACGCAATGACCAATTTCGTGCAGGATGGTCATGTTCGTGCGTTCATAGGAAATGACATTATCATCATTGTAATAGATAAGATCGTTCCCAACCAGATCTTCCATGTAGAAACCATCTGTGCTGAACTTCATTGCGGCGGATCGCTGCTTCTCCATCAGAGCCGAGTAGGGGATGAGGACAATCCCCATCTTATATGCCAGCTCGAATCCGCTGATGGGCACGCATCGGATGCCATAGCGCTCAAAAAGAGCGACAACCTCGCCTTTAATGAACTCGTACTGTTCGTTGGACAATCTCATGCGGTATCAGCCCTCCCGGTCACCGAGCAGAATGCTCAAAATCTCTCTTTTCTCGGCGGTAGTCATCTGATCCACATTGCGGGCAATCAGCCTTTTGGCATAGCCGATCTCATCAGCGTAGCTTTGCGGAACGCCTTCCATCAAATAGTCCGATGTAGTGCCGAGCGCGATTGCGATCCGGGCAAGAACAGAGGAACGGGGTGTGCGATCCCCCTTGATATAATGGGACATGGCAGCTTCTGTAACCTCAGCTTTTTCCGCTAACTCTTTTTGCGTCATGTGGCGGGCTTTAAGCAATTCTTCCAGTCTTACGCTGAATGAGTTCCTTTCTGTGTTCATGGCCACCCTCCTTTCGGATTCTATAAACATTATAACACAGAGTTATCGTTTTGTCAAGAGTTGGGGAAACTTTTGTGCCTCGGTGTCTGCCGAGGCACAAAATATGGATTTCCTGTTAAGCGTTGATATTTTAAGCCGCATCCAAATTGGATGCGGCTTAAATCTTATTCAACCGTTACGCTCTTTGCGAGGTTTCTGGGTTTATCAATATCGCAGCCTTTTTGCAGGGCAACGTAGTAGGCAAACAGCTGCAGCGGCACAACGCCGAGCGACGGCAGGAACATTTCCTCCGTATCGGGCACAACGAGAACGCCGTTTGCGTTCTTGCGCATGGCTTCGGCGTTGCTTTCTGTTGTCAGCGCCAGCACATCCGCGCCGCGCGCGCATACCTCAACAACGTTGCTCATCGCCTTATCGAACAGCGGCCCGTAAAGTCCCAGCGCAAGCACGAGCGTGCCGTCCTCAATGAGCGAAATCGTGCCGTGTTTCAGCTCGCCCGATGCGTATGCCTCGGAGTGGATGTAGGAAATCTCCTTCAGCTTCAGCGAGCCCTCCAGCCCGAGCGCGTAGTCCAGATTCCGCCCGATGAAAAATACGGAGTTGTGGTTAAAGTACTTCGATGCGTAATACTGGATCTCTTCTTTGTGCTCCAGAACGTGCTCCAGCTTTTCCGGGATCGTTTGCAGCTCTTTTGAAAGCGCGGCAAGCCGCTCTTTTGTGATCGTGCCGAGCAGATCGGCAAAATGGAGCGTGATCAGATCGAGCAAAATCAGCTGCGTGGAGTATGCCTTCGTTGTTGCAACGGCAATCTCGGGGCCTGCCCAGGTGTACAGCACGTCGTCCGATTCGCGCGCGATTGAGCTGCCCACAACGTTCACGATGGAAAGGATTCGCGCGCCGCGCGCTTTCGCTTCGCGCAGCGCCGCCATCGTATCAAGCGTTTCGCCGGACTGGCTGATGATGATCACAAGCGTTTTGCCATCGATGATCGGGTCGCAGTAGCGGAATTCCGATGCAAGCTGCACCTCCACCGGGATGCGCAGCAGCTTTTCCATGTTGTATTTGCCAACCATGCCCACGTGGTACGATGAGCCGCAGGCAACGATGTAGAGGCGGCTCATCTCGCGAAGCTCCTCGGCTGTGATGGAAAGGCCGTCCAGATTGATGCGCCCATCCTTGATGCGCGGCGCAATCGTGCGGCGCAGCGCGTCCGGCTCTTCCATGATTTCTTTATACATAAAGTGCGCGTAGCCGCCCTTTTCCGCCGCTGAGATCTCCCAGTCAATCGTATGATGCGCCTTTTCAATCGGATCGCCAAGCGCGTTGTAAACCTGGATGCGGTCGCCGGTCAGCAGCGCAACCTCGCCGTCGTCCATGTAGGAAACCTCGCGCGTGTGGCGGATGATGGCGGTCGCGTCCGATGCGATGAACGCGCAGCCCTCGCCGTAGCCGAGCAGCAGCGGCGCGTCCTTGCGCGCGGCAATGATCTGATTCGGCTTATCGGCGCAGAGAATGCCGAGCGCGTATGCGCCCTCGATGCGGTGCAGAACCTTATACACCGCCTGGAAAATGTCGCTCGTCTTGCGGTAGTAATATTCCAGCAGCTGCGCAACAACCTCGCTGTCGGTTTCGGAGGCGAATTTTACGCCCTTTTCGGTCAGCATTTCCTTGATTTCCGCGTAGTTTTCAATGATGCCGTTATGTACGAGCGCGATGCGCCCGTCCTGGCTTACGTGGGGGTGGGAGTTTACGTCGTTCGGCTCGCCGTGCGTTGCCCAGCGCGTATGACCGATGCCGAACGTACCCGGCAGGTCTGCGCCGTCATGCGTTTTTTCCATCAGATTGGAAAGACGGCCTTTGGTCTTTGCGATCTGCAATTCGCCGCTTGCGCCCACGCAGATGCCTGCCGAGTCATAGCCGCGATATTCCAGCCGCGCAAGACCATCCAGTAAAATCGGGGCGGCTTGCTCCTTTCCCACGTACCCAACAATTCCGCACATAAATAAAAAACCTCCTGTAACTCTGTAAAGCGGCGTTTTACCGCTTCGGTTTCCACAAATGGACAGAGCTACAGCAGGGTCTTCCCATCCGGTCGCAGTCTTTTGTTTTGCGGTTGCCCGCATATTTGTGATCTGCGTTACACAGCCGGAGCCGCGGGAGCACATCCGCCGAATTTTCGATCGTACTCCACCTCGTTATCCCGGACGAAGCCGGGCACATGGCGCTTTGTTCAGTTGTCTGTCCCTTGTGGATTTCAAACCCACTGCTGCTTGATTATACAATACATTTTCATTTTATACAAGAGATATTTTTTTTGTGTATATGGACAAAAATCCCTGCATCCCAAGGGCCGCCCTTCGGATGCAGGGATTTTGCTCGAATCAATATCCGTAGGTCACAACTTCCCAGTCGGTGCCGTTTTCGCTGCCGAGATAGAATTCCCAAGTGTATTCCGTATCCGGCTCCCATGCGCCGCCGCCGTCTTTCGGGGAGCGGAAGGAAGAACCGAACACCATGCAGTTGTTGTAATCGCCCAAGCCGAGCGAGGCGATATATGCAAGATCCGCGCCGCTTCGCTCATCGCCGAGGTAGGTCAGCGAGTGCAGCTCGCAGTCGCCCTCGAAGCCGTCGATCGTTTTCTCAATCAGCTTTGCTGCCTCGGCAAGCTGCTCTTTTGTGTACATCTCGGATTCACCGTAATCCACCGTAACGGCGGGCTTTGCGCCGCAAGCTGCCAGCGAAAGCAGCATCACGGCCGCAAGGATCAGTGCAAGTGTTTTTTTCATTGTTCAGACCTCCTGTTTATTCATGCGGATCGGCTCTGCGCCGCGCGCGATCAGCGCGTTTGCGCCGTCGGAGCCGTCGTCAAATACGTAAAGCGGCGAATAGCCCTCACGCAGGTTCTCCGTTGAGCCCTGCCACGTTCCGCCGCGCCCTGCCGTGCACTGCGCAACGAACGTCTTTTCGCCGAGCGCGTGGATCACTCGATTGCGCGATAGCGCACGCGGGATTGAGAACGGCAGATCATAGCCGAGCTCGCTCAGATAGAGTACGTTTGTATGCTCGGGGCAGCTTGAAAGCTGCTCCGGCGTGCAGACGATCACACTGCCGCCATGCGAGAGGCACGCCTCCTGCGCCGTGCGGTCTGCGCCGGCAGCGCCGCCCGATACGAGCGCATAGCCGCGCTCTGCCGCGCGGATGCCGATACGCTCGGCAAAAATGCGGTTTTTCGGCAGCAACGCGCGCGAGCCCACAAGCGCGATGCGCGGCAGCTGCAAAATCGAAAGATCGCCCTTTGCAAACAGCGCCGGCGGCGTATGCGCGCCGAGCCGCCGCAGCGCGGCAGGGTACTGCTCGGAGCGGACAGTCAGCGTGGTGACGTTCTGCCGCTCGCCTTCTAAAAGATATGCGCTGCAAAGCTCCTCGCGCGAAAGCAGCTTAACGAGCCGCGCCGATTGCTCTAGCGTAAAGCCGAGCGTGTAAAGCGCGGCATCCGTCAGCTCGCCGATCGGATCGCGCGCGCGGCTTCTCATCAGCCGAACGCGCTTTGCTGTTTGCGCGAATTGATAAGCTGTCAGAATGGGCGCCTGCATCTGCCCGAGCGGACAGGTCAGCATCAGGACGCCTGTTTCGGCGGCGGTCATCTGCGCCGCCGCGGCGGAGCGGCAGGTTTGCGGATCTCCGCCTCTTTCAGCGTGCCGTCGTCTGCAAATTCCATCGGCTTTACGGTGAAATTGCAGTATTTGCAGATCTCGTCAAGCTTCGCCTTTTCCGGGAAGCTGCCGAGAATGCTCCATGCAACGCCCTTGCGCCGTGCGCGTCCCGTGCGCCCGATACGGTGAACGTAGTATTCGTTCTCCTCCGGCACGTCGAAATTGATTACGCAGTCCACGTCCTCAACGTCGATGCCGCGCGAAGCAACGTCCGTTGCAACGAGGATCGGCAGCTTGCCGTCGCGGAACGTTTTCATCGTTTTTTCGCGCGTCTGCTGGCGAATATCGCCGTGCAGGCAGTCGGCGTTGAGCCCTGCGCGTTTCAGTTCATCGCAAAGCCGCTGGCACATCACCTTTGTATTGCTGAAAAGAATGATGCGCTCCCAGCCGCAGGCTTTAATCAGCTGCAGCGTGGCTGCCGTCTTTTCAAGCTGCGGAACCTGCATGGAATACTGGTCGATATCCGGGCGCTCCTGCGCCTCGGCTTTTACCGTGATCTCCACCTCGTCGCGCTGGTACATCCAGCTCACGGTCATCACTTCGTCGGAAATCGTCGCGGAAAAGAGCCCCAAATGCTTTTTCGGGTGCGTTTGCCCGCAAACGGTTACCGGCTGCAGGATTTTGATGCGGTCAAGAATCTTCGTTACGTCCTTGAAAAAGCCCATGTCGAGCATGCGGTCGGCTTCATCCAGAACAACGGAGTGAATTTTGTCCAGCCGCAGGTTTTTGCGGTTGTAGTGATCCATCAGCCGCCCCGGCGTCGCAACAACGATTTGCGGCTTCTTTTGCAGGTTTTTCACCTGCTTGTCGATTTGCTGACCGCCGTATACAACCGCAACGCGCACGCTGTCGCGGAAGGCAAGCAGTCCGCGCAGCTCATCGCAGATCTGAATTGCCAGCTCGCGCGTCGGCGCAAGCACGAGCGCCTGCAAATCGTCGCTCTGCGGATCGATGTGCTCGATCATCGGAATGCCGAAGGCAAAGGTCTTGCCCGTGCCGGTTGGCGCTTTGGCAAGCATATCCTTCCACTGCATCAGATGCGGAATCGCTTCCGCCTGTACCTTTGTTGGGTAGCCGTAGCCCTTTTGATCGAGCGCTTTTAAAAGATCCTCGCTCAGTCCGAGATCCCGGAATGTCAAATCATCCATTTTTTTCAGTCCTTTTGGTTTTTCCGCCGTACAGTATAGCAGAAATCGCCCCCATAAGCAACCGCCTTGCAATTTCTTTCGCCGTATTGTATCATAAATACAATATGAAAAACGGAGGCGCGGCTATGAGCAGAGCAGACGAGATCTATCGGCAAAACTGCCTCGATATTTTGGAAAACGGCGTTTGGGATACCGACCGCGAAGTGCGTCCGCGCTGGGAGGATGGTACGCCGGCGCATACGGTAAAAAAATTCGGCGTTGTCAACCGCTATAATCTTGCGGAGGAATTTCCGATCATGACGCTGCGCCGCACCTACTGGAAATCCGCTATAGATGAGCTGCTTTGGATCTGGCAGAAAAAATCCAACGACGTTCACGAGCTGCACAGCCACATCTGGGACAGCTGGGCGGATGAAAACGGCACGATCGGCAAGGCATACGGCTATCAGCTCGGCGTGAAGCACGTTTACCCCGAGGGCGAGTTCGACCAGGTTGACCGCGTGCTGTACGATTTGAAGCACAACCCCACCAGCCGCCGCATCTTAACGAACATCTATACGTTTGCCGATCTGCATGAGATGGGGCTTTATCCCTGCGCGTATTCGATGACGTTCAACGTCACGGGCAACAAGCTCAACGCGATTCTCAATCAGCGCAGCCAGGATATGCTCACTGCGAACAACTGGAACGTGACGCAGTATGCCGTTTTGGTGCACATGCTGGCGCAGGTTTCGGGGCTTGAGGCAGGCGAGTTCGTCCACGTGATCGCCGATTGCCATATCTACGACCGCCACGTGGAGCTGGTCAAGAAAATGCTCGATAATCCGAGCTACGATGCGCCGGAATTCAAAATTGACCGTTCGGTTCAGGATTTCTACGATTTCACGGTGGATTCCTTCTCGTTTGAAAACTATCAGTATTCCAACCTGGATGAAAAAATCCCCGTTGCCATTTGAGGTGCGCTATGAATTGTATTGTAAACGTTGATCAAAACTGGGGCATCGGCAAAAACGGAAAGCTGCTTGTGAATCTTTCCGCCGATCTGCGCCGCTTCCGCGAATTGACCGAGGGGAAAACCGTTCTGCTCGGGCTGAACACGATCCAGACCTTTCCCGGCGCGAAGCCGCTGAAAAACCGCCGCAACGTTGTGCTGTCCTTTGCGCCGGTTGAGATCGAGGGCGCGGAAGTGGTTACGAGCATGGAAGACGCGCTCAATGCCGTAAGGAACGATCCCGATGCGTGCGTAATCGGCGGCGCCAGCGTATACGAGCAGTTTTTGCCGTATTGCGACCGCGCGCAGATCACAAAAACGCTGCTCGATGGGGAAGCCGACCGCTTTTTCCCGAACCTCGACGCGATGGAGAATTGGGAAATCACCTGGCAGTCCGAAGTCCTCGAAGAAAACGGCGTGAAATTCCAGTATGTGGATTATGTAAACCACAACCCGAAACCGTTTTGAATGCAAAAAGGACTCCGTTTGGAAACGGAGTCCTTTTTATGCGTCCTCGCGCAGATACAGCTCCTCTGCGCGTTGCTGCGCCTCAATCAAGATGGAAAACGCTTTTTCGCTGTTGCCCAGCTCCAGCGCATCCGATGCGTCTGCGATTTTCGCAAACAGGTTAAAATACAGTTCCTTATAATCCGGCATAACAATTCCTCCCAAATAAAAAAGTGACGCAGCAAAGCCGCGTCACCGAAAAACGCAGCTCCCTGTTGTCACACAGCGTCTGATGCGCACAATAGGGCACATAGCCGGGTGGAGATGCGTTTTTACCATACACATCCCCGGCTATACAACCCCTATTCAATAGTGCGCTTTTTGCAAAACGCTGTGTGACATTAACAATCTACCACGTTCCGACGAATTATGCAAGCGGAATCGTTCGACAGGATTCGACACGCGGAAAATGTGCGCGCGGCTATAGCGCCACCTTTTGGGGAGCTGTCGAGCGCAGCGAGACTGAGGGGGCGATATATGCAGGTGCAACTCCGGCGGACAACAAAGCTCCGTTTTCCAAAAGGAAAACGGAGCTTTTTCCGGCTTGAACTTAATACATGCCGCCCATGCCGCCGGCTGCTGCTGCCGCTGCGTTTGCCGCTGCGTCTGCTGCCGGATCGGGTTTATCGACAACGAGGCTCTCGGTGGTCAGAACGCAAGATGAAATGCTTGCTGCGTTCTCCAGTGCGGAGCGGGTGACCTTGGTCGGATCGACGATTCCGGTCTTGATCATGTCGCCGTAGGTTTCGGTGTAGGCGTTGTAGCCGTAGCCGATCTTCTTGCTGTTTGCGATCTTCTCGTAGACGATCGAGCCGTCAACGCCGGCGTTCTCCGCGATCTGACGGATCGGGGCCTGCAGCGCCTTTGCAATGATCTGCGCGCCGGTCTTTTCGTCGCCGCTCAGCTTTTCGATCAGCGCTTCCACTGCCGGAATCGCGTTGACGTATGCCGTGCCGCCGCCTGCGACGATGCCTTCTTCAACGGCAGCGCGCGTTGCGTTGAGCGCGTCCTCGATGCGGAGCTTCTGCTCTTTCATTGCAACCTCGGTCTGCGCGCCGACTTTGATAACGGCAACGCCGCCGGACAGCTTTGCAAGACGCTCCTGCAGCTTTTCTTTATCGTAATCGGAGGTGGTCAGCGCCATGGACGCCTTGATCTCCTGGATACGGCCCTGGATTGCGGCAGGATCGCCTGCGCCGTCAACGATCACGGTATTTTCCTTGCTGACGATGATCTGGCGTGCACGGCCGAGATCTTCAAGCTGCGTATTTTGCAGCTCCATGTTCAGCTCGCTGGAGATCACCGTGCCGCCGGTGAGAATGGCGATGTCGCGGAGCATTTCCTTGCGGCGGTCGCCGAAGCCGGGCGCCTTCACGCAAACGCAGGTGAAGTTGCCGCGCAGGCGGTTCACGAGCAGCGTTGCAAGCGCGTCGCCCTCAACGTCTTCCGCAATGATAACGAGCTTCTTGCCTGCCTTAACGAGCTGCTCGAGAACGGGCAGGATCTCCTGGATCACGGAAACCTTGCGGTCGGTGATCAGAATGTAGGGATCGTCGATGACGGCTTCCATCTTATCGGTATCGGTAACCATGTAGGGGGAGATGTAGCCACGGTCGAACTGCATGCCTTCCACAACTTCCAGCTCGGTCTCAGCGGTCTTGGATTCCTCAATCGTGATCACGCCGGAGGAGGTGACCTTATCCATCGCCTCTGCGATCAGCGTGCCGACGGATTCATCGCCCGAGGAGACAGCGCCGACTCTTGCGATGTCCTTGCTGCCCTTGATGGTTTCGGAATTTGCCTTGATAGCGGAAACAGCGGTTTCCACTGCCTTTTCAATGCCCTTGCGCATCACCATCGGGTTTGCGCCTGCGGTGACGTTTTTCAGACCTTCGCGGACGATTGCCTGCGCCAGCAGGGTAGCGGTGGTGGTGCCGTCGCCGGCGACGTCGTTGGTCTTGGTGGCAACCTCGCGGACGAGCTGCGCGCCCATGTTCTCGAATGCGTCCTCCAGCTCAACGTCCTTTGCGATGGTCACGCCGTCATTGGTGATGAGCGGTGCGCCGTACTTCTTGCCGAGCACAACGTTGCGGCCCTTCGGACCGAGGGTTACTTTTACGGTATTGGCAAGCTGATCAATGCCTGCCTGCAGCGCTTTGCGCGCGTCTTCGCTGTAAAGAATCTGTTTTGCCATGGTAAAAAACTCCCTTTCTGTGGATTACTCGCAAACGGCGAGAATGTCGCCCATTTTCACGATCACGTATTCTGCGCCGTCGAGCTTCACTTCGGTGCCGGCGTACTTCGCCATGATGACCTTGTCACCCGGCTTTACAGTCATTTTAACGTCTTTGGTGCCTTCGCCGACGGCTACGACTTCGCTCATAACCGGCTTCTCCTTCGTTGCGGTGGAGAGAATGATGCCGGATGCGGTTGTCTCTTCGATTTCGATCGCCTTCAGAACGATGTTGTCGGCTGTGGGTTTGAGTTTCATATGATTACCTCCAAATTCGTATGCAGCCGGAGCTGCGGATTTATGATCGGGATTAGCACTCGGAGAGGTTGAGTGCTAACGTGTATAATATAGCTAATAGAGCACATATTCGCAAGCATCAACTTGCACAAATTTCCTCTTGGTTTTTAGATTTTTTGCACAAATCTTTTGCGTGGTAGGTTAAACCCTCCGGGTAGAAGAAACGCAGCTTCTCCGGCGCAACGGAAAAGGTTACGCTTGTTGCCGAAAGGATCTCTCCGTCCACGTTCATGCAAAACGGTTTTTCGCTGCGAACCGTAACGGAATCGGTGCGGCTGTGGGTCATCAGCTCGGGCATTTCGCTGTATTTTCCCTGCTTGTATGCGCCGATCACGGTTGCCGCCTTCAAAATGCCAACGCCTTTTACAAGCAGAACGTCCAGCAAACCGTCGTCCGGCTCCGCTTCGGGAACGGGCTGGTAGCCGCCGCCGTAGAATCTGCCGCTGCAGATTGCAAGCAGCGTCTGATCGCCGCGGATGAGGCGGCTGTTCAGCTCGATTTCAAGCGGCTGCGTCAGCCCCTTGAATAAATGCATCACCATCGAGAGATTATACGCGCCCGAGCCCGTTACGCCGGGCAGCCGTTTCAGCTTCGGCGCGTCCGCCGCGATCCGCGCGTCTACGCCTACCGAGCAGATGTTCACGCCGTAGGTCAGATCGCCGACCTTGATCAGATCCAGCTCGGCTTCCGGTCCGCTGCAAAGCCGTTTTAGATCGGAAAATGCCGAGGGATCGGAAAAAATACGGATGAAATCGTTGCCGCTGCCGCCGGGAAAACTCGTAACGGCAACGTTCTTCGCGCCGACAACGCCGCGGATCACTTCGTTGAGCGTGCCGTCGCCGCCGCAGGCGTAGATGCGGCAATCCTCGCCGGATTCCGCCGCGCGGCGCGCAATCTCGGTGCAGTTGCCTTTATAGGCGGAAACTTCTACCGCATAGTCTAATCCGTTTTCGCGGCAAAAAGCATCGAATTTTGCGCGGAATTCCTCCGATTGGTCGCGTTTACCGGCTGCCGGGTTGATGATGAATAGATGCTTCATTTCCTCACCTGCTCGTATAGATATAGGTTGCACTGCAGTCTGCCGTTATAGAGCTTGCGCTTTTTATCGGCTCTCGCGCCGAAGAAGTATTCAAATTCCGGATCGGAGGAGATGAGGCATTTTTTCCATCCGCCGGCGTTCTTCCAGTGACCGCCGAGCGCGCGGTAGAGCGCCTGCGCCTGCGCGTGTTCGCCCATGCGCTCGCCGTAGGGCGGATTGCAGACGATCGTGCCATCTTGCGCAGGGAACGACGCCTTCACAGCATCGAGCTGCCGAAATTCGATCAGATCGGAAACACCTGCTTTTTTCGCGTTTGCCGCGGCGATGGAGAGCGTCTGCCCGTCAATATCGCTGCCGAGAATGTGATAATCGCCGGAAAATTCGCGGCTGATTGCGGCGGCGCGCTCCGCCTGCCAGACTGCCGGGTCGAAGCAGCTCCATTTTTCCGCGCCGAACGTGCGGCGCAGACCGGGCGCGCGATTTTTTGCAATCAGCGCGGCTTCAATTGCAATTGTGCCGCTGCCGCAGAACGGGTCCCAAAAGAAGGATTTTCCGCGGTATTTCGCAAGCTCCACCATTGCCGCCGCCATCGTTTCGTGCAGCGGCGCCTCGTTGCCAACCGCGCGGTAGCCGCGCTTGTGCAGGCTCACGCCGGAGGTATCGAGAAAAACCTCGCAGGTATCTTTCAGAATCGAAAAGCGGAGCTGATAAACCGCGCCTGTTTCGGGCAGCCAGCTTAGGCCGTACTTTGCGCCGAGCCGATCCACCGCCGCTTTTTTCACGATGGACTGGCAGTCCGGCACGCTACGGAGCGTGCTGGAAAGGCTGTAGCCCTTTACCGGGAACTGACCGTCCTTCGGGATAAAGCGCTCCAATTCGATCGCTTTCACGCCTTGGTATAAATCTTCAAAGGACTTTGCCTCAAACCGCGCAAGCAGGATCATAACGCGCTCCGCCATGCGCAGGCAGAGATTCGCTTTTGCCATCGTGTCCGCGCCGCCGGTAAAAAATACGCGGCGGTCTTCCACGCGCACGTCTGAAAAGCCGAGCCGCCGCGCTTCCGTGCCCACAAGACCTTCCAATCCGAACAGGCACGGCGCGCAAAATGTGAATTGTTCCATAGTAACTCCCAAAATCGTTATTTCCAGGCATCATTATATCATGCGGAGCGGAAAAAGCAAGGCGGCGTTTGTTGCAAAGAACGGCAAGAATATGGTATACTAATATTACGTTAAAGGAGGGAGCAACATGGATGGCGCATCTCTGTTTTGGGCGGCTGCCGTAATCGTGTTTGTGATTGCCGAGGCGGCAACGGCTGCGCTCGTATCGCTCTGGTTTATCGGCGGCTCCGCCGCGGCGCTGATTGCCGCGCTGCTCGGCGCGCCGATCTGGGTGCAGGTCGTGCTGTTTTTCGCAGTGTCGGGCTTGCTGCTTGCGCTCCTGCGCCCGCTTGCAAAGCGCAACGCCGGTCAGCGCGTGGCTACAAATGCCGACCGTGTTATCGGCGCAAGCGCGATCGTCACCGAAACGATTGACGATCTGCAAGGCACCGGCGCTGTAAAAATCGACGGCAAGGAGTGGTCGGCAAGAAGCTGTGACGGCGCAATCATCGAAGTCGGCAGCGTCGTTAGGATCGACCGCATCGAAGGCGTCAAAGTGTTTGTTAAAAAGGAGGAGGTTTCCCAATGATTCTTTTGATTGCAATTCTCATTCTCGCGTTTTTGATCATCATCTGCAATCTGCATATCGTGCAGCAGTCGCGCGCTTACGTTGTTGAGCGCATGGGCGCGTTCCGCACCGTCTGGGGCGTGGGCATCCATTTCAAGATGCCGTTTATCGAGCGCATTGCGAAAAAGGTCAGCCTGAAAGAGCAGGTGCTCGATTATCCGCCGCAGCCCGTTATCACGAAGGATAACGTCACAATGCAGATCGATACGGTCGTCTATTTTCAGATCACCGATCCGAAGCTCTATACCTACGGCGTGGAATATCCGATGGTCGCCATGGAAACGCTTACGGCAACCACGCTGCGTAACATTATCGGCGATCTCGAGCTCGACCAGACGCTTACGAGCCGCGACGTGATCAATACGAAAATGCGCGCGATCCTCGATGAGGTCACCGACCCCTGGGGCATCAAGGTCAACCGCGTGGAGCTGAAAAACATTCTGCCGCCGCAGGATATTCAGAACTCCATGGAAAAGCAGATGAAGGCGGAGCGTGACCGCCGCCAGGCAATCTTGCAGGCGGAGGGCACGAAGCGCTCGCAGATCCTCGTAGCCGAAGGCGAAAAGGAAGCTGCGATTCTGAAAGCGGACGCCGAAAAGCAGTCGGCAATCCTCCGCGCAGAGGGCGAAGCGCAGGCGATCATGGAAGTGCAGAAAGCGCTTGCCGAATCGGTGCGGCTGCTCAACGAGGCCTGCCCGAACGATCAGGTCATCAAGCTCAAGGCGCTTGAAGCGCTGCAAAAGGTTGCGGACGGCCAGGCAACGAAGATCATCATTCCGTCCGAACTGCAGGGCCTCGCCGGCCTTGCCGCTTCCGCAAAGGAATTTCTGAAGGATTAAACCGGAAAAAAAGCAGCGCCGTTTTCCATGTAGGAATACGGCGCTGCTTTTTCCTTTTATCGTTATTTATTTCCCTTGAGCGCTTTCATGCGGTCGGCGTGGTCAAGGATGCGCTTGCGGATGCGCAGGTTTTTCGGCGTGACTTCCAGCAGCTCATCGTCCGCCAGATATTCAAGGCACTGCTCCAGGCTCATCTGCCGCGGCGGCGTGAGCCGCAGCGCCTCATCCGAGCCGGAGGCGCGGGTGTTCGTCAGCTGTTTCTTCTTGCAGACGTTTACGGACATATCCTCATTCCGGCTGCACGTGCCGACGACCATGCCGGCATAGACGGGCGTGCCTGCGCCGATGAAGAGCTGACCGCGCTCCTGCGCGTTGAAAAGACCGTAGGTCACGGCGTCGCCCGTTTCAAACGCAACGAGCGAACCCACCTGGCGGCGTTCGATTTCGCCCTTCTGCGGCGCGTAGGAATCGAGGCGCGATGCCATAATGCCTTCGCCGCGCGTATCGGTTAAAAATTCGTTGCGATAGCCGAAAAGACCGCGCGAGGGAACGAGGAACTCCAGCCGCATGCGGCTGCCAACCGGCGTCATGGAAACAAGGTCGCCCTTGCGCTGGCTGATCTTATCGATCACGGAGCCAACGGATGCTTCCGGCACGTCGGCAACCATGCGCTCGATCGGCTCGCACTTAACGCCGTCGATCACCTGCGTGAGGACGCGCGGCGTGGAAACCTGGAACTCATAGCCCTCGCGGCGCATCGTTTCAATGAGAATGGAAAGGTGCATTTCGCCGCGGCCTGCAACGTTGAAGGAATCCGTGCCCTGCTCGCGCACGCGGAGGGAAACGTCCTTCAGCAGCTCGCGGTCGAGCCGGTCGCGCAGGTTGCGCGAGGTCACGTATTTGCCCTCTTTGCCGGCAAACGGCGAATCGTTTACGGAGAAGGTCATTTCGAGCGTCGGCTCGGAAATCTTCACGAACGGCAGCGCCTCCGGCGTATCGGGCGCGCAGATCGTGCGGCCGATTGTGATGTCAGAGATGCCGGAGAAGGCGACGATTTCGCCTGCGGAAGCCGATTCGATGGGGCTTCTGCCGAGGCCCGTGAATTCGTACAGCGCAACGACTTTGGCCTTTTCCTGCAGCGCGGGATCGTGATAGTCCGTTACGAGGACTTCCTGGTTCTGGTGGATCGTGCCGCGCTCAATGCGGCCGATTGCGATTCTGCCGACGAACTCATTATAATCAATCGAGGAAACCAGCACCTGCAGCGGTCCGTTTTCATCGCCCTTTGGCGGATCGATGTAGTTGACGATCGTTTCAAACAGCGGAATGAGATCCGTGCCTTTTTCGTTCGGGGAGTAAGAGGAGATGCCCTCGCGCGCCGAGCAGAAGATCGTGGGGGAGTCGAACTGCTCCTGCGTTGCGTCAAGGTCGAGCAGCAGCTCCAAAACCTCTTCCATCACTTCGTCGATGCGCGCGTCGGGGCGGTCGATCTTATTGACGACAACGATGACCTTGTGCCCGAGCTCCAGTGCCTTTTGCAGAACGAAGCGTGTCTGCGGCATGGGACCTTCGGCAGCGTCAACCAGCAGCAGAACGCCGTCAACCATCTTGAGGATGCGCTCTACCTCGCCGGAGAAGTCGGCGTGTCCCGGGGTGTCAACGATGTTGATTTTCGTATTCTTATAATGTACCGCGGTGTTTTTCGCAAGGATCGTGATGCCGCGCTCGCGCTCGAGGTCGCCCGAATCCATAACGCGCTCCACAACCGCCTGGTTTTCGCGGTAAACGCCGCCCTGCTTCAGCATCTGATCCACGAGCGTTGTTTTGCCGTGGTCAACGTGGGCGATGATCGCAATGTTGCGAATGTTCTCCTGTGCCATATTGGTGCCCCTTTCGTGGGATTTGTCATTTACAAGCACATATTCTACCACGCGCGATATAAAATTACAACTTTTTTCTGCATCGCAAAAAAGAAAAAGTTGACATGCCTTTTTCTCTCTGATATAATGTTCGGGCGCAGCTGTAGTCTGCGCCGAGATTCACTCGCTGCGGCCGCGTAAGCGGCTGTTGAGCATAATTTACAGGAGGTGTACCACCATGGCAACTGTCCGTACCTACCAGCCCAAGAAGCGTCATCGCTCGAAAGTGCACGGCTTCCGCAGCCGCATGGCAACGTCCAACGGCCGCAAGGTTCTTGCACGCCGCCGCGCAAAAGGCAGAGCAAAACTGTCTGCGTAAGTGAATTGTGCCCGCAAACATACCGCTCGTTTTGAGTTTGGGTGAACGGAACGAGATTCTGTTCGCCCACTTCTTTTTCCCATCCCACGCTGGAGGTGAGGCGCTGTGCTGTTTTCCGGTTCGCTGAAGGAAAATTATCTTTTCCGTCGGCTCTATCGCCGCGGAACGTCTGCCGCAAACGCCTTTTTTGTGATCTATTGCCGCCCGAACGGAACGGCAAAAAACCGCGTGGGGCTTACGGTCAGCGGAAAGCTGGGCGGCGCTGTTCAGCGCAATCGGCTTCGCCGCCGTCTGCGGGAAATCTATCGCCTGCATGAGCAGGAATTCTCGTCCGGCTGGGACTTCGTCGTTGTTGCGCGCACGCGCGCGATGACTGCGCCCTATGCCGTATTGGAGCGGGAATACCTTGCCCTTGCGCGCCGATCCGGGCTTTGCCGAAGCGAGGAAGCCTGAAATGCGGCGCGTGCTTTTGGCGATCATTCGCTTTTATCAGGCGCATATTTCGCCGGCTTTGCCGCCGCGCTGCCGCTATATTCCCACCTGCTCGCAATACGCGGCGGAGGCGATCGAAAAATACGGCGCGGCAAAAGGCGGCTGGCTTGCGCTGAAGCGGTTTTTGCGGTGCCACCCGTTCCACAAGGGAGATATCTATGACCCTGTGCCTTAGGAGGAAATAACCAATGTGGGAAATTATTAAAGTTCCGTTTGGCTATCTGCTCGATTGGCTTTGCCAGTTTTGCGGCAGCTACGGTCTGGCGCTGATTCTCTTTACGCTCGTGCTCAAGGTCATTTTGCTGCCGATGAGCATGAAGAGCAAAAAAAGCATGCTGAAAATGTCCCGCCTCGCGCCGCAGCTCAAGCAGCTTGAGATCGAATGCGGCGATGATAAGCAGAAGTATCAGCAGGAAGCGTCCAAGCTCTATAAATCGGAAGGCGTCAGTATGTTCGGCGGCTGCTTGTGGTCGTTCGTTCCGCTGCTGATCCTCATTCCGCTGTATGCGGTTATCCGTGAGCCGATCCAGTATATGCTGCACTTCTCAAAAGAAAACGCGCAGCAGATCGTGGACGCGATCAACGCCGTGCATCCGCTTGCGAGCAACCAGTATTATCAGCAGCTTGAGGCGGCTGCGCATCTTTCGCAGTACCGCGATGTGATCGCGGCTGCGCTGCCGGATCTGGATCTGACGAATCTGCGCCAGATCAACTTCCAGTTCCTCGGTCTCGACCTCAGCCAGGTCCCCAGCTACAAATTCTGGACGTTTGGCGGCGCTGCGCTCGGTTCGCAGATCGCCATGTTCATTCTGCCGCTCATCTCCGCCGCATCGCAGGTCTTCTCGTCCTGGGTCGGCCAGAAGATGAACAACCGCGTTGTCACCGATGAAAACGGCGAGCGCGATGCAGAAGCGGCAAAAGCCGCAAATCAGAGCGGCAAAACGATGATGTACATGATGCCGCTGCTGTCGCTGTATTTCTGCTTCATTATGCCGGCAGCCATGTCGATCTACTGGATCGCGCAGGCGCTGCTCGGTACGCTGCAGGACGTTATCCTCACGAATCATTATCGCAAGATCTATGATGAGGAGGACGAGCTGAAGCAGGCGCGCGCGAAAGCACTTGCCGAGAAGGAAGCGGAGCGCGAGCGCATCCGCGCCGAGCGCCGCGAGAAATACGGCGAAGAGGGCATTCAGAACCCCAATACGAGCAAGAAAAAACTGAAACAGCAGGCTGCGGCGGAGCAGAAAGCCGCCGCGGATGCGTATGCGGCTGCGCAGGCCGCCGAGCAGGAGCCGGCTGACGTTTCGGAGGATAAGCATTTCTCCGGCGATCCCGAGCGTCCGTATTGCCGCGGCAGAGCGTATAAGCCCAACCGCTACGGCCGCAAGGAAGAAAAACAGGAGTAATTTATGGAAAAATTTATTATCGTAGAGGGCAAGACCTACGAGCTGGCGGTTGAAACTGCGCTGGAGCAGCTCCATCTGGACCGCGACAGCGTGTCGGTTGAGATCCTTGAAAAAGAAAAGAGCGGCTTCCTCGGTATCGGCTCAAAGCCGGCAAAGGTGAAAGTCACCTATGAAGGCCCGGCGGAGAATAACGCGCCTGCGCTGTCTTCCGCATCGCGCAGCAAGCCGAAGAAGCCGGCTGAAAAGAAACCGGAAAAGAAACCCGAACCGCAGCGCGCACCGGAGAAGAAGCCGGAGATGCATCCGGAGCGTAAGGCGGAAAAGAAGCCGGCGGCAAAGCAGCCGGAAAAGAAAGCCGCGCCGCGCGACTACGCGCCTGCAGCGCCCGGCTCGATGGAGGAAACGATTGAAACGTTCCTCAAGGGTCTTCTGGAGCACATGGGCAACGATGCAGTTCCCCACGCATGGAAAGAAGACAGCGAAACGTATCGCGCCGACCTCGTTGGTGATAACCTCGGCGCGCTGATCGGCCGCCGCGGCGATACGCTCGATGCCATCCAGCACCTGACGAACTACGTCATCAATCGCGGCGGCAATAAGCGCATCCGCGTCAACGTGGATGCCGAGGGCTACCGTGCAAAGCGCGAGGACGCGCTGCGCCATCTTGCGCTGAAGGTTGCCGGCAAGGTTACGAAGTACCGCCGCAACATTACGCTCGAACCGATGAACGCCTATGAGCGCCATGTGATCCATGCCGCGCTGCAGGACGTAGAAAACGTCACAACGTATTCCACCGGCTCCGAGCCGAACCGCCGCGTTGTCGTTGTCTTCGGCGATACGCAGGACGAAGCGGAAGATTGATTCCAATAAAAAACAGCTGAGCAAGGGGCGTCCTTGCTCAGCTGTTTTTATGCTTATTTCGCGTCGAGGTAGCGGCAGGCGGCGATTGCCGCAACCGCGCCGTCGCCGGCGGCGGTCGTTACCTGGCGAAGCGTTTTCTTTCGGCAGTCGCCGGCAACGAAAACGCCCGGCGTTTTCGTTGTGCAGTCTTCGCCGGAATCGAAGTAGCCGTAGTCGTTCAGCGCGGCAAGATTTTCGAACGCGCCGTTTTCCGGGATCAGACCGATTGCCAGGAATAGTCCATCGCAGGCAAAGGTTTTCTTCTCGCCCGTTTCGGTGTTCGTGGTTTCCACGTCGCGGAGCTGGCCGTCTTCCTGCGCAAGTCCCGTGATTTTGATGTTCGTATGCGCGGTGACGTTCTCACGCGCGAAAAGAATATCCTGCAGCGTTTTTTCGCCGGTGAACACAGGCATATCCTGCAGCATGATGACTTCCTTGCATTTGCCGGAGAGCAGGATCGCTTCCTGCAGCGCGGAGTTGCCGCCGCCTGCAACGCAGACCGTGCGGCCGGCATAGAAATCGCCGTCGCAAACCGCGCAGAAGGAGATGCCCTCGCCAACCAGCTCGTTTTCCCCGGGCAGTCCGAGCATCCGATGCTTCACGCCCGTTGCCAGGATCACCGCGCCGCCTTCAAACGCGCTGCCTTCCTCGGTATGAACGATCTTCTTCTCGCCGCAGTCCTCAACGGAGGTGACCGTTTCCAGCTCCACTTCCGCGCCCTGCGCTAAGATCTGCTCCAAAAACTTATCGGCAAATTCGTTGCCGCTCATCTGCAGCGTGCCGGGGTAGTTTTCAACCTTCGGCGAATACGTGATCTGACCGCCGAAGCCGTGCTTCTCGATCACGAGCGCGCTTTTGCCGTTGCGCAGCGCATAGAGCGCCGCCGTCATGCCGGCAGGACCGCCGCCGACTACGATTACGTCATACATTGTGTTTCCTCCAAACAGCAAGTGGGCGCTTATGCGCCCACTTTGTTATAGTGGTTTTTACACCGGCTTGCGGGTGTTCAGCCAACCCTTGATGTCGCTGACGCCGCGGTACTTTTCGCCATTCGGCAGAACCAGCGTAGGCGCCTGCTTGATGCCGAACTTCTCAACGAGATCGGCATGCTCGTTTGCAAGCAGCTTTTCATAGGGGATGCCTGCCTTGTCGAGCAGGATGCCTGCCATCTTGCAGTTCGGGCAGGTTGCCGTGGTGAACAGCAGCGCGCGTTCGCCTTCCGCTGCCTGCGCAACCGGGGCGGCTTCTTCTTCATTCGTTACGTTCAGCGGACCTTCGTGGCGGAGCGTAGAATGACCGATGTTGTAAACGGTGCGGTCTTTGAATTCCTGCGCCTTGCCGTCGTTCCAGTTCTGAACCGGACGATAGTAGCCGGTGATGCGGCTGTAAACTTCGGTCTTCTCGCCGCAGTGCGGGCAGGTGTACTGCTCGCCGGGCAGATAGCCGTGGTCTTTACAGACGGAGTAGGTCGGGCTCATCGTGTAGTACGGGAGCTTGTAGTTTTCCGCGATCTTGCGGACGAGGCTTGCCGCGGCCTTCCAGTCGGGCAGCTTCTCGCCGAGGAACGCATGGAAAACGGTGCCGGAGGTGTAGCGCGTCTGCAGATCGTCCTGCACGTCGAGCGCGGAGAACACGTCCTCGGTGTAGCCAACGGGCAGATGCGAGGAGTTGGTGTAGTAAGGCGTGCCGTTCTCGTTGGCGGTGATGATGTCGGGGAATTCTTCCTTATCGTGCTTTGCAAAGCGGTAGGTGGTGGATTCCGCCGGCGTTGCTTCGAGGTTGTAGAGGTCGCCGTACTTTTCCTGGTAGTCGCTCAGACGCTCGCGCATATGGTCAAGCACTTCGCGGGCAAACTTCTGCGCGCGTGCGTCGGTCAGATCGCAGCGGAGCCACTTGGCGTTGAGCGCGGCTTCGTTCATGCCGACAAGACCGATCGTGGAGAAGTGGTTTTCAAACGTGCCGAGATAGCGCTTCGTGTAGGGGTACAGGCCCGCGTCGAGCAGCTTCGTGATAACGGTGCGCTTCGTTTTCAGGCTGCGCGCCGAAATGTCCATCAGATGATCGAGCTTTTCATAGAATTCCTGCTCGTTTGCGGACTGGTAAGCCAGACGCGGCAGGTTGATCGTAACAACGCCGACAGAGCCGGTGGATTCGCCGGAGCCGAAGAAGCCGCCGGACTTTTTGCGCAGCTCGCGCAGATCCAAACGCAGACGGCAGCACATCGAGCGTACGTCGCTGGGCTCCATATCGGAGTTGATGTAGTTGGAGAAATACGGCGTGCCATATTTTGCGGTCATCTCAAACAGGAGCTTGTTGTTTTCGGTTTCGCTCCAGTCGAAGTCGCGCGTGATGGAGTAGGTCGGGATCGGGTACTGGAAGCCGCGGCCATTCGCGTCGCCCTCGATCATGATCTCGATGAAGGCCTTGTTGATCATGTCCATCTCTTCCTTGC
>JAFSUG010000005.1 GCA_017445385.1 Oscillospiraceae bacterium
AATATGCCGCAGGCATATTTCCCCGGCCAACAGTTCAGCAAGCGCTGATTGCAATACAAGTTTTCAAAAGCTCCCGAAATTCGGGAGCTTTTGCTTTATATGTCGCTTGCTTCCTGCGGGTCCTCGCGGCATAGCCGCTGCGGTTGGCCGGGGAAATATGCCGCAGGCATATTTCCCCAGCCAACAGTTCAGCAAGCGCTGATTATTCTGCTGTATACAAAAAAGCCACAATGCCAAAGCGTTGTGGCTTTTTGTTTCCTGTTTTGCGCTTGACAAATGCGCAATAAATGCGCATAATATTTGCAAGAGGTGAGTATAATAAAACGGAAAGATTTATTGAAGCGTTTTTATAAGCATGGATGGCGGATTGCACGAGAAGGCAATAGCCATACAATCATTACTGACGGTCAACATGTTGAACCAATTCCAAGACACAAAGAAATCAACGAAGAACTCGCCAAAATGCTTATTAAAAAGCACAGATTGTAATCGTTTAGTCAAAGGAGGCTTTCAGAGAATGAAAACAGCATATCCAATCATTTTGACGCCTTGCGATTCAGGCTATCTTGTTCATGTTCCCGATCTGAATATTGATACAGAAGGTCATGATATTGCAGACGCGCTCTATATGGCGATAGACGCGATCTCCCTCTGCGGAATTACCATGCAAGATCTCGGTCAAACAATACCGAAGCCGTCAGCCGATTTACCTGACTGCGATGGAAATACAAAAGCGATGTTTGTACTCGTAGATTTTGATGCGTACCGCAAGGCAACTGACCAGCGCACAGTAAGAAAAAACGTATCTCTGCCGAGTTATCTGAATGATGCTGCAGAAAAAGCAGGGCTCAATTTTTCGCGCATTTTGCAAGAAGGGTTAAAGCACGAGCTTGGCATTGTCTCATAGCAAGCAGCGCAATCTTCGCAAATACCGTCGCACGAAAACCTCCAAAGCCGTTTGGCTTTGGAGGTTTCTATTTTATCAGTTTTACAACGTCTTTCGGTTTCAGCGGATCACCGCCTGCCGCAAGCCACCCCGCTAAAAATGCGCTGCGCACAATTGCAAATAAAGCATTTTCCGCTTCGTCATATTCCGTGCGCTCAAGAAAATCGCCAAACGCTTTTTCAAAAATATCATTCATTTTTCTTCCACACTTTTCTTTTATTTGACATTTACTAAATGTCAAATGTGTATATAAGGATACTCTATACTTTCATAAAAAGCAAGCACTGAATGTCATTAGAGGGTTTTCCTATGTACAAGAACAAAGCAAGCACCGGTGAAAACAACCTATCGGGCCAAAAAATCCGCGCATTGCGGAAGGCGATGCCCGGAAATATATCGCAGAACGATTTTGCCGTTATGCTCCAAGTCCGTGGATTGGACTTAGACAAAAACGCGATTCAGCGCATTGAATGCGGCAAACGCTTCATAACGGACATTGAACTGAAAGTAATTGCAGAAGTTCTTCGCGTCACCGCAGATGAACTGCTAAACTAAAACCTCCAAAGCCGTTTGGCTTTGGAGGTTTTTTCATACAATGCTCATCACGAGCGTTGCGATGCAGGCAACGGCGGCGGAGAGGAAAAGATTTTTTGAAAACCACGCCGTTACTCCGGAGGCAACCAGCGAGACGAGCCCGACCATCGGATTTTCCGAGATATGGAGAATTGCCGGAACCGTCATCACGGCAAGCGTAACGTACGGCAGATAATACAGCACCGAGCGAATGAATCGGCTTTTGATCTGCCTGCGGATCAGCGTAAGCGGCAGTGCACGGATCACAAAGCTGACCACGCCCATCACAAGGATGGAAAGCCAAGCGGACTGCGTCATTGCGCCACCTCCTCATCATGCGGCATCAGAATTGCCGCAGCAGCGGAGATCACAACCGTCAGCACGATTACGCGATAGCTCTCATAGCCGCTGACGCGCGCGGAGAGCGCGGCAAACGCCGGAATGATATCCGTGAGCCAGCTGATCAGCAGGCTCGCCGCAACGACGAGAATCAGCCGCTTATCTGCGCGGCAGGGCGGAATAATGACCGCGAGGAACATTCCGTAAATCGCGGCGCTGAGCGCAGTGACCGCAAGCGCAGGCAGCAGCTCCCCTGCCACGATTCCAAGCGCCGTTCCGAGCGCCCACGAAGGAATCGCCGAAAGCGCGGCTCCATAGAGATATGCCGGATCGAGATACCCCGGGTAGGCAACGGAAACGCCGAACAGCTCATCGGTCACGCAAAAGCCGATGACCATGCGCTGCCAAACAGAAAGCTCGGGACGGATCTTTTGCGAAAGCGCCGTGCTCATCAGCAGATACCGCGCGTTCGCAACCAGCATAAACAGCGCAAGCAGCCAGAGCGTATTTCCGGCGCCGATGGAGATCAGTCCTGCCTTCTCCCCTGCGGACGCATGGGTGACAAAGCTCATCACATAGCCCTGAAACCAGTTCAGTCCTGCCTGCTTGGCGTGGATACCGAGCGAAAACGCCACAACGAAATACCCAAGCGCAATAGGGATCCCATCGCGCATACCGCGCAGAAAAA
Organism: Oscillospiraceae bacterium; assembly: GCA_017445385.1. Taxonomy (GTDB): domain Bacteria; phylum Bacillota; class Clostridia; order Oscillospirales; family Oscillospiraceae; genus RGIG3566. The sequence goes on from JAFSUG010000005.1 coordinate 2,547, forward strand.
TCTTGGATTTAGTTTGCTGCATAAACCCTCCGAAATGAGAAACATCCGCCGCAAGGGCGGATGTTTGATCTTACGCCTTGACCGTGCCGTCCGCGTTGAAGACCGGCAGCTTTTCCAGATAAATCAGATCGTCGCGCGCCTGCGCGTCGCCCTCGGCAAGGATCGCCATACGGCCGCAGATGATGCCGCCGGCAGCTTCAACAAGCTGCTCCAGCGCGGAGAGCGATTCGCCTGTGGAGATCACGTCGTCCACGATCAAAATCTTTTTGCCCTTCATCAGCTCCGCATCATCGCCGTCAAGATAGAGATGCTGCTCATCCGCGGTTGTGATGGAATGAACCTTCACATCAAGCACGTTGCGCATATAGAGCTTCGGCATTTTTCGCGCAAGCAGATACTTATTCTGCCCGCTCTGGCGCGCCATTGCGTAAACAAGCGGAATGCCCTTGGACTCCGCCGTAATCATATAATCGTATTCCGGCGCGCGCTTCAGAAGCTCTTTCGCGCAGTGCTCGGTCAGCTCTACGTCGCCGAAGATAACAAACGCCCCAATATACAGCGAATCGTTCACGCGGCAGATCGGAAGATCGCGTTCCAATCCGGCAATCGTCATTCTGTGGTACATGTTCCACACTCCCCTGTTCAAATTCCGCCAGTTATTATAGTGGAATTTTGTCTGCTTGTCAATTATATACATAGCGATAAAGGGGGCTTATTCATGGAACATTTCGGAACGCTCACCGTTTACGCCTACACGTCAGACGCGCGCATTCCGCTTTCCGGCGCGGAGGTAACCGTTAAGCGCGATCTTTCTGCCGACGCGCCCATTATTGCCGCGCTCACAACCGACGCAGACGGCTACACCGCGCCGCTCCGCCTGGAAACGCCGGCGCTTGCGGAAAGCTGCTGCCCCGGGCAGGCTACGCCGTATGCCGCCGTTTCGATCACGGTTCGCCTTAAGGGATATGAAACGCAATCGGCGGAAGGCGTACAGATTTTCCCGGATACCGACACCGTGCAGGGCTTTCGTATGATCCCTGCGCCGTCACTGCCCTACGACCGCGCGCCGTATGATACACCGGCGCAAAATCTATAACATGGCGATCACGCTGCCTTACATTCCCGAAACCATCACCGTACATCTCGGACCGCCGAATTCCGATGCGCCGAACGTAACGGTGAATTATCTGGACTATCTGAAAAACGTTGTAGCCGGCGAGATCTACCCGACTTGGGAAGTAAGCGCCATTCGCGCAAACGTGCTTGCTATCAACTCCTATGCGCTCAACCGCGTCTATACCGAATACTACCGCAGCCGCGGCTACGACTTCGACATCACCTCCACGACCGCGTTCGATCAAAGTTATTCCTACGGGCGCAGCACGTTTGAAACAACCGACCAAATCGTGGAAGAACTGTTCGATACCTACATCCGCAGGCAGGGCTTTACCGAGCCGCTTGCGGCAAAATTCTGCAACGGCACAACCGTGACCTGCGCAGGACTCAGCCAATGGGGCTCGCAGGAGCTTGCGCAGCAGGGGCTGAACTCTTTTGAGATCCTGCAAACCTACTACGGCGACAACATTGAGCTTGTTACCGACGCGCCGATCCGAGGCATCGAGCCATCCTACCCCGGAACACCCTTGCAACGCGGCTCGAGCGGAACGGAAGTGCTTGTGATGCAGCTTGTGCTCAACCGCATCAGCCAAAACTATCCCTCGATCCCGAAAATCACGCCCGACGGCATATTCGGGCCGCAGACGGAAGAAGCGGTAAAAACCTTTCAGCGCGTATTCGGGCTGACTGCCGACGGCATCGTCGGCAGGGCGACGTGGTATCAGATCGTGCGGATTTACGTTGCCGTAAAGCAGCTTGCCGAGCTGCAATCGGAGGGGCTGAACTATTATCTGATCGCATCCGCTCCGGCAGATCCGCTCCGTCTCGGCGATATGGGGCAGGAAGTTGCGCAGATGCAGTATATGCTGGACGTTATGAGCCGGTTTGACGATGAGCTGCCGCACGTTCCCGCGCGCGGAACGTACGGCGAAGAAACGGCGCAGGCGGTTTCCGCATTTCAGCAGCTCCACCATCTGCCCGTAACAGGTCAGGTAGACGCGCAGACCTGGAACAGTCTTTGCGACTGCTATCTCGGCGTGGAGCGCGAGGTGCTGCGCAATCCGCATCTCTTCCCTTCGCCGCCGGAAAAAGCGGCGCAGTCAACGCTTGCGCTGCAGCGGCAGCTCAAGGAGCTTGCGCATCGCATCCCCTATATCCGCGGCGTTCGCGTAAACGGCAGGGGCGACCGATCAACGCGCCTTGCGCTGATGGACGCACAGACGCTCGGTCACTTGCCGCGCACGGGCAAAGCCGATGAACGAACGCGCAAATGGATCGCCGAGCTGCTCGACGACGTACACGCGACGATCATCCACTGATATACGCAGCAAATTTTACAAAGCACCGGTTCTCCGGCACAACGAGAATCCCGTCTGTCGCCTTTCGCATTTTAACCAAAACACAGCGAAACACCGACCCATCGCTGCAACAATCACAATAATCCTGAAGAAATTGGCGATCTGCGCATAAATCAAATATAAAGTTCTCATAATCCATTTTCCCTAAAAGTACGGTTGCCGCAATCATATAGGCATGCTCCTGCTCTATAAAATGCGGTTTTCGCAAATCATCAATTGTCCGTGGATGTTGAATAAAAAATGCTGTTTTTCCCATATGTGCTTCTCCTAAAATATTTTGTACTTAATTTGAGTACACTATAACCAAGATAGCACAATCTTCAAATAAACTCAAATTATCTTATTTGAAGTACGGAGATTTCATATGCCGAATACGAAAAAGGAAAAGCATCTCGGGATTCGAATTGACGATGCGCTGCATTATAAGCTGCACTATATTTCTGACTATTATGGAAGATCAGCAAACGGACAAATCCTTTATTTGGCAAGAAAAGCCATCGAGGAATTTGAAGAAAAACACGGCAAAATCGAACTTCCAAGCGAAAAAGGATGAGCCTTTTCATTTGAAAAGGCTCATCCTTTTTCATTTTAAGATCATTTATGATACAGCTTTTTCGCCTGCATCACGGGATCGCAGGTAACGTTCGCGCCGAGCTTTTTGAACGTTCCCTCGTCCACCGACGCAAGTACCACCGTGGAATGCACCTCACTGCCCTTGAGTCCGGCGAGTGCTTCCATCGCCTGATCGGCAGTCGGGTTCGTTACGGCGCTCATCGAAAGCGCAATCAAAATCTCATCGGTATGCAGCCGCGGATTGTGGTTTCCGAGATGCTCAACCTTAAGATGCTGGATCGGCTTGAGCACTGCCGAGGAAATCAGATCCGTGCGCTCGTCGATTCCGGCGAGATGCTTCAGCGCGTTGAGCAGCGCGGCGCAGCTTGCGCCCATCAGCGTTGAGGTTTTGCCGGTGATGATCGTGCCGTCCGGCAGCTCAATCGCAACAGCCGGTTCGCCCGTCCGCTCGGCAACCGCTCTTGCCGCAGGAACGGTTTTGCGCATTTCTGGCGTGAGTCCCTGCGAGCCCATCAGCGTTTCGATCTTTTGCAGCTCCGCAGGCTCGCTGATACCGCTCTTTACGTTGTAAGCCGATGCAAAGTAACGGCGGATGATCTCCTGGTAGGACGCTTCTTTGCAAACGTCATCGTCTACGATCGCGTAGCCGCACATATTTACACCCATATCCGTCGGGCTCTTATAGGGGCATTCGCCGTAGATATTGCGGAACATCGCTTCGAGCACCGGGAAAATCTCCACGTCACGGTTGTAGTTTACGGTGGTTTCGCCGTAAGCCTCCAGATGGAACGGATCGATCATGTTCACATCGGAAAGGTCGGCGGTTGCGGCTTCGTAAGCAAGGTTTACCGGATGCTTCAGCGGCAGATTCCAAACCGGGAACGTTTCGTATTTCGCGTAGCCGGCTTTTACACCGCGGCGGTTTTCATGGTAGAGCTGGCTGAGGCAGGTTGCCATTTTGCCGCTGCCGGGTCCCGGCGCGGTTACAACAACGATCGGGCGCTCCGTTTCGGCAAAGTCGTTTTTGCCGAAGCCCTCATCGGAGAAGATGAGCGGCAGATTGTTCGGATAATCGGCAATCGGATAATGGCGGTATACGCGGATGCCCATGGCGGTGAGCCGCTTTTCGAAGCGGTCAGCCGCTTTCTGGCCGCGCCAGCGCGTTAAAATCACGCTGCCGACGTAGAGCCCGTAGCCGCGGAACGCATCGATCAGGCGCAGCACGTCAACGTCGTAGGTAATGCCGAGATCGCCGCGGCGCTTATTCTTTTCAATATCGTCCGCGTTGATGGCGATCAGAATCTCCGCCTGGTCCTTCAGCTGCATCAGCATGCGCATTTTGCTATCCGGCTGGAAGCCGGGCAGCACGCGCGAGGCATGATAATCATCAAACAGCTTGCCGCCGAATTCCAAATAGAGCTTGCCGCCGAACTGCTCCACGCGCTCTAAGATTCTCTTGCTTTGCAGCGCGAGATATTTATCATTATCAAATCCGATCCGAAACATATCTACCCTCTCTTTCGCACACAATAAAAAACAATGAACAACATTATCATACTCATGCAAATCCCTGATTGCAACAGGCAAGAATACAAGGAAAGTACAGAAAAAATTTGCGCGTTTTTGTAGATTCTTCCGATTTTTCGGAAATCTTGACTTTGCGTTGAAAAACGGCTATAATTCCCAATATAATGGGTTTTTATCCCGATTGAATCACAAAATCCAGTGAGGGCAACATGAAACAGAATCAGACTTACGGTAACGACAGTATTGTATCGCTGCAGGGCGCGGACAGAGTTCGCAAACGCCCGGCGGTTATTTTCGGTTCGGACGGACTGGAGGGCTGCCAGCACGCGGTTTTCGAGATTCTCTCCAACGCGATTGATGAAGCGCGCGCCGGCTATGGCGATACAATCATTGTAACGCGCTACGAAGACCATTCCATCGAGGTGGAAGACTTCGGCCGCGGCTGCCCGGTAGACTGGAACGAAAAAGAGGGCCGCTACAACTGGGAGCTCGTTTTCTGCGAGCTTTACGCAGGCGGCAAATACGAAAACAACGCCGGCGGCGATTATGAGTTTTCGCTCGGTCTGAACGGTCTCGGCGCCTGCGCAACGCAGTATTCCTCCGAATACTTCGATGCAACGATCCGCCGCGACGGCAAAAAGTATACGCTCCATTTTGAAAAGGGCGAAATCGTCGGCAAGCTCGAAAGCGAACCGACCGACCGCAAAAAAACAGGCTCCTGCTTCCGCTGGAAACCCGATCTGGACGTTTTTACCGATATCCGCGTGCCGCGCGAATACTTCCTCGATGTGCTCAAGCGGCAGTCCGTTGTCAACGCAGGCGTGCTCTTCCGCTTCCGCGATCAGCAGGGCGGCAAATTCGAAACGACCGAATTCTGCTACGAAAACGGCATTGCAGATTACGTTGCGGAGCCTTCCGAAGAAAACGCCATGACAATGCCGCAATTCTGGGAAGCCGAACGGCGCGGACGCGACCGCGACGATAAGCCGGAATACAAGCTGAAGATCACGGCGGCGCTCTGCTTTTCCAACAAAGTCAACTGCATCGAATACTACCACAACTCCTCGTGGCTCGAATACGGCGGCGCGCCGGACAAGGCAGTGCGCAACGCATTCGTCTACGCGATCGACGCTTATCTCAAAGCCTCGAATAAATACACGAAATCCGAGAGCAAGATCACGTTCCAGGACGTGCAGGACTGCCTCATTCTCGTAACAAACTGTTTCTCCACGCTGACTTCCTATGAGAATCAGACGAAAAAAGCGATCACGAACAAGTTTATCCAGGACGCGATGACGGAGTTCTTCCGCAGCCGGCTGCAGGTTTATTTCATCGAAAACAAGCAGGAAGCCGACCGCATTGCCGATCAGGTTCTGCTCAACAAGCGCAGCCGCGAAACGGCGGAAAAAACGCGCCTGAACATCAAGAAAAAGCTGACGGGCAATCTCGATCTTGCAAACCGCGTTCAGAAATTCGTTGACTGCCGCACGAAGGACGTTTCCCGGCGCGAGCTTTATATCGTTGAGGGCGACAGCGCCATGGGCTCGGTTAAACAGTCGCGCGATGCGGAATTTCAGGGCATCATGCCGGTGCGCGGCAAGATCCTCAACTGCCTCAAAGCGGATTACGACCGCATTTTCAAAAGCGACATCATTACCGATCTGCTCAAGGTGCTCGGCTGCGGCGTAGAGGTTGCAACGAAGCGAAGCCGCGATCTTTCCGCATTCGATCTTGCAAATCTGCGCTGGAACAAGATCGTGATCTGTACCGACGCGGACGTGGACGGCTTCCAGATCCGCACCTTGATTCTAACTATGCTCTACCGCCTTACGCCTACGCTGATCGAGCAAGGCTACGTTTTCATCGCGGAATCGCCGCTGTATGAGATCACAAGCAAGGACGCAACGTATTTTGCCTATTCCGACGCGGAGAAGAATACGATCGTAAAAGAACTCGAAGGCAAAAAGTACACCGTGAACCGCTCGAAGGGTCTCGGCGAGAACGATCCGGAAATGATGTGGCTGACAACGATGAACCCGGAAACACGCCGGCTGATCAAGGTGATGCCGGAAGACGCCGAGCGCACGGCGGAGATCTTCGATCTGCTGCTGGGCGACAATCTCTCCGGCAGAAAAGACCATATTGCCGAAAACGGCTATAAATATCTCGATCTTGCGGATATTTCGTAAGGAAGTGGTTTTATGCGGAAATCGCTGATTGTTCTTCTCGTCTTGGCAATGCTCTTTTCGCTGCTTCCGGCAGCATCCGCCGCAAATCTTACGGAGCTTCAGCGCGGACTTGTTGAAACAGCACTCGCCTACTACAACAAAGGCACGCTCGTGCAGTATGATTCCTCCGCAATGACAGCGCAATCGCGCCTGGAATACGGAACCTCGCGCATCAATTCCGGCGAAGCGCCGGAGCTTGCCGCATCCGATCATACAATCTACAGCGTATGCTCCGATTTTTGCTACGATATTTATTACGACGCCACCGGCTACGAGCTGATGGGCGGTCCGCGCAAATCCGTTACCGCCAATCTCGGCGCGCTGAAAACGGACGATCCGATGTGCATTTACCGCTGGGAGAAAAAGGTTGACGGCGAGGATACAGACGGCAAACCGCTGAACAAAGCGTACGCGCTGCTGCAGCCGGGCGATCTGATCGTTGGGCGCACCGGCAACGCAGGCCACGCCATGTTCTTTGCCGGCGACGTTTTCGGCAACGGCACGAACTATATCATCCACTGCACCGGCAGCAAGATCAACCGCGAAACCGGAATTGACGAGGTTGAAAACACGCGCAAAGGCGAAGGCGGCGCGATCCGCGCGGACGATGCAAAATCACATCTGTTTACCCACGGCGGAAAACTCTGCCTCACCGAAAAGTACATTTCGTTTGTTGTTCTCCGTCCCATGAAGGCGGCGGATTTTTCCGGCCATTCGCTCACGGCGCACGCAAAAGCGCGGCTCCGCTACCCGGGCATTCGTGTGGATAAAGAAACGAGCATCACCAAATATCAATCCCCCGAAAACGAGCAGGCCCTCACGGTGACGATCTCCGTCCGCAACTATGGCAGCGCCGATTATCACGGACTGACCGTAACCGAGCAGCAGCCGATCGGCGCAAGCGTTAAAGAAGGCTCGCTCGCATGGACGATAGACGTACCTGCCGGCGAAACGCGCACGGTTTCCTATACGGCAGCCGTTACCGCAAAGCGCGGCGAAACCGTTACAATCCCCTCCGGCAGCGTAGGCGGACTCGATACGCGCGCGATCACGTTCCGCGTTGGCGGCAAGAAACTCACTGCCGCCGCACACAATACGCTTTCAGAGCTCGCCAAAGGCAACAGCACATCGCGCGCGAAGCTCCGCTCCGTAACCGAAACCGACGTTGCGTTCCTCAAACAGTTCTATAATGATCTGCTCGGCATCGAGCTGCCGCTGCCGGATCATTTCAATTCTCTGCTATCCGAACAGTTTTCGCGCTGCATACCGCTTGGAAGAGACAGCGGCTACGCCTATTTATGGCAGCTGAAAGACCCTTCTGTCCTATCCGGCGATGCAGCATTGCTGCGCGCAATGGCGATTGCGGAGCATCTCGGCGGCTACGCGGTTTACCTCGGCGACAATCCGAAAGTAACGCCGCATACGATGAACCCTGTTGACAGAACGACCGACTATAAAGAATCCTTCTATGAGCCGGGCGATTTCTTCATCGGTCTTGCCGATAACCACACAACGGCAAGCACCGCAAAGAACGTTCATACGTTCGTCTATCTCGGAAACGGAAAGGTGCTTTCCGCATCGAACGGGAGTACGCAGATCACGGCGTTTTCAAATTCGCTCGGATTGGCGTTCAAGTATAACGTTTTCCTCGGCTTCCGCCCCACACTTGCCTACGGCGATGTGACGACCGAAGCGAAAGCGATCACGCTTCCGTTTACGGACGTAAAATCGAGCGACTGGTTCTATACCTACGTGAAAGACCTCTATACCGACGGCACGGTGAGCGGCATGACGGCAACGACGTTCGTACCCGGCGGCAATCTGACCTACGGTCAAGCGCTGAAGCTGATCGTCTGCGCCCTCGGCCACGGCGAACAGGCGAAGAGCGGCGCGCATTGGGCAAGCGGCTATTTGACCTTTGCAAAGGATAAGGGCTGGCTCACGGGCGACGTGAATCTCGACGGCAGCATCTCGCGTCTGAACTTCTGCAAGATCGCAGCGAAGGCGAAGAACCTGACCGCGCAGCCAGAGAGCAATAAGTTCACCGACACAAGCGATCCCGACGTGCTGGCGCTCAACCACGCGGGCGTTGTAGGCGGCATGAGCGAGACGACGTTCGCGCCGGACAGCACGCTCACCAGAGCGCAGATCAGCAAGATCATTTCGCTCCTGCGCAAGCTGTAAAACAGGAACGAACTTGACAAGAATCGGTTTCTTCCATACCATAGGATTATGCTGAATCATAAAAAACAGGAGGAACTCACAATGAAGAAGAACACCGCAACCAAAAAGCTCGTTGCGATGCTGCTGGCAGTCGTGCTGCTGCTCGGCCTCGCAGGCTGCTCGCTCACCAACAAACTGGCGTCACCCGAACAGTATTTTGAAAATGTCGAAAAGAAGGACGTCGCCGATTTCTGCGACACTCTGACGGTGTACTATGAAACTACGTCCGCAATCTCTTTGCAAACGACAACAAGTACAACGTCAAGATGCAGCTTACGCTCAACGACGGCGTCAAGGACAGCATCCGGCAGTCCCTCGGCGGACAGCTTGACGTAGACTGGCTCGGCCAGACCGATTTTGACATGACGGTCAACGTAAAAGGCGGCAAGTCGTCTACCGACCTGCTCTTCGGCATCGGCGGCCAGCACGTGCTGACGCTTGCCTCGTCCTTCGATTCCGAGACGAACAGCCTGCTGCTTGCGCTGCGCGAGATCACCGACGACGTGCTCAAATTCAATGCAGAAAACAGCGGGCTTTCTGCGCTTTCCGGCAACAAAAAGCAGGAAGCCGCAAACGCGCTGCCGGACGCGGCAACCGTAACGAAGCTCCTTACCAAATACCACGGAATGATTCTCGAGGGCATTGAGAACATCGAAAAGTCCTCGGAAGATATGACGCTCGACGACGTGACGCAGACCGTTACCGTTCTCACCTGCACCGTTCCGCAGGCGAAGGCAAAAGAGATCGAGCTTGCCATCCTCAACGACATGAAGACCGACTCGGACGTCCGCTCCATCATCGAGAACCTGCAGGCTTTGCTGGACGAATCCGAACCCGACGGCAGCGTCGCTTATGACCGCTTCCTTGAGAAAATCGACGCGCGTATCGCAGAGATCGAAGCCATAGAGTACGGCGAAGACGCCGTTGTGATGCTTTATGATTATGTAAACTCCAAGGATGAAATCGTCGGTCGCAGAATCGAGCAGGGCGATAAGGTGACCTCCTACCTCACGCTCGACGACGGCAAAGCGTTCGTCACCAAGGCGGACCTCTCGGACGGCATTTCCGTCTCGGAGTCCGGTACGAAAAAGGGCGATCTCGTCACCTCCGACCGCTACATCAGCGAAAACGGCACCACCGTTTCCAAAATCAGCTTTACAGACTTTGATTCCAAGGCTGCCAAGAAGGGTCAGCTGAGTGGAAAGATTCGCATTTACCCGAACAGCGAAGGCATTGATGCGGCCGCATCGGGGACGCTTGGCGATCTCGCGGAGCTGCTGAACATCGCCTGCGAGCTGGATATCAAGGGCGACTGGACTGCCGGCGAATTCAATCTCACCGTCTTTAACGGCGACGCCGAGCTCTTCTCTATGAAGAACGCCTCCTATGCGATCTCCGCAGCGGGAGAAGTCACCGAGCCCGCCGGTAAGCAGATCACAGTCGACGGTCTGGATTCGCTCGAGGAGCTGACGGCAGACCTGCACCTCGATCCGCTGGTGGAAAACCTTCGCGGCACGCCCGTTCCGACGGAGTACGTTGACGCCATCGCGGAGCTTTCCGATCAGCTCAAGGCGCAGTAAAACAGAACAGGAAAACTACGGCAGGCACTGATTTACATTGGCGCCTGCCGTTACAAGGTGAAGCTATGCAGATTGCAATTTCCGACATCTCCAAAAAATACGGCAGAAAGACCGTTTTATCGGGTGCGTCGTTTACTGCCCAAAGCAGCGAATGCGTCGGCATCCTCGGCGTGAACGGCAGCGGAAAATCCACGCTGCTGTCCGTTCTTGCGGGCGTCTTAAAGCCCGACGGCGGCACGTTCCTCTGCGACGGGACGGATTTGTTCCGCGCGCCGTCCGTTCGGAGCAAAACCGTCGGCTTCGTGCCGCAGGGCACGCCGCTGATTGAGGAGCTGAGCGCAAAGGATAACCTCTCCTTGTGGTACGACCGCGAAAGCATGCAGCGCGAACTTGACGGCGGCACGCTCTCCCTGCTCGGCATCGACGAATTTCTGAACGTGCGGGTTTCCCGTATGTCCGGCGGCATGAAAAAGCGGCTTTCCATCGGTTGCGCCATCGCTAAAAAACCGCAGCTTCTGCTGCTCGATGAGCCGATGTCCGCGCTCGATCTCGTCTGCAAACAGAATATCAAGGACTACCTGAACGCTTACAAAAAGGACGGCGGCATTCTCATCCTCGTCACGCATGACGTTCTGGAGCTGGAGCTTTGCGACCGCTGCTATCTGCTAAAGGACGGCAAGCTCTGCCCGTTCACTTATTCCGGCGATACCGAACAATTGGTGAAAGAGCTGCTATGAGATACTTTTTGCTGGAATGGAAGCGGCTGTCGAAAATACTGGTGTTTCTGCTGCTGATTGCGGCGCTTCTGGTGAGTATCTCGCTGGTCGTGTTTCAGCAGCTTTCCGATCTGACGAAAAACGACCGTAACGCAACGTTCACCATTTCCGTTGTGGGCAACACCGACAGCCGCCTGTTTTCCGCCGGTATTGCGGCGCTCAAAACGATGGACCCCTCCCGCTACTCCATCGACCTGCAGCTTACGGACGAGGAAACCGCCGAGGCGCAGCTTCGCAGAGGGCAGATTTCGGCTTACGTCGTGATTCCCAAGGGCTTTTCGCAGGCGGCGGATCGCGGCGAGCTTCTGCCCATCGCCTATTACTCCACCACGAGCACGATTGATATTTCCGCCCTTGTGCGGGAGGAAATGACCAAGGTGATCGAAGCGGTTGTGCAGCAGTCGCAAAAGGGCGTATTCGGCGGCGAGCGGCTCGTTTGGGAAAACGGCTACAAGAACCTCGCGGTTGCAAAGGCCAATCAGCTCAATCTCAAATACATCAACTTTATCATCGGGCGCACGGGCATGTACAAAACAAAGATCACGGGCGTTTCCTACGGAATGGATCTGATGCAGCACCTGTTTATCGGTGTTTCGATCATGCTGCTGTGCGTGCTGGCGATTCCCCTGCTGTGCCTGCTCGTTCGGCGGGATAACAGCCTCGTAAGGCTCTTAAGCGCAAACGGCATCGGCCCTGCCCGCAGCGCGCTCTGCGAATACCTTGCCATGCTGCTCGTGTTCCTTTCGGCGCTGTTTCTCGTTGCCGCCGCCTGCTACGGCGCGAACAAGCTCTACGGGCTGGCGGAGTTGCTGGACGTCGGCATCGATCTTGCGGCGTATGCGCGCGCCCTCATCCCCGTTTCGATCATGATTTGCGCCTTCGCGTTTGCGGCGAGCGAGCTTTCGGGCAATCTGCTCTCCGCCGTGACGGGATACTTCTTCTTCTCGATGGGGCTTTGCTATATCTCGGGCTGCATGTACCCGCTCTACGCGCTGCCGAAACCGCTGCAGGACGCCGCCGCATTTACCCCGACGGGCGCGGCGCGCGCCTTCGTTGCGCTGTCGGTCACCGGCGCGGATGCGCTCGTACCGGCGCTGACGCTCTGCCTCTACGTGATTCTGTTCCTGGGCGTTGCCGTCTTGGCGAGAAAAATCAAACTTTCCAAGGGGGGAGCTTAAGATGCGCATGCTCAAATGGTTCTTTTTGCTCTCCAAGCGCCTGTATAAAAAATGGATGTTTCTGGTGCTCATCTGCCTGATTCCGCTGTCCGTTCTGGCGCTGAAGCTCGCCTCTGCGGAAAAAGCGGGCTTTGCGCAGATCGCGGTGGTCAATCCGCATACGGAGATCAGCGACCAGATTTTGGAAAAGCTGAACGAAAGCTCCGGCATCTTGCGCTTCCTCGAATACGAAAGCGCCGACGACGCGCTTGCCGATCTCTCCGCAAGCCGTCTCGACGCAGTGTGGGTGCTGCCCGAGGATCTTGCCGAGCGGTTCGCCGCCTTTGTGAACGACCCGAAGGGCGACCATTACATCGTTAAGGTTTACCGGCAGGAGGACAGTCTGAAAACCCGTCTGGCGCTCGAAAAGCTGTCGGCGGCGATGTTCCCCTACACGTCGCGGATGTTCTTCCTCAAATGCATGCGTGAGGATGCGGAGCTTGATCTCTCAAAGCTCACCGACGAAGAGATTCTGGACTACTACGACCGCTTTTTTACGGAGGGCACGCTTTTTACCTTCGCCTTTCCCGACGGCGTGACGGCTACAGAGGAAAGCGAGCGGAATTATCTCACCTCGCCGATTCGCGGGCTGCTTTCCATCGTGGTGCTGCTTGCGGGGCTGTCGGCCGCCATGCTGTATATTGACGATGAGAAAAAAGGCGTTTTTGCCTTCGCCAAAAGCGGCGACCGCGTGCTGATCTCCTTCGCCTGCCAGCTCACCGCCATTTTGAACGTCGCCGCGTTCGTCTTTGCGGCAGTCTTCTTATTGGGCGTCAATACGTATTTCCTGCGGGAGCTTGCCGTCACGCTGATTTTTGTGCTCAACACCGCCCTGTTTTGCACGGTCCTGCAGCAGCTGCTGAACTCCCTGCTGCTGTTTGCGCCGACGGCGACCGTGCTGACGATCCTCGACGTGCTCATCTGCCCGATTTTCTTCGATCTTTACGTGCAGAAAACGCCGCAATATCTTCTCCCGAACGCCTATTACATCAACGCAGTGCACAGCAACGTATATCTCCGCGCCTCGCTCGCGTTTACCGCCGTCTCGGCGGCAATTCTGCTTCTGATCTATCTGCGAAAGCGGCGGGCATAAATAAAAAAAGCGAGCCCAAGGGCGGCGCAAAACCTACATGCTCCCTAACTTGCACCGCCCAAAGGCTCGCTTTCTTATTTATTGACTTCCTCGAACGACGTTCGGTCGTTGTGGGGAATGGGTTTCCAGCCGAGATTGCGGGAAAAGACCGCCTGTACGTCGATCGGGAACTGGATGGCGAGAAACAGCGGCCACGTGAGCGCAATCAGGATTTTGCGCGGCAGCGTGACCTGCCGGATGCGCTTTCGCTCGATGACGAAGACCAGCACGGCGCTGATAACCGTGCTCACATAGGAAAACACGGTGCTGCGCAGCAAAGCGAACAGCACGCCGCTTGCAGGGTTCAGAAAAATCTCACGCAGCGAGCAGCTGCTGTCCGCCAGCGGCGCAAACAGCAGCAGGACGTACTGCAACAGCTGCAGCGCAAGCGAAAGAAAAACCGACGGGATCAGGTACATCGTGATGTCGTACAGCGAGAAGCGATGGCGCGTTTCCCTGCGGAAAATCGCCCGGAAGTACGTCCGGAAATGCGTGAAGAAAACGATGAGATGTCCCCTCGCCCAGCGCACGCGCTGGCGCCACATGATGCGCAGCGAGGTCGGCTGCTCGTCGTAGAAAATCGCATCGTCGCAGTAGCGGATGAGCGTTCCGCTCCAGACGTTGTCACCCGTAAACTCCCAATCCTCGGTCAGCGTTACGTACTTCCAGCCGTGTTCGACGAGCCGCGCCGGAATGAGATACCCTGTGCCCTGCACGCGGGTTGCGCAGCCGGCGACCGTTCTGCCGCGGCTCTCCATCAGGCAGCCGACGGCAAAGTACATCCCGTACAGTCCCGAAAGCAAGTTTGCGCCGAAGTTTTTGGAGTTGCGGTAGGACGTGATCACGCTCGTTTTGTCATAATACAAAAATGCATCGTTCATGCGGGAAAGATACTGCCTGTCCAGCACGTTATCGGCGTTAAAGAGGAAAAAACCGTCAAAGGACTGCGTGCCGTAATCCGCCTCGATTTTGGAGAACAGATAGCGGAACGCATAGCCCATCGTGTTTTCGGCGGGATTGCTGTACTCATAAACCGTTGCGCCCGCATCGCGCGCGACCTGCGCCGTGCGGTCGGTGCAGTTGTGCGCAATCACGAAGATTTGAAGCTGCTGCTGCGGATAATCGTTTTTTCGAATGCTCTCGATCAGCCCCGCAACGACGGCTTCTTCGTTGCGCGCGGGGATGATCAGCCCGTAGCGCAGCTTTTCCTCCCGCTCCGGATAGGTCTTTTTCGCGAGAATACCGATCACGGCAAAGACGATAAAATGCGCGAGCAGCACGCCCAGCAGCGTCAGCAGCGCGTTTGTGACCGTTAAAACCGTTTCAACGTAGTGCATTTATTCGTCCCTCGTGATTCTGTCCCCGAATCGGGCGGTCAAAGCGTCCCAGAGCAGGTCCGCCGCTTCCTCGCTTCCGAATCGGTTGTGATACGCCTGCGCGGCGTTCTGATAGGGGCGCATCCGGCTCGGCTCGGCTGCCCAAAGCGCAAGGAGCTTCGCGGCTTTTCGCGCGGAAAACGCCTTTACGGCGCAGCCGACCGATTTCACGTAGTGGCGGGCAATCTTCTCTTCGATCACCGACGCGCAGCCCGTGACGATCGTCGGATTTCCGAAGAACGTCGCCTCCGCGGGGATGGTGCCGCTCTTTCCGCAAAATACGTCGGACGCGGCGTGATAGGAAAGAATCTTCTCCGTAAAGCCGCAGGACACAAACGTGACGTTCTCCGCGGGCGTCAGCGTTTTGAGATAGCGCAAAAGCTTTTCGTTTTTGCCGCAGACCGCAAGCACCGTCAGCGGATACGGTACACGGATCAGCCGCCTGCAGAGCGCCTTCATTCTTCCGATTCCGTAACCGCCCTCGCAGAGCAGCACCGTGAACCGATCCTGCGGAAGCCCCAGCGTTTGCCGGATTTCCCGCTTATCGGTTTGTGTTTGAAACGCCTCGTTGCGAATCAGATGCGGAACGAGCTTCAGATTGCCGTTTTGAAACCGCTTTTTCCGCAGCGCCTTCTCATAGCCCTCCTGCGTGGACAGCAGCGTGAGATCGCTGTGATAGGAAAACAGGCTGTTCAGCTCCGCATCGGGGCAGTACAGCACCGTGAGCGGCTTCTGCTCCAGATGCTCGGCGTAATAGTTCGGCGCCCAGTGCGTGGAAAACACCGCATCGCAGTCGAGTTCCCGCATATGGCGAACGCCGCGCCGATAGGCGCGCGGCGAAATGATCCGGATAATAAACAGCGAGGAAAACCACGCGCCGATGATATAGTCAAGGCGCGTCAGAAACAGCCCGATCAGCGGAATCCGATTGCTGGTTCGCACGAAGCGGGACATCATCCGCTCATACGCTGCCAGCCGCCGATCGCCGCTCTCCGTAAAAAACGCGGAGGAAACGATCTCGACTCTGTCGCCGTATTTCTTTCGAAAGGCGTCTTCCATCGCCCGCATGGGCATGATATGCCCGAACCCTGCTTCGACGTAAGGGAACAGCACTCTGATTTTTTTCATGTTCCGTTATCTCTTTCCAAATCTTCTTATATTCAAATATTATCATATTTCTTCGCTTTTGCAAGACGGTTTTCCGCAACAAACGCCGTTTTACAAAAAACACTTGACAATCCCGAAAACATCTGCTATAGTATTCGAGCTGCCAGAGACAGCAGGAGGCGCAAGCCGCAACCGTTCAGTCGTCCTGCCGAGGTAACACGATCAGATTATCTTGACTGTGTCCTCATGCCTTTGGCATGAGGCACTTTATTTTTTTCGGAGGTGACAATGAATGCCCAACGCAAAGGTACTGGAAAGCAAAAAGGCAGTGGTTGACGCACTCGCCGAGCAGCTTCAGCAGTCCTCGGCCGCCGTCTTTGTCGATTACAAAGGCATCACGGTTGCTCAGGATACCGAACTGCGTAATCAATTCCGTGCCGCGGGCGTGGAGTACACCGTTGTCAAGAACACGCTGACTCGTTTCGCAGCCAACAAGATCGGCTACAGCGAGTTTGATGAACTGCTCAACGGCACCACTTCCCTCGCCCACACCACCGGCGATCCCATTGCTCCGGCTCGGATCGTCTGCGAGTACGCGAAGAAGAACAAAGACGTTATCCGCATCAAAGGCGGCATGGTAGAAGGCAAAGTCCTTTCTATCGAAGAGCTGAAATCCTTCGGCGAGCTGCCCTCCAAGGACGCTCTGGTTGCGCAGGTCCTCGGCACGTTCCTCGCGCCGATCACCAGCCTGGCTGTCGTTCTGGACCAGATCGCACAGAAGGGCGGCGCTCCCGCCGCTGCAGAAGCTGCTCCCGCTGAAGAAGCCGCTCCTGCTGCAGAAGCTGCTCCCGCTGAGGAAGCCGCTCCCGCTGAAGAAGCTGCTCCCGCTGAGGAAGCCGCTCCTGCTGAAGAAGCCGCTCCCGCTGAGGAAGCCGCTCCTGCTGAATAATCAAAAATCCACACACATAAAATTGGAGGTAAATTACTATGGCATCCGAGAAAGTTACTGCTATGATTGAAGAAGTCAAGGCTCTTACCGTTCTGGAACTGGCTGAGCTGGTTCACGCTCTGGAAGAGGAATTCGGCGTTAGCGCCGCTGCCGCCGCTGTTGCAGCTCCCGCTGCAGGCGCAGGCGCAGCCGCTGCCGAAGAGAAGACCGAGTTCGACGTCGTTCTGAAGAGCGCCGGTGCGAACAAGATCGGTGTTATCAAGGTCGTCCGCGGCCTGACCGGTCTGGGCCTGAAGGAAGCAAAGGACCTGGTCGATGGCGCTCCCAAGACCCTCAAGGAAGGCGTCTCCAAGGAAGAGGCCGAGAAGATGGAAGCAGAGCTCAAAGAAGCCGGCGCAGAAGTCGAGATCAAGTAAGTTTGATTCTTCAAAAAAACCGAGGATACCTTGTATCCTCGGTTTTTTGCACGTTTTTTGCCGCGTCTGCCTATACTGTCATACAGGTGTTTTCGCGCCTGAATCCCTCGGAAGGCGATGAGCGCTATGCTTTCTTCCCTCGCGCCGGCTGCCGCCGGCACGGGTTTTACCTTTCTTATGACAACGCTCGGCGCAGCGACGGTGTTTTTCTTTATCGGCGCGATCCGCGATCAAACGCGCTATGCAATGAACGGCTTTGCCGCCGGCGTTATGACGGCAGCCTCCGTTTGGAGCCTGCTGCTTCCTGCAATCGAGCAGGCGCAGGGCGGCAGCATCCCTGCATGGCTTCCGGCATCGGCAGGGCTGCTGATCGGCGCGCTGTTTTTAACCGGAATGGATTTGCTGATTCCGCGCTTTCGAAAAAGCAGCCTATCGCATCAAAACGCGCTGCTGATGACCGCAATCACGCTGCACAATATCCCGGAAGGCATGGCGGTCGGGCTGGCGTTCGCCGTAGCGGCGGACGGCAAGGCGCTGCTTGCCGCGTCAACGCTTGCGCTCGGAATCGGCATTCAGAATTTTCCGGAGGGCGCGGCGATCTCCCTGCCGCTGCGGCAGGAGGGCGTTTCGCGTTTCCGCGCGTTCCTCTATGGAACGCTTTCCGGCGTTGTTGAGCCGATTTTCGGTCTGCTTGCCGTTTTGCTTGCCGCGTTTGCCGCGCCGCTGATGCCATGGCTATTATCGTTTGCCGCCGGCGCGATGCTCTACGTTGTTGCCGACGAGCTGATTCCGCAATCGCGCGGCGGCTACGGCGTTTACGGTTTTTTCGCCGGCTTCGTGCTGATGATGATTTTGGACGTTGCGCTTGGATAAAAAGAAACCCGAGAAGTGTTCTTCTCGGGTTTCTTTTTATTTGATTGCTTTTTTCAGCGTTTTGGAAAGCGTGATCGCAAGCGCAAGCTTTACCGCGTCCGGCAGTAGGAACGGAAAAACGCACATTCCGAGCGCGCCGATAAACGTTGTTCCGCCATCTGCCGTATAGCGCAGCACGAACCACGCCGTGCCGATTGCGTAGCAGACGAGCAAGCCGCCGACCATCGCGGCGATCATAACGGCAAGTCCGTCGCCGAATTTCGCCGTGATCAGCCAATAGAGCAGCGCGGTGAATAAGAAGCCGAAGAGATAGCCGCCCGTTGGTCCTACGAGCTTTCCGATGCCGCCGCCGAAGCCGGAAAACACCGGC
This sequence comes from Oscillospiraceae bacterium, assembly GCA_017445385.1. Taxonomy (GTDB): domain Bacteria; phylum Bacillota; class Clostridia; order Oscillospirales; family Oscillospiraceae; genus RGIG3566. The sequence goes on from JAFSUG010000005.1 coordinate 21,368, forward strand.
GCGCCGACCGCGCCGAGCAGCAGATATACAAGCACCGCAAGCGTACCGCGTTTTCCGCCGAGAAAGCCGAGCGCAAAGAAGATCGCAAAAAGCTGCAGCGTGATCGGAACCGCGCCGGGCAACTGGATCGTGATCCAAGCGCAAACCGCCATCAGCGCCGCCGCAAGCGCAATGCGGGCAATATCTTTGGTTGCGAGTTTCTGTTTCATTGCAAGGTCCTCCCTGTGGTTTTGCCAGCGAGACTATAGCACAACCCGTCCGCTTTTGCAAGCCACATATCCGCTTTTTTCTCCGCATATAGTTTTCCAGAACGATGTATGTGCAGGGAGTGTTGTATTTGAACGACAACATGGAGCGGCGGGCTTGCGATCTCGCCGTATACATCATCGAAAACCGCACCACGATTCGGGCTGCGGCAAAGCACTTCGGAGTTTCAAAATCCACCGTACACAAGGATCTTTCCGAACGGCTGAGGGATATAAACCGTCCGCTCTACGGGCAGGTCAAGGAGATTCTGGAGATCAACAAAGCCGAGCGACACATCCGCGGCGGACTCGCCACAAAGCGGAAATACAAAGGCAATCGGGAGGCGGACTGAAAAGTCCGCCTCTTCTCCGTTTTTCTATGGCAGGCACTTTCTTTTTTGCGTTTTTTTATTGCATTTCTTTCAAAAGAAGTTATAATAATGTACATAAGATTTTGGGCATCCAATAGATAGGAGGTCATTCTATTATGAACTACGATCGAATTTACAATTTCTCCGCCGGCCCTGCCATGATGCCGGAGCCCGTACTGGAGGAGATCCGCGATGAAATGCTCAACTATCAGGGCAGCGGCATGTGCGTTATGGAAATGTCGCACCGCGCGCCTGTGTTTGAGAAGATCGCAAAGGAAGCAGAGCAGGATCTGCGCGATTTGATGGGCATTCCCGATAACTATAAGGTTCTGTTCATCCAGGGCGGCGCAACGCTGCAGTTCTCCATGATCCCGATGAATCTGATGAAAAACGGCAAAGCCGTCTACATCGAAACCGGCGCATGGTCGAAAAAGGCGATTGCCGAGGCAAAAAAGGTCGGCGAAGTGATCGTTGCGGCTTCGAGTAAGGACAAGAACTATTCCTACGTGCCCGATTGCTCCGATCTCGATATTCCCGAGGACGCCGATTACGTTTACATCTGCGAAAACGAAACGATCCACGGCTCAACCTACCCCGTACTCCCGAACACGAAGGGCCACGTCCTCGTTTCCGACCAGTCCTCGATGTTCCTCTCCAAGCCCTGCAACGTTTCCGACTACGGCATGATCTACGCCGGCGTGCAGAAAAACGTCGGTCCGGCAGGCATGGTGATCGTGATCATCCGCGAGGATCTGATCCGCGACGATCTGGATAATCTCCCGATTTATCTGCAGTATAAGACGCACGCGGATAACGATTCGATGTATAATACCCCCAACTGCTGGGCGATCTACTGCTGCGGCAAGGTCTTCAAGTATCTCAAAAAGATCGGCGGACTTACCGAAATGCAGCGCCGCAATGAGGAAAAAGCAAAAATTTTCTATGACTTCCTCGATTCCTCCAAAATGTTCCGCGGCACGGTTGCAAAGAAGGACCGCAGCCTGATGAACGTTCCGTTCGTCACCGATTCCGCCGAGCTTGACGCGGAGGTCGTGAAAGCGACGAAAGCAGCCGGCTATGACAATCTGAAGGGACATCGCTCAGTCGGCGGTCTGCGCGCTTCGATCTATAACGCAATGCCCAAAGAGGGCGTACAGGCGCTGGTGGATTTCCTGAAAAAATTCGAGCAGGAGCATAAATAAGGAGGCAAATTATGCGTATTCTCGTTACCGATGGCATGGACAAGGGCGCGCAGGCAAAGCTCGCCGAAATGGGCCATGAAGTCGTCAATCAGTTTTTTGAGCCGGACGAGCTCGGCAAAGCCCTCCGCGATTTTGACGTTGTGATCATTCGCTCCAAAACGAAGATCCGCAAGCAGCAGATCGACGAGGCAAAAGGCTCGAAGCTGAAAACCATCATCCGCGCAGGCGTCGGCGTTGACAACATCGACGTTGCTTACGCGGAGGAAAACGGCATCGCCGTGAAAAATACGCCGCGCGCATCTTCGCAGTCCGTTGCGGAGCTTGCGATGGCGCACATGTTCTCCTGCGCGCGCTCTATCTCCGCCGCAGGGCAGACCATGCGCGAGGGCAAATGGGAAAAGAAAACCTACTCCGCAGGCTTCGAGCTTTGCGGCAAAACGCTCGGCATCATCGGCTTTGGCAGAATCGGGCAGAAGCTCTGCGCAATGGCAAAGGGCGTTGGCATGGACGTAATCGCATACGACGTTTACCACGTGCCCGGCATCGAGCAGCAGCTCGGCATGCGCTATGCGGAGCTGGAGGACCTGCTGAAGGAAGCGGACATCCTCTCTCTGCACACCCCTGCCATCGACGGCAAGCCCCTCGTCCGCGAGGAGACGATCGCAAAGATGAAAGACGGCGTTGTGATCATCAATACCTCGCGCGGCGGCAACGTCTGCGAAGAGGATCTGCTCAAGGCGCTTGACAGCGGCAAGGTCCGCGCGGCAGGCCTCGACGTTTTCGCGGAAGAGCCCGCGCAGAACGCCGCACTCTATACCCATCCGCACGTTTCTTCCACGCCGCACATCGGCGCAGGCACGAACGAAGCGCAGGCGCGAATCGGCGCAGAGCTGGTCGAAATCATCTCAAAACTGTAAAAGCCCGAATATAATACGGCAAATGGCAGCTTGTTCCCAAGCTGCCATTTATTTTTTTTGAAAAAATAACTTGAATTTACTATTTTTTTCTTGATTTTTGCTTCATGATGAATATAATGTCTTTTGAAAGATAACTTGCATCTTTTTTATATTTCCATATAGAAAGTTTGTATTTGTTGCAATTTACGCAAGTTTTCTTGCAAAATCAAGATCATGGACAATCGGACTTCTATCGCAACATTTTTTGCTTTGGAAATCTATGGAAAAGCGCAGATTTATCACAGTTTTCGGCGCAAAATCTGCCCTGTTTTAGGTTGACACGCGAAAAAAGCTATAGTATGTTGTATATATAAAAGTCCAGCGCATCGTAAGGAGGAATTATCATGAACGCATACGTCCAGAAAGTCATCGATACCGTTAAGCAAAAGCACGGCAACGAGCCGGAGTTCGTGCAGACCGTAGAAGAAGTTCTCGGTTCGCTCTCCCCTGTGATTGACGCGCATCCCGAATACGAAAAAGCCGATCTGCTCACCCGCATGGTTGAGCCGGAGCGGATGTTCACCTTCCGCGTTGTCTGGACAGACGATAACGGCAACGTCCACACCAACATCGGCTACCGCTGCCAGTTCAATGGCGCGATCGGCCCCTACAAGGGCGGCCTTCGCTTCCAGCCGAACGTTTACCCCGGCATCATCAAATTCCTCGGCTTTGAGCAGACCTTCAAAAACAGCCTGACCGGCTTGCCCATCGGCGGCGGCAAAGGCGGCGCGGACTTCGACCCTGCCGGCAAGTCCGATGCGGAGATCATGCGCTTCTGCCAGAGCTTTATGACCGCGCTCTACCGCTACATCGGGCCGGACGTTGACGTTCCGGCAGGCGACATGGGCGTTGGCGGCCGTGAGATCGGCTACCTGTTCGGCCAGTACCGTCGGCTGAAGGGCGTTTGGGAAAACGGCGTGCTCACCGGCAAGGGCTTCTCCTACGGCGGCAGCCTGACGCGCCCGGAAGCAACCGGCTACGGCGCAATGTACTATCTGCAGGAAGTGCTCAAGCACGAGGGCGAGGACATCAAGGGCAAAACCATTGCGATCTCCGGCTTCGGCAACGTTGCATGGGGCATCTGCAAAAAGGCGCTGCACCTTGGCGCAAAGGTCGTTACCCTGTCCGGACCGGACGGCTACATCTACGATCCGGAAGGCGTTTCCTCCTCCGAGGAAAAGGTCAATTATATGCTTGAGATGCGCGCATCCGGCCGCAACCGCGTGCAGGACTACGCCGATAAGTTCGGCTGCCAGTTCTTCCCGGGCGAAAAGCCCTGGGGCGTCAAGGCGGACGTGATCATGCCGGCTGCCATGCAGAACGACGTGAACATCGACAGCGCAAAGAAGATCGCCGCAAACGGCGTGAAGTACTATATCGAAGTTGCCAATATGCCCACCACGAACGACGCGCTTGCCTTCCTGATGGAGCAGAAGGGCATGATCGTTGCGCCGTCGAAGGCGGTCAACGCGGGCGGCGTTGGCGTTTCGGCGCTTGAAATGTCGCAGAACTCCGAGCGTCTTGTTTGGACGGCGGAGGAAGTTGACGAGCAGCTTCACAAGATGATGGTCAACATCCACAAGGTCTCCGCGGAAGCGGCGGAGGAATACGGCCTTGGCTACAACCTCGTTGCCGGCGCGAACATCGCAGGCTTCAAAAAGGTTGCAGAGGCAATGATGGAGCAGGGTATTTTCTAAGAATACATGCCCAAACGAGGACAGTTTTTGAAACTGTCCTCGTTTTTATATATTTCGTCATATTGCCAAAATTTCCCCAAATTTTCAGCAAGGTTTTCCATTTATTCCTTCGGATTTTCCTTGCTTTTTTCTTTTTTATATGGTATGCTATCCAAAGCGGCAGAACTGTCGCATTCTTCATGTTGTGATACTGCCGGGATAACTACCCGGTAAAAATAATAGGAGGGTCACTATGTCTCATATCAGTGAGAACGGAGTCAAAAAGATTTGCGAAATCTGCGACAGATACGCAAATGAAAACACTCCGCTGATGATGATCTTGAGCGACATCCAGAACGAATACGGCTATATTCCGCTGGACGTGCAGCAGATCGTCTCCCAAAAGACCGGAATCTCCGTTGCTGAGATTTACGGCGTTGTAACGTTCTACTCGTTCTTCTCTCTGGAGCCGAAGGGCAAGTACGTCATCGGCTGCTGCCTCGGCACCGCCTGCTACGTCAAGGGCGCCCAGCAAATTATCGACAAATTCTCCGAAATCATCGGCATTAAGCCCGGTCAGACCTCCGGCGACGGCCTGTTCACGCTGGACGCGCTGCGCTGCATCGGCGCTTGCGGCATCGCGCCTGCCGTTACCATCAACGGCAAGGTTTACCCGAAGATGACCGTTGACCAGGTTTCCAAAATCGTTGACGAATATCGGGCAATGGGAGGTGCGCAGTAATGATCAAGACCAATGAAGAACTGACCAAAACCGTCTGCGCCTGCACCGACGCTCTGAAGAGCAAGCTCGATGGTTCCAACGGCAAGCGCGCCGTTGTTCTCTGCGGCGGTACCGGCTGCCTCTCCTCCAACTCTGCGCAGATCATGGAAAAGATGCAGAAGCTGGTTGCGGAAAAAGGCCTTTCCGACAAAGTCACGGTCAACCAGGTTGGCTGCTTCGGCTTCTGCTCGCAGGGTCCGTTCGTAAAGATCTTCCCGGAAGATACCCTCTATCGCCTCGTCTCGATCGACGACGTTGAAGAGATCGTTGAAAAAGACCTTATCGGCGGCGAAGTCATCGAGCGTCTGCTCTACGTTGAGCCCTCCACCAAAGAGAAGGTCACGAAGCAGGACGATATCAACTTCTACAAGAAGCAGGTTCGCGTCGCGCTGCACGGCTGCGGCGTCATCAACCCCGAAGACATCAACGAAGCCATCGGCATGGGCGCTTTCGAAGGACTGAAGAAAGCCCTTTCCATGACGCAGCAGGAAGTTATCGACGAAGTGCTCGCTTCCGGTCTGCGCGGCCGCGGCGGCGCCGGCTTCCCCACCGGCCGCAAATGGTCGTTCGCATACGCCAACGAAGCTGACCAGAAATACGTGGTCTGCAACGGCGACGAAGGCGACCCCGGCGCATTCATGGACCGCTCCATCCTCGAGGGCAACCCGTTTGCAGTTATCGAAGGCATGATGATCGCAGGTTACGCGATCGGCGCAAGCGAAGGCTACTTCTACGTTCGCGCAGAATATCCCATCGCCGTGAAGCGTCTGCGCATTGCCATCAAGCAGATGAATGAAATGGGCATTCTCGGTGAAAATATTCTTGGCACCGGCTTCAGCTTCCAGGCGCACATTCGTCTGGGCGCAGGCGCATTCGTCTGCGGCGAAGAAACCGCACTGCTCAACTCCATCGAAGGCAAGCGCGGCATGCCGCGTCCCCGTCCGCCGTTCCCGGCAGTCAAGGGTCTGTGGCAGAAGCCGACCGTTGTCAACAACGTTGAAACGCTGGCAACCGTTCCCTACGTTCTGCGCGAGGGCGCTGCGAAATTCGCAGAGTACGGCACCGAGAAGTCCAAGGGCACGAAGGTTTTCGCGCTCGGCGGCAAGATCAACAACGTCGGCCTCGTGGAAATCCCGATGGGCACCACGCTCCGCGAGCTGATCTACGATATCGGCGGCGGTATTCCGAACGGCAAGAAGTTCAAGGCCATCCAGACCGGCGGTCCTTCCGGCGGCTGCCTGACCACTGAATTCCTCGATGAGCCGATCGACTTTGATAACCTCGTTGCGAAGGGCTCGATGATGGGCTCCGGCGGCGCAATCGTTATGGACGAAGACAACTGCATGGTTGACGTTGCGAAATTCTACATGGAATTCATCTGCGACGAAAGCTGCGGCAAATGTTCGCCCTGCCGTATCGGCACGAAGCGCATGCTTGAGATCCTCACCAAGATCACCGAAGGCAACGGCACCATGGAAGACCTCGATGAGCTCGACGAGCTTGCAAAGACCGTTAAGGCCAACTCCCTCTGCGCGCTTGGCCAGACCTCTGCAAACCCCGTTGTTTCTACCCTGTCGCACTTCCGCGACGAGTACATCGCCCACATCGTGGACAAGAAGTGCCCGGCACACGTCTGCAAGAACCTCATGCAGTACCACATCATCCAGGACAACTGCGTTGGCTGCGGTATGTGCGCCAAGGCTTGCCCGGCTGGCGCAATCGCCCGCACGGACTATGTTGCGCCCGGCAAGAAGCTCGCTTCCATGCAGATCGATCCCGAGAAGTGCGTCAAGTGCGGCGCATGTATCGCAACCTGCAAATTCAAAGCTATTATTAAACAGTAAGGGAGGATGACTGAAATGGCGAAAATCAATATTAAAATTGAAGGCGTTCCTTACGAAGTCGAAGCCGGTCAGACCATCCTGGAAGCTGCGAAAGCTTGCGGCTACGAAATTCCTTCGCTTTGCGCATTCAACCACGGCGAATGTTCCAACGGCTCCTGCCGCGTCTGCCTCGTTGAGGCAACCGGCGCAAGAGGCCTTGTTGCATCGTGCGTTTACCCCGTTTCCGAAGGCATGGAGATCACCATCTCCTCGCCGAAGGCTGTTGCTGCGCGCCGCGCATCGGTAGAGCTGCTGCTCTCGAACCACAATCAGAACTGCCAGCAGTGCGATAAGAACGGCAAGTGCGAGCTGCTCCACGTTGCAACCATTACCGGCGCGCGCGAAGGCAAGTTCCAGGGCTCCAAAACCCCCACCACTTACGATGATCTCACGCCGTCGATCGTGCGTGATACTTCCAAGTGCATCCTGTGCGGCCGCTGCGTAGCGCGCTGCCAGAACGCGCACGGCATGGGCATCCTCGGATTCGAAAACCGCGGTTTCAAAACCGTTGTCGGTCCGGCGGAAAACCGCTCCATGGCGAACTCCCCCTGCATCCTCTGCGGTCAGTGCGTCAGCGTCTGCCCGACCGGCGCTCTGATGGAAAAATCCGAAATCGACAAGGTCGATGCAGCGATTGCAGCCGGCAAGCACGTCGTCGTGCAGACCGCTCCTGCTGTCCGCGCAGCACTTGGCGAGGAATTCGGAATGCCCGTTGGCACCGCCGTTACCGGCAAGATGGTTGCCGCGCTGAAGCGCCTTGGCTTCACCAAGGTCTACGATACCGATTTCGGCGCTGACCTCACCATCATGGAAGAAGGCACCGAGCTGCTCCACCGCCTGCAGAATGGCGGCGTGCTGCCGATGATCACCTCCTGCTCCCCCGGCTGGGTCAACTACGCAGAGTACAACTACGGCGATCTTCTGCCGCACCTGTCTACCTGCAAATCCCCGCATCAAATGCAGGGCGCGATCATCAAGAGCTACTACGCCGAGAAGAACGGCATCGACCCGAAGGACATCTTCGCGGTTTCCATCATGCCCTGCACGGCGAAGAAGTTTGAGAAAGAACGCGACGTTATGGAAGTGAACGGCATCCGCGACGTTGACGCTGTTCTCACAACGCGCGAGCTTGCCAAGATGATCAAGCGCGCCGGCATCCGCTTCGATAAGCTGCCCGACGAAGATTACGATCATGACATCATGGGCGACTATACCGGCGCAGGCGTCATCTTCGGCGTTACCGGCGGCGTTATGGAAGCTGCGCTCCGCACCGTCTACTACGTGCTGACGGGCAAAGAGCATGACGCGATCAAGTTCGAAGCTGTCCGCGGTCTGGAAGGTCTGCGCGAAGCATCGATTGAGATCAACGGTCAGACGATCAACGTTGCGATTGCAAACGGCATGAAGAACGCAAAGGTCCTGCTCGACGAGATCCGCGAGGGCAAGAGCAAGTACCAGTTCATCGAGATCATGGGTTGCCCGGGCGGCTGCATCAACGGCGGCGGTCAGCCGATCGTCCGTTCCTGCTTCCTGCCGAACGAGGACAACGACATTCTCGATACCTATCGCCAGAAGCGCGCGAACGCGCTCTACAGCGAGGACGAGCGCCAGGTTCTGCGCCAGTCGCACAACAACCCGCAGATCCAGGAGCTCTACAAGAACTTCCTCGGCGAGCCCAATTCGCACAAAGCCCACGAGCTGCTGCATACCACCTATGCCGCACGCGAGGGCTTCAACGACTAAGGCAAATTGCACTACAAAAACGACCGCCCGATGGGCGGTCGTTTTTTAGGTTTTTACGGTTATAATTCCGGCGTAGGGGCGACCATTGGTCGCCCGCTATCTGCCAAATCACTTATTTCAGATTTGCACTGCTGAGTCCGTTTACGGTTTTGATTTTGCTGATAGGATAGTCAACTGTATCAAACCCGCTAACTGTAATAGCAAAAGAACTCAAATGCTCCTTATCATAATTTGAAATCCAGAATTGTCCGCATCCGTAAAGCGTCTTTGAGGGGTCAAGCGTATCATAAGTGGGTTCATATTTCGTTCCGTCAAGGATATCGCGATTAATCCATTTATAATTATAGGCATAGCTGTCATTATAGCTATTTGCATCGTTGACGCGGATACCAATAGAATGTTCGCTTTTGTTCGTCTTCTCGGAATCGATCGAATAAAACACATACGTTTTATAATCATCCGAAGACGAGATATCCGCCTTTTCTGTGTCGATGAAAACGTGGTCAATATGCAACGTCAGATCACCGCTTGTATAATACATCTCTCCGTTTTTTTCATACGAGTGTGCTTGTTCCTCCGGCTCCGGAGTTTCAGATTCGGTACTTTCAGCGCCGCAGGCACAAAGGGCAAGCAGCATAACCACTGCCAGCAATAATGCGATCCTTTTTTTCATGTTTCTAATTCCTTCCTTTTTGATTACGAAACGATTGTTTCGTTCTCTCGACATTATAACCCACATTTTGACTTGTGTCAATCACATATTGCTATTTTAACAAGGTTTATTCAGCAGCAATCTGCGTCTACAATATACATGAGGTGAGGCGCATGAAGGCGGAATATAAGGAACTATACGAAAAATTCGGACTGAACGTTGTTTACTACCGCAAGCGCAAGCGGCTGACACAGTTGCAGCTCGCAGAGCTTGCCGATATTGACCGCAGCCACGTCAGCGCCATTGAACTCGGTCGCGTCGGTGTTTCCTTTGACGTGATTTTCAAGCTCTGCGAGGTATTGGAGGTCTCACCGAAGGAATTGTTTGATTTCAGAGATTAAAAGCAGACGCGATTGCGTCTGCTTTTTTGAAAGGGAACGATATGGAATTAGCGAAGAGAAAACCAAACCGTTTGGAAGCGTTCGATTATGCCTCTGACGGCACTTATTTCATCACCATCTGTACAGAAAACCGGAAATGTATCTTATCACGCATTACCGTAGGGGCGACCATCGGTCGCCCGCCCGAAGTCGCACCTACCAAAATCGGGCAATGTGTAAACGATGCGATTATTTCCATTTCCTCACATTATGCCGGCGTTTTTGTTGACCGATATGTTATCATGCCGAACCCCGTGCATTTGCTGCTGCGGATTGATAACGGCGGGCGGCCAATGGCCGCCCCTACGGTCAGCAGAATAATAAACCATACAAAAGGATTTGTTTCCAAGCAATGCGGTATATCTGTTTGGCAAAAGGGATTCTACGACCATATCATCCGCGATGAGCGCGATTATCTGATTCGCGCGAAATACATTGAGGACAACCCGGCAAAATGGATGGAAGACGATTACTATAGCAGCGAAGCATAAAAAAGCAACGGTCGATGACCGTTGCTTTTTTATGCTTGAATCTGCTTTATCATATCTTCGCCGAGGTCATGGAGGAAGCGCAGCGCAGAAATGCGCATGGTCTGCGGAATCGTGTGATACGTGACGTGCGTTTCAAAATTCCAGTTGCCGTTATAGCCGATTTTCTTGATCTCCGGCAGAATCTTCTTCCATGGCACATTGCCAAAATACGGGAAAAAGTGATCGTCAAACACTGCCTTGTTATCATGCACGTGCGTTACGCGCAAATATGGTGCGATCTGATGCAGCGATGCAGCCTGATCCAGCCCCATTTTGTTGGCATGGCCGAAGTCCCAGCAGATGCCGAAAATCGGATCGTTCAGCGTTTCCATCAGCCAGCAAAGATCGTCCGCATTGCAGCCGAAATAGCGCATTCCGCCGGTAAAGAGGTTTTCCGCGGCGATTTTTGCACCGCAGCGCGATGCAATCTCACCAAGCTCCCCATAGAGCTTTTTCAGAAACTCCTTTGTGCGCGCCTTATTGTAGCCGAGCGAATCGGCAAGCGAGAGCGGATGCGTAACCACCCACGGGCAATCGCCGAGGATCGCGGACGCTTCCACGCTCCGATGCAGATATTCCATATCCGCCGCAACGTCCAGGCTGTTTTCATCTGCAATATAAAACCAATGCGCATGCGTCTGCTCAATCGTTACGCCGCAAGCATCTGCAACCTCGCGCATCTGCTTTGCCCAGTCGCGCCAGTTATCTTTCGCAAGCGGGCGGCTGAATTTTGCCGCCTTCGCAAAGTTAAAATCCACGTATTGGAACCCTGCTTCCGCCGCCTGACGGATACCTGCCGCAGCATCGAAAACCTGACCTTCCGGCGTAATTTGCAGCTCTGTTGCGCAAGTTGAAATGGATAGCTTCATTGTTTGATCTCACCTAAAAATTCTATAATTTCCGTCAGCAAGGCTTCTGCGGCAGCTGCGCGAATCTGCGCGCGGTCGCCGGAAAAATGATGTTCCTTGCAAACCGTTTTGCCGTTTCCGCTTATGGCGGTAAATACGAGCCCGACCGGCTTTCCGCTGCCGTCGCCATCCGGTCCGGCAAGACCTGTAACCGATGCGCCGATATCCGCGCCGATCGCGCGGATCGCGCCTTGCGCCATCGCCTGCGCCGTCTGCTCCGATACCGCGCCGAACTGCTCCAAAACGTCCGCAGGGACGCCCAAAAGCGCGTTTTTCACGCCGTTCGTGTAAGAAATCACGCCGCCGAGATATGATTTCGAGCTGCCGGGAATCGCCGTGAGCCATTCGCCGACCATGCCGCCCGTGCAGCTTTCGGCGGTTGCGAGCGTTTTCCCATGCGCCTGCAGCGCGATCAGCGCGTCATTCGCCGTTTTCATAACGAATCTGCACCTTTTCCGTATTTTCAAGCGCACGCGCAATCAGCGCGTCCACATCGAGCTTTTCCTCAACGGCTTCCACCTGCGCAAGGACGGGTTTCGTTTTCGGATGGCGCGGCGTAAAGACCGTACAGCAATCCTCATACGGCAGAATCGAGGTATCGAGCGTGCCGATCTTACGCGCAACGCGGACGATCTCCTCTTTATCCATACCGATCAGCGGATGGAACATCGGAAGATCCACAACCGCGCCGGTGCACGCCATCGCCTGCATAGTCTGACTTGCAACCTGACCGAGGTTTTCGCCTGTGACCAAGCAGCCGCAGCCGTGATCGAGGGCGATTTTCTGCGCAATGCGCATCATAAACCGGCGCATGATGATCGTGAAATACTCCTCGGGGCAGTTATCGCGGATCGCCTCCTGGATCTCCGTGAAGCCGACAATGTCAACCGTCATTCTGCCGGTGTATTTTGCCATCAGATGCGCAAGCTCCAGCACCTTTTCCTTTGCGCGGAGCGAGGTGTACGGATACGAGAAAAAGTGGACGCACTCGATCTCAACGCCGCGCTTTGCGATCATATAGCCGGCGACCGGCGAATCGATGCCGCCCGAGAGCAGCACCGCTGCTCTGCCGCCAACACCCGTGGGCAGTCCGCCTGCGCCCGGCACTGCCGGGCCGTGGATATAGGCGGCATAGTCGCGGATCTCGACGTTTACGAGATACGCCGGGTTATGCACGTCCACGCGCACGTGCGGATACGCCTCCGCGATCCTGCCGCCAATCTCCTGCGAGATCTGGATCGAGCCGAGCGGGAACGATTTATCCGAGCGCTTCGATTCCACCTTGAAGCTTTCGCTTGCGGCGATCTCATCGCCGAGATAATCAATAATCGCGTCGTAAATCGCATCGAGATTTTTTTCCGCCGAGCGGCAGCGGCACATCGACGCGACGCCAAACACCGCGCCGCAGGCATCCCACGCGCCATCGAGATCGCAATCGTCCGACTGCGGCTCCACGTAGACCGTGGACTGCACGATATAAACGCGGAAGTCACCGAACGGACGAAGCCGGCGGCGGACGTTCTGCTTGAGCTTATTTTCAAACGTGAAGCGGTTTTGTCCCTTGAGGACGATCTCACCGAGCTTCAGCAAAAAGATTTCCGTTTTCATTGCGTTTGTTCTCCAATCCGAAAGGTTCGATACTGCACCGCTTCCGCGATATGCGCCGCCTCAATGCGGTCGCTTCCGGCAAGGTCGGCAATCGTGCGCGCAACGCGCAGAACGCGGTCGTAGCTTCGCGCCGTCATGCCGAGGCTTTCAAACGCCTGCCGCAGCAGCGTTTCGCCGCGCTCATCAAGCGCGCACCATTCGCGGATCTGCCGCGTTGTCATCTGCGCGTTGCAGGCTTCATCCGTAAAGCGCTTTTGCTGAATGGCTCTCGCCGCGTCCACACGCGCTTTCACGCTTGCAGACGGCTCCGCCGGACGGCGGCTTTTCAGCTCGTCAAACGGCACGGCAGGCACCTCCACGATCAGGTCGATGCGGTCAAGCAGGGGTCCTGAAATCCTGCCGAGGTACTGATCCACTTCCCTCTGCGTGCAGGTGCAGCGTCCGGAGGGATCGCCGTACCAGCCGCAGCGGCAGGGGTTCATCGCGCAGACGAGCATGAAGCGGCTCGGATAGCGCACCGTTCCGCTGACGCGCGAAATGGTCACCGCGCCGTCCTCAAGCGGCTGGCGCAGAACCTCCAGCGTATCGCGGCGAAATTCCGGCAGCTCGTCCAAAAACAGAACGCCGTTGTGCGCAAGCGAAATTTCGCCCGGACGCGGTACGGTTCCGCCGCCGGCAAGACCGGGCGCGGAAATTGTATGATGCGGGCTGCGGAACGGGCGGACCTGCACAAGCGGCTCGCCCGGCTGCAGCTTGCCGGCAACGGAATGGATCTTCGTTGCTTCAAGCGATTCCTCGCGCGTCATATCCGGCAGGATGGACGGCAGGCGCTTTGCAAGCATGCTCTTGCCGGAACCCGGAGGGCCGACAAGGAGAATATTGTGTCCGCCAGCAGCGGCAATCTCAAGCGCGCGCTTGACGTTCTCCTGCCCTTTCACGTCGGAAAAATCGGGCAGATTTGCCGTTTGACGGCTCGGTACCCACGGCTTTGCCGGTTCAATCGGCTCTGCGCCGGAAAGGTGCGCCGCAAGCTGCCGCACGGATTTTACGCCGTAAACGGTCAGTCCCGTTGCAAGCGTTGCTTCGGCGGCGTTTTCCGCAGGAACGTAAAGCTCCGTAACGCCGAGCTTTTCCGCTTCCAGCGCCATCGGCAAAACGCCCGGCACGGCGCGCAGCTCGCCCTCCAAGCCGAGTTCGCCCAAAAACGCGGCATGTTCGCCCGGCAGCTTGATCGCATCGGACGCGGCAAGCACGCTGAGCAGGATCGGCAGATCATAAAGGCTGCCGCTCTTTTTCTGATCGGCAGGCGCAAGGTTCAGCGTAATGCGGCTGACCGGAAATTTGAAGCCGCTGCTTTTCACGGCGGCACGGACGCGGTCGCGCGCCTCACGGACGGCGGCATCCGGCAGACCGACAACGTCGAAGCTCGGAAGTCCGCTTGCGATAAAGCACTCGATCAAAACCGAGTACGCCCGAATGCCTTCTAAGCCGAAGGATTTTACACTTGCAATCATACGCTTTCTCTCTTTTTCAAATGTATCAGCGCCGTAACGCCCTTTGCCGCATAGCAGAGAACCGCCGCAAACAAAACGCTGACAGCGATTGCGGCAAGCCAGTAAAGGTTCTTTTCGGCAACGCCGCGCGATTTGATGAAATACTCGTAGCCTTCAAACACGGTCACGTGCGCGAGGTACAGTTCCAGCGAATGCTTTCCCACGAACGTGAAAAAGCGCACGATGGCTTTTCCGGCGCGGAATTTTGAAAGCGCCATGCCAAGCAGCGAAAGCAGCAGGCACAGCCCGGGAACGATCAAAAGAAACGGATACCAATACAGGCCGCAGCTTGAGAGCTGATCCTTGAAGCGCAGCCGGAAGAAGACGAGCGCTGCCGCGCCGATCGCAAGCGCGGCGAGCATTGCGGCGGCGCGTTTTCCGCCGAACGCAGAATGCGCTGGGTCGCTTTGGCTTGTATACTTGCCCACGCAAAGTCCAAGGAAGTAAATCGGCAGGCGCGTAACGAGGATCACCCAACCGGAATTCCACCAAAATGCCGTACTCGCTAAGACAAGCAGCGCAATCGCAAGCGCCGGCTGCCACGGTTTTTTCATTGCGTTCACCGCCGCGTAGAGCAAGGGCGTCAGCAAATAAAAGAGCCAGATCGCGCTCATGTACCAGTTGAACGAAAAGTCCGGATTTGCGAAATATTCCACAAAGAATATGTTTCCAATGATTGAAAACACGTTAAACTGCGTATTCAGGCTCTTCGTAAGCAGCCAAATCGGCAGAAACACGTAAAACGTCGGCAGGATTCTTGCGCAGCGGCGTTTGAAAAAACGCCATGCGTCGCCGTCTTTCGAAAGCGAATACCAGCAGCCGATGCCGGAAGCGAAGAACATGATATCCACGCCGCCGTAGCCGAAGGCTTTGACCGCTGTAACCGCCGCGCCGAAATGCACACCGCTGTGGAACAGCATGATCCACAAAATCGCTACGCCCATCCAGACGCTTCTGTATTGCAGAATATCCCGATCCGTATAGGATTTCATTGCTTTCATTCGCATTTCTCTCAATTCTGAAACGTTTTTGAAAAATCCGCATATATCATACACGATTCCGCCGCAAAATACAATCTTTTCTCTTTGACCTTACGCTCTAATCGCGCTATACTTTCTTTGAGGAAGTGATTTGGTGGAAATTTTTGATTTATACACAAAAGACCGTGAAAAGACGGAAAAAACGATGCTGCGCGGAACGCCTGTTCCAAGCGGCTTTTACCGCGTTGTCGTCCAGGTGTGTATTTTTAACAGCGATGGGCAGATGCTGATTCAGCGGCGTCAGCCGTTCAAGTTCGGTTTTTCGGGTTATTGGGATTTTTCGGCAGCCGGCAGCGTTGTATCCGGCGAAACGAGCGCGCAGGCAGCAAGCCGCGAGCTGATGGAAGAGCTGGGGATTGCCGTATCGTTTGAAAACGAACGCCCTTCGCTTTCCTATACCTTCGCAACCGGGTTCTGCGATACCTACTGCGCGGAAAAAGACGTGGCGCTTTCGGAGCTGAAGCTCCAGCCGGAGGAGGTTGCCGAGGCGAAGTGGGCGGCGAAAGAAGAGATCCTCGCTATGATCGAAGACGGCACCTTTATCCCCTACCACCCCGCGCTGATCGAGCTGCTGTTTTTCCGCCGCACGCAAACGGTTATCCGCACGCGCCCGGACGACACGCTGCCGTCCGCCCGAAAATAACCTTTTTCCAAAAAAATCGATCTGCTTTCTGTTTACATCTATCGCAAACTGTGTTATGATATACGGTGGTGAATAACGGATCGCCATGCGAGCGATCCCGAATAATTTAGGAGGTTCATTCATGGCCAGAAAACTCAAAACCATGGACGGCAACACCGCTGCGGCGCACGTATCGTATGCGTACTCCGAAGTTGCGGCAATCTACCCGATCACGCCGTCCAGCCCCATGGCGGACTTGGTCGACCAGTGGTCCGCAAACGGTCTGAAAAACATTTTCGGCACGCAAGTCAAAGTCGTTGAGATGCAGTCCGAAGCAGGCGCAGCAGGCGCTGTTCACGGCTCTCTCGGCGCAGGCGCTCTCACCAGCACTTACACCGCTTCCCAGGGTCTGCTGCTGATGATCCCCAACATGTATAAGATCGCAGCGGAGCAGCTCCCCAGCGTTTTCCACGTTTCCGCCCGTACCGTTTCCACCCACGCGCTGAACATCTTCGGCGACCATTCGGACGTTATGGCTTGCCGCCAGACCGGCTTTGCCATGCTGTGCGAAGGCAACGTGCAGGAAGTTATGGATCTGGCGCCCGTGGCGCATCTTTCCGCAATCAGCGGCAAGGTTCCGTTCGTAAACTTCTTTGATGGTTTCCGTACCTCCCACGAGATTCAGAAGATCGCCGTTTGGGATTACGAAGATCTGAAAGAAATGTGCGATATGGAGGCTGTTGAAGCTTTCCGCAAGCACTCGCTCAACCCCGAGCATCCCGCAATGCGCGGCAGCCACGAGAACGGCGATACGTTCTTCCAGCACCGCGAAGCTTGCAACAAGTTCTACGATGCTCTGCCGGAAGTTGTTGAAACCTACATGGACAAGGTCAACGCAAAGCTCGGCACCAACTATAAGCTCTTCAACTACTACGGCGCACCCGACGCTGACCGCGTGATCGTTGCCATGGGCTCGATCTGCGACGTTGCGGAAGAAGTCATCGACTATCTCAATGCCCACGGCGAAAAGGTCGGCCTGATCAAGGTTCGCCTGTACCGTCCGTTCGCGGCTGACCGTCTGCTCGAAGCCATTCCGGCAACGTGCAAGAAGATCGCCGTTCTCGACCGCACCAAGGAGCCCGGCTCCCAGGGCGAGCCGCTCTACATGGACGTTGTTACCGCGCTTGCCGACGCCGGCAAGACCGACGTAACCGTGATCGGCGGTCGTTACGGCCTCGGCAGCAAGGACACGCCTCCGGCATCCGTCTTCGCTGTTTACACCGAGCTGAAGAACGCTGCGCCCAAGAAGCAGTTCACCATCGGCATCGTTGACGATGTGACCAACCTCTCCCTGCCTGAAGATCCCAATGCCCCCGGCACCGCAGCCGAAGGCACGATCGAATGTAAGTTCTGGGGTCTGGGCGGCGACGGCACCGTTGGCGCAAACAAGAACTCCATCAAGATCATCGGCGACCATACCGATAAATACGTTCAGGCGTACTTCCAGTACGACTCGAAGAAGACCGGCGGCGTTACCATCAGCCATCTGCGCTTTGGCGATAAGCCGATCAAGTCCCCGTACTACATCAACAAAGCCGACTTTGTTGCCTGCCACAACCCCTCTTACGTTGTTAAGGGCTTCAAGATGGTTAACGACGTAAAGCCGGGCGGCGTATTCATGATCAACTGCCAGTGGACGCCGGAAGAGCTGGACAAGCACATGCCGGCAGAAGCAAAGCGCTACATCGCAAAGAACAACATTCAGCTTTACACGATCAACGCAATCGACCTTGCCGCGAAGATCGGCATGGGCAAGCGCACCAACACCATTCTGCAGTCCGCGTTCTTCTCGCTGGCTAAGGTCATGCCCGAGGCAGAGGCGATCCAGTTCATGAAGGAAGCTGCAACGAAGTCCTACTCCAAGAAGGGCATGGACATCGTTGAGATGAACCACAAGGCGATCGACGCCGGCGCAACCGCCTACGTCAAGATCGACGTTCCGGCAGCTTGGGCAGACGCTAAGGACGCTGCTGACGAAACGAAGCTCACCGGCAAGCCGGAGCTCGTGAAGATGGTTAAGAACATCCTCACCCCCGTCGACAAGATGGACGGCGACAGCCTCCCCGTTTCCGCGTTTATGGATCACGTGGACGGCCAGTTCGAGCTCGGCGCTGCCGCATACGAAAAGCGCGGCGTTGCAGTTCTCGTTCCCGAATGGGATCAGACGAAGTGCATCCAGTGCAACAACTGCGCATACGTTTGCCCGCACGCAACCATCCGCCCCTACGCGATGACCGAAGACGAAGCGAAGAACGCTCCCGCAGCGATGAAGTCCGCTCCGATCAAGGCAGGCAAGGGCAAGGACGTTTACACCTACACGATGGCTATTTCTCCGCTGGACTGCATGGGCTGCGGCGTTTGCATCGGTCAGTGCCCGACCAAGGCGCTCACCATGGTTCCGCAGGAAAGCCAGCTTGCGCAGCAGGAAGTTTTCAACTACTGCGTCGAAAAGATTTCCGACAAGCCCGATATGCAGGACAACACCGTAAAGGGCAGCCAGTTCCGCAAGCCGCTGCTTGAGTTCTCCGGCTCCTGCGCAGGCTGCGCCGAGACGAGCTATGCGCGCCTGGTTACGCAGCTCTTCGGCGATCGGATGTACATCTCCAACGCCACCGGCTGTTCCTCCATCTGGGGCGGTCCGGCTGCAACTTCCCCGTTCTGCACGAACGCCGAAGGCCACGGTCCGGCATGGTGCAACTCCCTGTTCGAAGACAACGCTGAGCACGGCCTCGGCATGTACGTCGGCCAGGAAGTCATCCGCGACGATCTGAAGGCAAAGACCGAAGAGCTGATCGCGCAGCCGCAGACGACTCCCGCGCTGAAGGAAGCCGCGCAGAAGTGGCTTGACACCTTCAACGACGGCAACGCCAACAAGGACGCAACGGCTGCATACGTTAAGGCTCTGATGGCGAATATCTCCACCATCGACGAGTGCATCGCCTTCATGGGCAGCGATGCGGCAAAGAAGTTCTATGGCGATAAGCAGCCCGAGCTGCTCAAGGCTGAGCAGGCGCGCAAGGCTGCCGGCGAGAAGTTCTGCGATTGCAGCGCTTGCACGCTGGTTCTGGCGATCCTCGAGAAGAAGGAATACCTCTCCAAGAAGTCCGTTTGGATCTTCGGCGGCGACGGTTGGGCATACGACATCGGCTTCGGCGGCGTAGACCACGTTCTCGCTTCGAAGAAGAACGTCAACGTCTTCGTCTTCGATACCGAAGTTTACTCCAACACCGGCGGTCAGGCTTCCAAGGCTTCCAACATCGGTCAGGTTGCGCAGTTCGCCGCAGCCGGCAAGGAAGTTAAGAAGAAGAGCCTTGCAGAGATCGCTATGAGCTATGGCTACGGTTACGTGGCGCAGGTCGCTATGGGCGCAAACCCGGCGCAGACCATCAAGGCGATCACCGAGGCAGAAGCTTACGACGGCCCGTCGCTCATCATCGGCTACGCTCCGTGCGAAATGCACTCGATCAAGGGCGGCATGATGAACTGCCAGAAGGAAATGAAGTCCGCTGTGGATTGCGGCTATTGGAACCTGTTCCGCTTCAATCCGGAAGCCGAGAAGAAGTTCACGCTCGATTCCAAGGCGCCGGCTGGCGGCTATCAGGAATTCCTGATGAACGAGGCGCGCTACAACCGTCTGACCCGCGAATTCCCGGATCGCGCAGGCGAGCTGTTCGCACGCAACGAGCAGGCTGCAAAGGAACGCTACGAGCACCTGCAGAAGCTGGTTACGCTTTACAGCGAGTAATCAAACAACAAAAAATGGACTCCCTTTGGGAGTCCATTTTTTGTTGTTAAGGATCGGTTCTGCCGGTCAGATAATCCAGAGAAACCTGATAAAAATCTGCAAGGCGGATCAGAATCTCCAAGCGGGGTTCGCGCGTCATCAGCTCATAGTTTTGATACGCTTTCTCCGTTATATCGCAATAGATCGCAACCTGAAGCTGTGACAACCCCTTTTCTTTCCGGCATTGCCGCAGTCGCGCCGCCAGAACTTCTCTCATACGCTGCCGTCGATGTGTTTTTGAATGCGGTGCATGATCATTTCCAGCGCAACGAAGTTTTTGCCGCCTTCGGGAACGATAACGTTTGCGAACTTCTTACTCGGCTCAACGAACTGCTCGTGCATCGGCTTGACCGTTGCAAGATACTGCTCGATCACGCTTTCAAGCGTTCTGCCGCGCTTGCGCACGTCGCGGCGGATACGGCGGCAAAGCCGCACGTCGCTGTCCGCGTCCACGAAGATGCGCACGTCCATCTCATTGCGCAGCATGGGATCGGCGAAGATCAAAATACCCTCGATCACGATCACCTTTTTCGGCGCGATCTCCAAAACGTCATCGCTGCGGTTATGCTGCGTAAAATCGTAGACGGGGCAATGGACCGTCCGTCCCTGCCGCAGAAGCCGCAGATGCTCGATCAGCAAATCCGTTTCAAACGCATCGGGATGGTCATAGTTGAGCAGCGCGCGCTCATCATACGTCAGATCGTTATGCGCTTTATAGTAGTTATCATGGCTGATAACGGTTATATCCTCGCCGAAGCGCTCCACAAGCGCACGGACGAGCGTCGTTTTGCCGGAGCCGCTGCCGCCGGCAACGCCGAGAATCAAAGTATCGCTCATGCCTGTACCACACCTAAAATCAGTTTCTGCGCCGCTTCTTCATGGTCCGACCAGCGGATGGAGCCAAGCAGCATACGCTCGCTCTCGCCTGCCGTTTCCGGCTGATTGGTATAGAGCGTTGCGATTGCTTCGCCGGCTTCCACTTTTTCGCCCGTCTTTTTATGCAGGACGATGCCTGCTGCATGGTCGATCGGCGCATCCTTTACCGTGCGGCCTGCGCCGAGCACAGCCGATGCCTCGCCGATCTTCTGCGTATCCATGTGGGCGATATAGCCGCCATGCGGCGCGAGCACGCGATGCTTATGCGATGCCTGCGGCAGAAGGCTGTAATCCTCCAATGCGCGCGCATCGCCGCCCTGCGCGGCGATCCATTTTTTCATCGTTTCAAACGCCGCGCCCGATTCGATCTGATGCAGCACGTGCGCTCTTGCGTCATCCAGCGGCATTCCCTGGCAGTGCTTTACGAGATGCGATGCAAGCTCCACGCAGACCGCCTTCAGATCGGGACAGCCGCGTCCCTTAAGCACCTCGACCGCCTCGATGACTTCCAGGGCATTGCCGACGTAGTAACCGAGCGGCAAATCCATATTTGTGAGCAGCGCGGTAACGTTTCTGCCGCAGCTTGTGCCGATGGAAACCATCTTCTCCGCAAGCTGGCGCGCCTGCGCCTCGGTTTTGAGGAACGCGCCCGAGCCGACCTTTACGTCCAGCACGATCGACTTTGCGCCTGCCGCGAGCTTTTTAGACATGATGGACGACGCGATCAGCGGAATGCTGTCTACCGTATCGGTAACGTCGCGCAAAGCATAGAGCTTTTTATCCGCCGGCGTCAGATTGCCGGACTGCCCGATGATCGCAACGCCGACTTCATCCACCTGGCGCATAAACGCCTCGGCGGAGAGCGTTGTTTGGAAGCCGGGAATGGATTCCAGTTTATCCACCGTTCCGCCCGTATGACCAAGACCGCGGCCGGACATTTTTGCCATCTTGCCGCCGAGCGATGCAACGATCGGCGCAACGATCAGCGAAGTCTTATCGCCGACACCGCCCGTGGAATGTTTATCCACGGAGCGGTTTCCGAAGCGGCTGAGGTCCACAACGTCGCCCGAATGCATCATTTCTTCGGTAAGCCACGCCGTTTCCTGGTCGGTCATGCCGCGGAAATACGTTGCCATTGTGAATGCGGACATCTGGTAATCGGGGATCTCCCCTGCCGTGTAGCCGCGAATTAAAAACTGCAATTCTTCATGCGTGAGCGCTTCGCCCTCACGCTTCTTATGGATCAAATCCGTAACGCGCAATTTGATCGCTCCTTTCTGAAAAGACCGCGGCGGAATCGCTTCCGCCGCAGTTGCTTTATTTATCGCTGTCCCTTATCGTAAGGAATGCCTTCTGCCTTCGGCGCGCGCGACTTCTTGGAAGTGAACGCAAGCACGAGCAGCGAAATAATATACGGCAGCATGTTATAAATCGAGCCGGGGATGTTCAGCGCCATCAGCACCGGGAAGCCGAAATAGACGTTCGACAGCGCGCGGAACAGGCCGAACAGCAGCGCGGCAAGACCGATGCGCCACGGTTTCCACTGGCCGAAGATCATAACCGCCAATGCGAGGAAGCCGAAGCCGGCAACGCCGTTTTCAAATTTCCATTCACTGACGCCGGCGAGGATGTAGCAAATACCGCCCAGACCGCCAAGCATACCGGAGATCAGAACGCCGCGCCAGCGCATTTTATGCACGTTGATGCCAACGGAGTCGGCTGCCTGCGGATGCTCGCCGCAAGCCATCAGGCGCAGACCGAAGCGCGTGCGGTAAAGCACGATCGCCGATGCAACCAGCGCAACGATGGCAATCAGCATGAACCAGTTCAGCTCAAAGCCGCCCACGTTAATCAAAAACGCCTTCTTCGCTTCCACGTATTTGATGGTGGAGGAAACGTCGTTCGGGTCAGCAGCAGTGTTGATCGCCTTAACGAGAACGGTTGCCGCAGCAACGCCGAGCATATTCATCGCCGTGCCGACAAGCGTCTGATCCGCGCGGAAGCGGATACTCGCAACGCCGAGCAGCGCGGAATAGATCGTGCCGAGCCCGACCGCGCCGAGCAGAACCAGCAGGACCAGCACCGCCGGAGAAACAAGGCCGGTCATATACCGCATCACAAGCGCGCCGCCGAGCGCACCGATTACCATGATACCTTCAAGACCCAGGTTGATAACGCCGGAGTGTTCCGAGAAGCATCCGCCGAGGGCAACAAGCACGAGGACGGACGCGAAAATCAGTGTGTACTGAACGAGCAGCAACATTATGCCTCGCCTCCTTTCTCGGTCTTCGCAAGTGCCTTGCGGCGTTCACGCTCTTCGCTGCGGGCAACGCCTGCGCGAATCGTATGCTTGATGAACAGCACGAAGCCGCAAAGGTAAATAATCAGCGAGGAGATCAGATCGGAGATCTGAGAGGAGTACATCGTTTTATCCACGAACGCGCCTGCATCGGTAATATGCTGGATGAAGTACGATGCAAAGATCGTTCCGATGGGGTTCAGTCCGCCGAGGAATGCCGCGGCGATGCCGTTGAAGCCCATGCTGGGCACGGAGGATGCGGTAACTTCCCACTGCATATAATCCGTTTGATACAGCAGCGATGCGCCGAGCGCGGCAAGGCCGCCGGCGATCATCAGCGTGAGGATGATATTGCGCTTTTCCGCCATGCCGGCGTACTTTGCGGCGTTTTTGTTGTAGCCGGTTGCGCGCAGCTCATAGCCGAACCGCGTTTTATTCAGCACAACGAGGATCACAACCGCAAGCACGATCGCAAGCGGAACGGCAATCGTGATATACTGGTTGTTTTCAAAGAACTGCCCAAGTCCAAGCGACGGCAGGATTGCCTGCGGCGCAGCATCCTTCAGATGCACGGTATAGGGACTTGTGGGCTCTTTGACGTTCGAGAGGATCATGTTCGCGGCGTAGAGCCCGATCCAGTTGAGCATGATGCCGCTGATGACCTCGTTGACGTTGCAATACGCTTTCAGGAAGCCGACGATTGCGCCGTAGAGCGCGCCGACAGCGATTGCAAACGCCATGCACGCGAGCCAGCCCCAGCCCCATGCGAGCGAGGCATACAGGCACGCGCATGCGCCGGCAACGTACTGGCCGGCAGCGCCGATGTTGAAAAGGCCGACTTTATACGCAAACAGGATGCTCAGCGCGCACATCAGCAGCGGCGCGGTTTTCGCAAGCGTATTTGCGAAGTTTTTCACCTGGAGATTTGCGCGCGAGGTATTGAGGAAGTTGCGGATAACGGCAAGAATTGCCTGCGTTGCGCCGCTCGGATTGATGAACAGCAGAACGATATAGCCGATCAAAAGACCGAGGACGATACAAAGCAGCGACGCGATCAGCGATTGCACCGCTTCATTTTTGAAGACTTTTCTCATGCGCTCACCTCATCTCTCTTTGCGCCCGCCATGTAAAGGCCAAGCTCTTCCTGCGTTGTCTTCTTCGGGTCGAGTTCGCCGACGATCTCGCCTTCATACATCACGAGAATGCGATCGGGCACGTCCATAACTTCATCCAGCTCCAGCGAAACGAGCAGGACTGCCTTGCCTGCGTCGCGGCATTCAACGAGCCGCTTATGCACGCTTTCAATCGCGCCGACGTCCAGACCGCGCGTCGGCTGGACGGCTACGAGCAGATCAGGGTCGCGATCAATTTCGCGGGCGATGATCGCCTTTTGCTGGTTGCCGCCGGACATGCTGCGCGCCGGAGTGATGGGACCCTGGCCGGAGCGGATATCGTTCTCTTCAATCAGCCGTTCGGCATAAGCGCGGATGTTTTTCCGGCGGAGGAAACCTGCGCCGTTCGTGAACTCCGGCTCGTAATACCGCTGCAGAACGAGGTTGTCCTCCAGCGAATAGTCCAAAACGAGACCGTGCTTATGGCGGTCTTCCGGGATATGCGCCATGTGGTCAAGGCTGCGCTGGCGGATCGAGCTGTGGGTAATATCCTTGCCCTTGAGCAGGATCTTTCCTTCGGAAACGGGCTCTAAGCCTGTCAAGCCGTAGATGAATTCGGACTGTCCGTTGCCGTCAATGCCGGCGATGCAGACGATCTCGCCTGCGCGAACCTTCAGAGAAACGTCGTTTACGGCATTTTTCTTATGCAGCTTCGATGCAACCGAGAGATGGTCGATCTCCAGGACGGTATCACCCGGCGTTGCTTCCGTTTTGGCAACGTGGAAATTGACGTTTCTGCCAACCATCATCGCCGAAAGCTCTTCAACGGTTGTATTCGCCGTTTCAACCGTGCCGATGTACTTGCCCTTGCGCAGGACGGTGACGCGGTCGGACACCTCCATGATTTCCGCAAGCTTATGCGAAATGAAGAGGATGCTCTTGCCCTCTGCCGCAAGGTTTTTCATAATCTGCATCAGTTCATTGATCTCCTGCGGCGTTAAAACTGCCGTGGGCTCATCGAAGATCAGGATTTCGTTATCACGATAGAGCATTTTCAGAATTTCCGTTCTCTGCTGCATACCAACCGTGATGTCCTCGATCAGCGCGTCGGGGTCAACGCGCAGGCCATACCGCTCGGAAAGCGCAAGAACCTTTTCCCTTGCCTGCGCCTTTTGCAGAAAACCGCCCTTGGTGGGTTCAACGCCGAGGATAATGTTATCCAGAACGGTGAAGCACTCAACGAGCTTAAAGTGCTGATGCACCATGCCGATGCCCAGCGCGTTGGCGTCGTTCGGGTCTTTGATTTCCACCTCAACGCCGTCCTTGCGGATGGTGCCCTCTTCCGCCTGATACAGGCCGAACAGCACGCTCATCAGCGTAGATTTGCCGGCGCCGTTTTCGCCCAGCAGCGCATGGATTTCGCCTTTGCGCAGCTGAAGCGTGATATTGTCGTTTGCGACAATTCCGGGGAATCGCTTGGTGATGTTCAGCATTTCGATTGCGTAGTTCTGCTCCAAGTTTAATCACGCTCCCTCTTTTGTTTATAATGCTAACAATATTATACAGGATATGCCATCAAAAAGGAATGATGATTTAACCGTAAAATCTAACAAAAAATGCAGCTTCCATTTGGAAGCTGCATTTTTAAGAATAATTTTACTTCAGGTTGCCCATGTCGTTGACAGTGATAACCGTTGCGAAATCAGTCGCAGCAGCGGTGATGTCGTTGTTAACGGTTACTTCACCGGCGTACATTGCAGCAACGAGCGCTGCATAGTCGGCTTCGGTGAAGGTTTCTGCAAACTGGGTAGTCGACGGAAGCTGCACGTAGTTCTCTTCCGGATTCTCGGAAACGAGGCCGAGGGACTCGATCTTGCCGCCTTCGAATTCGCCGGCAACAACCTTCGCCAGCATGGTGTTAACGGTGGCTGCCAGGCCCTTCATTGCGGAAGTGACCGTCATGCCTTCGCCGTAAGTGCCGTCGATGATGAAGGACTGGTCAACGTCAACGCCGATGACCTTGCCGCCAACCTTCGCAGCTGCTTCTGCCGCGGAGGAGTAGATGCCGCCGCCGCAAGCGAACACAACCTCGGTGCCGTCAGCATACCAGGTATCCATCGCAGCGGTGATATCGGGATCGCCGTAGAACTGGTTGCCGTAAGCATAGTTCACGGTAACGCCTTCCAGACCCAGCTCTGCCGCAGCAGCGTCGATGCCCTGAACGTAGCCGTAGCCATAGCGGACAACTGCCGGAACTGCCATGCCGCCGAGGAAGCCGAGCTTGGTGTAGCCGAGCTTCACAGCTGCGTAGCCGGCCATGTAGCCGCACAGCTCTTCCTGGTAAACAGCGCAGTACAGGTTTGCCGGAACGGTGAAGTCTTCGCCGAGGTCGCCTGCGCCAACGTCAAGCGCGATGAAGGTCACGTCGGGATAAACGTCAACGGTTTCCTTGATCGCATTGCCGAATGCGTAGCCGGGCATTACAACAACGTTGTAGCCGCCGTCGATCGCGGTTTCGATCATCGCAACGCGGTCAGCGTCGGAGTCGGAAGCGGGCTTGAAGTAGTTGAATTCCAGACCGGCTTCTTCGCAGTAGCTCTTGCAGGCTTCGTAAGTCGTCTGGTTGAAGGACTGGTCGGTGATATCGCCGTAGTCGGTGATCATCGCAACCTTCACGTCGCTGGCGACGGGCTCTGCAGGCTCTTCGGTTTCGGGAGCCGTGGTTTCGCCGCAGGCAACGAGCGCAAACACGAGCGTCAGAGCCAGCAGCAATGCAAGCAGTTTTTTCATAATTGTTTCCTCCAAAGTATAGTTTTGGGTTTCCTACAGGCTATTGTGCCACAGTCAGCAAAAAAAGTCAATCAAGATTGGCATTTTTGGGCAACCTGCATAAAAATTAACCATTCATATGGGCATCGGCGGTAAACGCATAAGGCAGCAGATCCTTGAGCTGCACCGCCTCAAATTCGCCCTTGCCCGTTCCCATATAAACCGGAAACTCCGGCGGGCAGAACTCCGCCATCACCTGGCGGCAAACGCCGCACGGCGGGAAGATACCTTTTATATCGCCGTGGTCGCCGCCGCAGACGGCAATCGCTTCAAATTCGCGTTCGCCTTCGCTGACCGCTTTGAAAAACGCGGTGCGCTCCGCGCAGCACGTTGGCGTATGCGCGGCGTTTTCAACGTTGCAGCCGGTATAGACCTTGCCGGATTTCCCAAGCAGCGCCGCGCCCACAAAGAAGCCGGAATACGGCGCATAGGCGCGCATCATCGCCTGCTCGGCGATCTCAATCAATTGCTTGCCGTTCATTTTTCAAGCTCCTTTGCAAAGCTTTCGCCGGGGCATTCAAACGGCACGCCGAGCACTTCCGTAACCGTAGCGGCAAGATCGGCAAAGGTGCTTCTCGTTCCGAGGTTGCTGCCCGCAACGTCGCCGAACGCCAAAATCGGCACGTATTCGCGCGTATGGTCGGTAGACTGATCGGCAGGATCGCAGCCATGATCGGCTGTAACCAGCACAAGATCGTCCTTGTTCAGTTTTTTGAGGAAGCCGGGCAGCCAAGCGTCAAATTCCGCAAGCGCTTTCGCGTAGCCGTCAGGATCCTGGCGGTGGCCGTAGAGCATATCGAAGTCAACGAGGTTCACGAAGCAAAGCCCGTTAAAATCGCGCTCGGCAAGCTCCATCGTCACTTCCAGCCCGTGGGTGTTTCCGTGGGTATAGATCGTTTCGGTCATGCCGCGGCCGGCAAAAATATCATGGATCTTGCCAACGGCAATTACGTCTTTTCCGCTTTCGAAGATCGCATCGAGCATCGTTTTGCCCGGCGCTTCCAGCGAAAAATCGTGGCGGTTCGTTGTGCGCTTAAAGGGATATTCCCCTTCAAACGGGCGCGCAATGACGCGGCCTACGCCGTGCTTGCCCTGCAAAATTTTCCGCGCGATGCGGCAGTATTCATACAACTGCTCCGGCGGCACGAGCGATTCGTGCGCCGCGATCTGGAACACGGAATCCGCCGAGGTATAAACAATCAGATCGCCCGTTTTCAGATGCTCTTCGCCGTAATCGCGGATCACGTCCGTGCCGGAATAGGGCTTATTGCAAAGCACGCCTCTGCCCGTCTGCTCACGAAACGGGCGCAAAACCTCTTCCGGGAAGCCGTTCGGATAAGTCGGCAGCGCTTTGGGCGATACGATGCCCGAAAGTTCCCAATGCCCGATCGTTGTATCCTTGCCCATGGATCGCTCGCGCATTCTGCCGTGCGCGCCTGTGGGATGCTCCGCCTTCGGCAGGAAATCTACGCCATCGATATTGCCGAGACCTGCCGCAATCATGTTCGGCATATGAAAATAGTTTGATTGGAAGCAGGATTTGAGCGTATTTGCGCCAACGTCGCCAAAGAGATCCGCATCCGGCTCATAACCGCAGCCAAACGAATCGAGCACGATCACAAATACACGTTTCATCATTATTTCATCTCCATCTTAACAGCAGTCTTAAGCGCAAGCTCCATCATCTGCGTAAAGGAGTTCTGCCGCTCCTCGGCGGTGGTGACTTCGCCGGTAAGGATATGGTCGGAAATCGTGCAGATCGCAAGCGCCTGCTTGCCGTAGCGCGCGGCATTCATATAAAGCGCGGCAGCTTCCATCTCGGTTGCGAGCGCGCCCATCTTCTTCCATGCGTAAACGTTGTCCAGCTTTTCGGGAACGCCGTCATGGTCGCCATAGAAGCTGTCAGACGATACGATATTGCCCACGTGGAAACGGAGATTCATCTCCTCCGCCGTTTCCGCCGCAGTGCGCAGCAGCGTGAAATCCGCGATCGGCGCAAACGTGCCGGGCAGATGGAACTGCGACGCCCAGTTTGAATCCGTGCAAGCGCCCTGCCCCAAAACAACGTCGCGCACCTTGATGCTTTCCTGCAGCGCGCCGGCGGAGCCCACGCGCAAAATGCGCTCAACGCCGAACACGTTGAACAGCTCGTGCGAATAGATGCCGATAGACGGCATGCCCATGCCGGACGCCATCACGCTGACGCGAACGCCCTGATACGTGCCGGTATAGCCCTGCACGCCGCGAACGTTATTGACAAGCACGGGATTTTCCAAAAAGTTTTCCGCAATAAATTTTGCGCGGAGCGGATCGCCGGGCATCAGAACGGTTTTGCCGAAGTCGCCCGGTTTTGCGTTAATATGCGGCGTCGGATAATTTGCCATATCACTTGCCCTCCTGTTTGATAATCTTCACAACGCGGCTTGTGCCGAGGCGCGATGCGCCGAGGGATATAAACTTTTCAGCGTCTTCCAGCGAGGAAATGCCGCCGGCCGCCTTGATCTTTACGTTTTTGCCCACGTGCTTTGCAAACAGCTCCACGTCCGCAAACGTAGCGCCGCCGGTGGAGAAGCCGGTGGAGGTCTTAATATAATCCGCGCCGGATTCGGTGACGATCTCGCAGAGCTTGATCTTTTCCTCGTCCGTCAGCAGGCAGGTTTCGATGATGACCTTGAGCACTCTGCCCTGGCAGCCTTCGCGGATCGCCTTGATTTCGGAAAGCAGATCCTTCCAGCGGCAATCCTTGACCCAGCCGATGTTGATGACCATATCGATCTCATCCGCGCCGTTGCGCACGGCATCGACCGTTTCGAACATTTTTGTAACGGTGGTGCTGTAGCCGTTCGGGAATCCGATGACCGTGCAGATCTTCAGCTTGTCCCCAACGTACTGCTTCGCCTGCTTCACGTAGGAAGCGGGAATGCAGACGGAAGCCGTCTGATAGTGGATCGCATCGTCGCAAAGCGCTTTGATCTGCTCCCACGTTGCGCCCTGCGCAAGGAGCGTATGATCGACCTTCGAAAGAATTTCTTTGTAATCCATAATCATCTTACCTTTCTGTTTTCATCAATATAGCGTTTCCAGCATTTATGGCACATTGCGATATAACTGTCGTTACCGCCGAGGAAGACCTGCTGACCATGCGTAATCACGTAGCCCTCCGGGCTGATGCGCGCGTTGACCGTTGCCTTCGCGCCGCAATCGCAGATGGTTTTGATCTCGGTTATGGAGTCCGCAATCTCCATCAGGCGGCGGCTGCCGGGAAAGAACTTCGTTAAAAAGTCCGTTCGCAGTCCGAAGCACAGCACCGGCATATCGAAATCATCCACGATCCGGCGAAGCTGATCGATCTGCTCCGGCGTGAGGAACTGGCATTCATCCACGATGATCACGTCAATCCCCTGTTTTTCGCTGAACCGTTCGCCGATGTCTTCCTGCGGCGCGATGATCTCCGCCTCCGCCTGCAGGCCGATACGCGAACGCACAACAGAAGCGCCGTCGCGGTTGTCCGCCGACGGCTTGAGCAGCCAAACCGTCATGCCGCGCTCTTCGTAATTATACTTTGTAATCAGCGCTGTCGCCGTTTTGGAAGAGCCCATGGCGCCATACTTAAAATAGAGTTTTGCCACATAATTGCCCCCCTTTCATAAAAATTATACCAAATAATGAGAAGGAATGCAATTGACCGATCTTCTAATTGGTGGTATAGTATTCTGTGTAAAATCTCGATAAGGAGGCTGCTTCCATGAACGTTTTACTCACAGGCGGCGCCGGCTATATCGGCAGCCATACCGCGGTAACGCTTATAAACGCAGGAATCAACATCGTCATTGCCGATAACTTCTCCAACAGCTCCCCCAAGGTGCTCGACCGCATTGCCGAGATCACCGGCAAGCGTCCGGAGTTCGTAGAGGTTGACTTTTGCGATAAGGCAGCAACCGATGCGCTCTTTGAAAGCCACAGTTTCGACGGCGTGATTCACTTTGCCGGGCTGAAAGCCGTCGGCGAATCCTGCCGCCAGCCGATCCGCTACTACCGCAATAACCTTGACTCCACGCTCACGCTGCTGGAAGCTATGGCGAAGTATAACGTAAAGCGGCTCGTCTTCTCCTCCTCCGCAACGGTCTACGGCGATCAGCCCGCTCCGCTGACGGAATCCACCCCCACCGGCAACTGCTCCAACCCCTACGGCTGGACGAAATACATGATCGAGCAGATCTTAAAAGGCGCCTGCGATGCAGATCCCGAGCTTTCCGTTGTACTGCTGCGCTACTTCAACCCCCTCGGCGCGCATGAAAGCGGCAAGATCGGCGAAAACCCGAACGGCATTCCCAATAATCTGATGCCCTATATCTCGCAGGTTGCGGTTGGCAAGCTGGAAAAGCTCCACATTTTCGGCAACGATTACGACACGCCCGACGGCACCGGCGTGCGCGATTACATCCACGTTGTTGATCTGGCGCAAGGCCATCTCGACGCGCTGCACTACGCGGAAAAGCGCACCGGCTGCGACGTTTTCAATCTCGGCACCGGCAAGGGCTACAGCGTTTTGGACATGGTGAAAACCTTCTCGCGCGTGAATGGCGTTGAAGTGCCTTACGTGATCGATCCGCGCCGTCCCGGCGACCTCGCTACGGTTTATGCCGATCCGAAGAAAGCCGAAACCGTCCTCGGTTGGACGGCAAAACGGAACTTGGAGGATATGTGCCGCGATTCCTGGAACTGGCAGAGCCACAACCCCCAGGGTTATTGATTGATAGAAAAACTCCTTGGCGCTTGGGCGGCGCAAGTTAGGGATTATGCAGCCGCAAAGCGGATCTTTTCGTGCAACACTGCGTTATCAAAAGAGGGAATCCGACAGGATTCCCTCTTTCTCTGTCTTGTCTTGCGCAAAAATCTCTCGCTTTGCGGTGCTTCGCAGTTTTGAGCCAGCAATTTTTCGTCATGACAAAGCACAAAGTTGGGGTAATCC